>JBDSAA010000146.1:0-4478 GCA_039922375.1 Ferruginibacter sp.
AGGGAACAGGTGACTGACTTTATGTACTTCACTTATTCAGAAGCAGTGGACTTGTTGCTTAATAGCCTCAACACCCCGGCCAATATGGGAGAACCTGTAAAAGTGTACAGCACAGACACCATCAGTACGCCAGCCACTGATCCCGACTGGTCCGTGCCGGTTGGCAAATCATGGGTAAATACACCTACCAATTCCGGATCTGTAAATTTTTATAGAAGGGAATCCGTAAAATCCTGGTGGTTCAACACACTTATCAACCAGCCCCAAAGTATCGAAGAGAAGATGATCCTTTTCTGGAGCACTCATTTTGCTATTGAATTTGATACCGTGGATACCGGCACACTTTGCTATCATTATTTAAAAACCCTCCGTCAGTACGCACTGGGAAATTTTAAGGCTTTTACAAAAGCCATCACATTAAACCCGGCAATGCTTATTTACCTTAACGGTTACCAGAATAGTAAAACTGCCCCGGATGAAAATTATGCACGGGAGCTACAGGAACTTTTTACGCTGGGCAAGGGGCCGGCAAGTCAATATACAGAAAATGATGTAATGGCTGCTGCACGTGTGCTTACAGGCTACCAGGTAAATCGTACCACCGTTACGGCTTCATTTACTTCCAGCCGCCACGATATTAATCCAAAACAATTCTCCTCGTTTTATGGCAATACTGTCATTAACCGCCCGCTGGCACAAGCCACGCAGGAAGTAGATGATTTGCTGGATATGATCTTCGCCAACGATGAAGTAGCAATGTATATCTGCAGAAGGCTTTACCGGTTCTTTGTATACGATGATATTACGGCCGATGTTGAAACCAATATCATCACACCCATGGCGGCTATTTTCCGGAGCAGTAATTATGAGATAAAACCTGTGCTGGACCTGCTTTTTAAAAGCGAGCACTTTTTTGATGCGTTGCAATTTGGCGCTATGATTAAAAGCCCGGCTGACTTTACCGTAGGCATGATAAGAGAATGCAAACTGCGCCTTCCACCAAAAGCAAACCCACAATTGCTTTACAGGCACCTTGCTTATTTAGGCAATAGTTTTATGGTGTCGCAGGAGCAAAACCTTGGCGACCCACCAAATGTTTCAGGCTTTCCCGCTTACTACCAGACGCCTTTATTCGACAAGCTTTGGATCAACACAGATACTTTTTCCAAACGGCAGAATCTGATCAATACCCTTGTCAACAGCAGTTACAGCAATGGCGGCTTCAAATCATATTTTGATGCGGTAGATTTTGCAAAACGCATGAGCAATCCCTCTGATCCAAATCAATTGGTGCTCGACTTTAATAAATACCTGTTGCGTCGTACACTTAGCCAGGGGCTTAGAGACAGTATCAAAACAGACATTTTGCTTACCGGGCAACTAACGGATGATTACTGGACCAGTGCCTGGAATGCGTATATCAGCGCACCTCAAAACCTGAACAATTTCAGCGTAGTGAATGGCCGGCTTAAGGCGCTGGGTCAGTATTTTTTAAGCAAGCTGGAAGAATATCAATTGATGTAAACGTTGCCACCTAAAATTATCTGAAAATGAAAAGAAGAGCATTCATAAGAAACAGTTCAATATCCGCTGTAGGACTGCCTGGAGCTATCAATGGCTTTGACCTTACGGCTCATACAGATGATAGTTTGCTTAGCCGCTTTTTTCCTCCCGGAACAATGAATGACCATATATTGGTAGTGATACAAATGAGTGGCGGCAACGACGGATTGAATACCGTGATACCATTGGACCAATACAGCAATTATATAAATGCACGAACCAATATTGCTATTGCCCAAAGCAAAGTGCTGGCACTTACAGGTACCGCAGCCACAGGATTGCACCCTTCACTAACAGGCCTGCGTGACCTGTACGATGAAGGCAAACTTTGCATTATCCAATCTGCGGGCTACCCTGCTCCCAGCTTTTCTCATTTCAGGGCCACAGATATTTGGATGACTGCGGCAGCCAGTGATCAATACCTTAGTGATGGCTGGCTGGGGCGCTACCTCAATGGTGAGTACCCCGGGTATCCGGGCGGGTATCCAACCGTAGCTATGCCAGACCCACTGGGTATCCAGTTTGGATCAGGTACTTCACTTTCTCTACTTGGCCCTACTTCACCAATGGGATACACCATCAGCGATCCCAATGCATTTATCAATAATGCAGATGGCGGAGAAGATATCGTACCGACGGACACTCCGCTGGGATTAAAACTTAAATATGTACGGGATGTATCCAAACAGGCACAGGTTTATTACAATGCCGTAAAGAACGCCTACAATATTGCGGGCAACGTTAATATGGCTACCTATCCTGCTAACGCCCTCACCAATCAATTAAAAATAGTAGCACGATTGATCAATGGCGGATTGAAAACAAAAATTTATGTGGTTAGCGTTGGAGGATTTGATACACATGCCTTGCAAACAAATACCAGTGATACCTCTACAGGTGCCCACGCAAACCTGATGGCAATATTGGGCAATACCATCCAGGCATTTCACAATGACCTGAAACTAATGAACAAAGACCAACGGGTGTTGGGCATGACCTTTAGTGAATTTGGAAGACGAATAAAAAGTAATGCCAGCGGCGGCACAGATCATGGGTATGCTGCGCCAATGTTTATTTTTGGCACACAGGCAACTGGTGGTATCATTGGCACAAGCCCGGTGCTTCCGGCCGTAGCAGGTGTCAACGACAATATAGCACTGCAGAATGATTTCAGGAATATTTATTATAGTATCATGAAACGCTGGCTTTGCCAGGATTCGACAAGCCTGCAACAGATAATGCTTCAAAATTTTACGGATCTGAACGTGTGTAACAACGCCAATTGTGCGCCATTGGGACGAGCTGCCACTACTTCGGAAGTACTGGTAAAGAATTCGCCCAATCCTGTGGTCAGTGGCACCAATGTGGAATTTATTACCAATGGAGGGCACACCTTACTTCAATTGGTATCACCGGAGGGCGTGCTTATTGCAACGTTAATGGAAAACACCTACGACCGGCGGCAGACAATCGTAAAACAAATTGACCTGTCGATGTATAAACCTGGTATGTATTACCTGCGCTTTCAAAATGGCAACAACCAGCAAATGAAACCTATTATTAAAGCGCAATAATAATCAATGAACCAATAATTTTATTACAACCCTTACCGCCAGACAGGATATCAATGAACAGCAGATCGTATTTTGATTTAAAATTATTAGTCCTTACCGCAATTTTATTTTTCAGCAGCCATACAATGGCGCAGGTTAAGTGGGTAAATACAAATGAGGCTTACGCTCCAATACCAGTCGGCTTTGATGTTTTTAAAACAACTGACTCCTTAAACGGCAGGCCCTTTATAGCGTATTATATTATCGCTGACCTTAAAAATAAAGCACTGCATTTTACCACAGATACTTCATATAAAAGAAGGCTTACCCCGGCACAGTTTTATGTAAAAAACAATCAGCCTTTGTTGGTTGTGAATGCTACCTTTTTCTCATTTGCCACCAACCAAAATTTAAATATTGTTATCAAAAACAGCAAGCTGGTTTCCTATAATGTTCACACAATTCCAGGCAGAGGAAAAGACACATTTACTTTTCGCCATCCATTCAATGGTGCGCTAGGAATTTCTAAAAAACGGGAAGCCGATGTAGCGTGGGTGTTATCAGACTCCTCCAAAAAAACAGCCTTTGCATCGCAAACGGTTATCCCGGCGGCGTTGGATTCTGTCAGCAATAAATCCATTAGGGCGATGTTGAGCGGTGCTTCCGGTGTAAATGATCTTTCCCGCCTGCAAAATTTCAAAAAGTGGAAGATGCAAACTGCCATTGGTGGAGGCCCGGTGCTTGTTCAAAATGCGCAGGTGAAGATTTCCAACAATGAGGAACTTAAATTTGTGGGCAAAGCCATTGATGACCTACATCCACGAACATTGATGGGATATACTACCGGTAATAAACTTATCATCATGGTAATAGAAGGGGCAACCCCGGAATAGCAATGGGAGCAAGCCTAACTGAGGCGGCCCAATTAATGGCAGGCTTAGGATGTGAAGAAGCGCTTAACCTGGATGGCGGTGGAAGCAGTTGCATGCTGATCAAAGGCAAAGAAACAATTAAACCCAGCGACAAAGGAATACAAAGAGCGGTGCCAGCCGTATTGGTCATTCAACAGTAAGTAGCAGTTGCCGATAACAAGTTGGAAATTGTAATCTGCCATGCTTGCATGATATACCAATAAAATATTCTACTCAATTTGTAAGGTTTTGCATATTTAATCAACTAACTATTAAATTGAAAAATATGCAGCTTCACAAAAACTCCTTTCTAATTTTGATGCCCTTGGCCTTTGGTTTAAGAGCTTGCCAACTTGCCTGGTTACGGTGTTCGGCAGCGCCGGGACAACATAGCAAAACAAAAGAAAACAAATTACCTGTAAACACTTGCACACCTCAACAGTATGACAAT
>JBDSAA010000147.1:0-12088 GCA_039922375.1 Ferruginibacter sp.
CTTCAGGTGGTTTGCACACTTCAACTGCATGACGTATGCGGCAGACCTACTGCCATCTTTTATTCAACATTGAATAGAAATATCTACTTTTCTATTCATTCGTGACACACCGTTGCTCGGAAGAAGGCATTTCTGAAATAACGAAAATTGGCTTTACGAAGGTTTTACATTGAAGCCAACTTTCGCTAAAATGGGTTAACGTATTGACTCAAGCCAAGCCAGCTATTTTTTTCAAGGCGTACGGGGATTTGCAAAACATTCGACTATATTTGAGTTAGCTGTAACCATTAAAAATTTCATTTATGTCGAAAAGTTTTTTTCTTTTTATAATTTCTTGCTTACTCCTAACATCATGTAAGGCGCCGAATAATGACAATAAACAAATAAAAGAATGTTTCGCTCAATATAGATCAGCTATTTTAAATAAAAATGGAAATGCAGGAGTTGAATGTGTAGATTCAACTACAATTAACTTTTATTCGGCCACGCTGTATAAGATTATAAATTTTGATAGTCTCCAAATCGAAAGTGAGCAGACTATTGATAAGTTTACAATTTTAAAAGTCAGGCAAAATTTCCCTGAAGATTCCATCATGCAAATGAATGGTAAAAGTCTTTTACGATTTTTAATGAACAAGGGATTCGCCGGAAATTCTCAGATTGCAAAATATGAATTAGGGGGAATTAAAATTGATAACGATAGCGCTATTGTAGAAAGAATAGTTGAGGGAAAACTAAGTCCGTTTATCTTTCGATTTAACAAAGAAGAGGGTAGTTGGAAACTAAGTATATTTTCGGCGCGTGAGTATGAAATCTATAATTGGGGCATAAAGCAAGCTATAATAAAGAGCAAATTATCTGAAGACAACTATATCGAAAATTTCATTGAAACGACCTCTGGATCGAATTTAAAAAAGAATATTTGGCATCCCTTAAAATTGAAATAAAAACGCATTGCCAAAAATGGCTACAGCTAACAACTAAGACTTCGTCGGGCCTGCAAGGCCAACGATGAAGTCTTAGTTTTACGGAACCGGCGATTTGAAGTTGGGAGCCACTCTATAGGGATTGATAGATGACAAGTTTTTTTGAGCCTTCCTCCGCCTTGAGTCGTGGCACACGAACCAATTTCCATTCCGCCTTATTTACTCCTGAATCAATAATTTTTTAAATGCAAAGTTGTAATTCTATTTTAACCAATGGCAGGCAAACAGTAAGCGGTATAGGCGCAACGTCACCGGCCCTACACATAGCTGTTAGGTAGACGTGCTGAGAAGAAAGCATTTCTGAAATAACGAAAATTGGCTTTACGAAGGTTTTACATTGAAGCTAACATTTGCTAAAATGGGTTAACGTATTGACCCAAGCCAAGCCAGCTATTTTTAAGGCGTACGGGGGATTGAAAAACATTCGACTATATTTGAGTTACATGCAAGCGGAGACCTCCATAATATGACAACCGATAAATTAAAAACTGACTTTGACGAAATCTGTAAAGGGACAATTTTTCCTTTTTTCAAGGACTTTGGCTTTAAAAGAAAAACGCTTCATTTTGCTAAACAAATTAATGACATAACGCAATGTTTCAATGTTCAGAAAAGTCAATGGAACTCTTACAACGACAGTGTTACATTTACTTTTAATTTTGGTTTTTACAACGCAGACATTTCTTCAATTATTGCCGACAAAGAAATTCAAAATGAATTTCCTAAAACATACGACTGTTTTATTCAAAATAGACTTGGGATTTCTTCTCATAACAGAGACCATTGGTATACATTATCAAAAAATATAGACGCAACAATAACCGCGGAACAAATCAGGTCTGACCTTGAAAAGTACTTAAAGCAAATGTTTGAAAACTACACATCACTTGACAAGTTAAAAATGCTTTTAGAAAAGGACGAACAATATATCAGTCCAACACTTTCGCCTTATTACCTGATTGCTTTTTATATGTTGACAAATCAAATAGAGAAGGGACGACAAACAATAAAGGAGCAATATAAAAAAGCATTAATTCCTCAAACTGTTACGGACACTATTGTTTTGCCAGACGGCACAAGAAAAGAAAAAGTAAGAACACAACTCAATCAGTATTTTATTAACGGAATCAAAAAGCTTGCTGACAGATACGAAGTCAGATTGTAGGCAAACGAGAACGCCAGCAGGTTACAGTGTGTTTATAAAATTGTGGCGGGACGTTAAGCATTCGCCTATAAATCATTATTTTGCTTTTGTGGTTAATTGAAATGTACGTTTTCCAAATGCCACAACTTCATAAACACTTTAACGTTGTACGGCATAATGACATGGCATACAAGCCTGTTATTAAAACGTACGATACGTCAAAGGAATTATGGTTTGGCTTAGAGGCGAGGAAAGTTGATGTAGATTTTGAATCTGATATTTATCTCATTCCCTTATTTGGACATACTTTTGGATACTGCGGTGTAGCGATAAAGCAAAACAGTAATAGATATTTTATATCGGTGATGCATATTATCTAAGAGTGGAAACAGAAACTAATGAACATCCTGTAACCCAACTTGTAACTATGAGGGCAGGCAGCAATGACCCCAGGATAAAAAGCCTGGAGCAAGTAAAACGGCTATTGACAGACCATAAAGAAATAAAAATATTTGGTTATCATGATCCTGCGGAATTTGAAAACTGACAATACACAACCGCTAATAAATAAGGCTTCGTGGGGCCAGAAAGGCTAAAGGTCAAGCCTTAGTTGTTCGATACCTTAAGGGTAGCTTATGAGCTTTTAAATAATGCCTGTCAGCTTAACAGGCTTATATTTATATTTATCAGGATTGCGTTTGTTGAACTTTGCTTAATACATTGCACTTTGTTTTAATAGCGGAGAAAACTTTCTTTAAAAAATGAGGCACCAGGTTTATGTTGTAGAACTGTCAAAAAAAGTCTTTACGGAAAACGGCATGTTCCGGGCTGCCAATCCACAATTCAATGGAGTACTTCAGTGCCTTTATGTAGGTATGACCAGTAAGACACCAGCTGAGCGATTCATCCAGCATAAAACCGGGTATGTAAATAAAAAAGGCCACAAGTTATCTGCCAATATTGTTCAGAAATACGGAACCTATTTACGTCCCAGTCTCTACGATCATATAAATTTGAAGCCGATGACCAGGCAGGAAGCATTGATAATGGAAGAAAAACTCGCATTAGATTTAAGAAGGAAAGGTTATGCAGTTTGGTTTAATTGAGATTAGGGTTATGGGCCAATCGGGAGTTTATACGCCGCCATAATTTAGCCATGCCGGGCAGAAGAGTAGCACTTCCTTTGAACTACCTTTTTTGAATGTTTTAATAATAAAAAATAATTTCACGTATGACTTTTATATTCCGAAATTATTTCACCTCAGGATGCCTACTTGTGTTGAGAGCCTGTCTTCCATTATTTATATTCCTGGTGTCAGCACGTGGACAGGATACTTCTAAGTCAACTTCTAAGCGTCGATATAATGTACTGTTTATTGTGGCAGATGATTTTCGTCCCGAACTTGGAAGCTATGGAGTAAAGATGATAAAAACGCCAAACATTGATAAGCTTGCTAGCCGGGGAACCCGCTTTGATAATGCCTATACACAGTATCCTGTTTGCAATCCCTCACGCACTTCATTTCTTACAGGACGCTACCCAACACAAACAGGCGTGATGAATAACAATGATTACTTCCGGGCAAAACATCCTGAGTGGGTTACGCTACCGCAATATTTTAAAAACAATGGTTACCTAAGCCTGCGAAGCGGTAAAATTTTTCATGGAGGAATTGACGATATGGTTTCGTGGACAGAAGGAGGGGAGCCAGCCAATCCTGCTATAACCGGTCGTGGTAACAGGTTGACGCAAGAACCCTTACGGCAAAACGCTCCACCAGGAGATTCCGCATCCGTAAGCGCAAGAAAAAATACATCGGCCTCTGATACCATTATTGTTTTAGAAGGTAATGGTGAAAATTACGGCGATTATAAAGCTGCAACACGGGCCATTGAGTTTATAGAAAAATATAAAGACAAACCGTTTTTTCTTGCAGTAGGGTTTGTAAAACCGCACAGCCCTCCAACAGCGCCCAAAAAGTTTTTTGATCTATACGATGTAAATAAAATGGAATTGCCCGTTGACTTTGGAACAACGCCTAAAGCTCCTGCGGGACATCCTGAAATAGCCATTTCCAAAACCAACAGCGATCTTTTTATTGGCAGGGAATCACCTCCTGATTTATCCAGGGAAATGAAACGGGCATACTATGCTTCCACAAGTTATATGGATGCAAATGTAGGGAGGGTGATAGAAGCACTTGAAAAAAATAACTTAGAGGATAATACCATCATTGTTTTTTTTGGTGACCATGGTTATCACCTCGGCGAAAAAGGTAAGTGGAGCAAGGCCTACTCAATGTATGAGCTTGGCCTTCGTGTTCCCTTAATAGTTATTGTTCCTAACGGTAAGGCACAGGCCAGCAGTAAAGTTGTTGAACTGATCGATCTGTATCCAACACTGGCTGAGCTTTGCGGACTTGCACGGCCAGATAGTTTGGAAGGCCATAGCATTGTACCCTTGTTAAAGAATCCGGAAGATGACTGGAACTATCCGGCCTATAGCGTTACGGGAGTTAAAAATACTGTCGCAAAATCTGTACGCACTAAACGCTGGCATTATGTTGAATGGGGTGAGGGCACGTTGGGCAATATGCTTTTTGAACATCCAAAAGATCCTCACGAATTGAAGAATCTTGCCAATGATAGCAAATTCGCGGAAACAGTTTTAGAAATGAAAAAGTTACTAAAGAAAATGCCGGCGTCGGATAAATAAAAATTTTATCGCTGCCATTGTTAACTTAGAGAAGCGCAGGCGCTCGATTGTATGTTTTAGCGAGGGGATTTTAATCCCTGTACAATTATATATTCCTTTAATCTACCCATCAATACGACACATTTTTAAACCTTTAGCAAGCCACGAAATCCCCTGGCCGCATAATAAGATTCTGCGCCGTTGTGGTACAGGAAGACCTGGTTGTAGCGTCGATCACAAAACAGTGCCCCGCCTAGTTCCCTGATATCAGCAGGCGTACGCACCCAGCTCGAGGTTTTTGTATCGAAATTTCCAAGTTGCTGCAATGCCCGGTATTGTTCTTCTGTTAAAAGCTCAATGCCCATATCGGCCGCCATATCAATGGCACTATTTATAGGTTTATTTTCTTTCCTCGATTCGAGTGCTTCACCGTCGTAGCAAATACTTCTGCGGCCTTTGGGACTTTCTGCTGAACAATCACAAAAAATGTATTGATCTGTTTTTTTATCATGATCAATAACATCCGGCTCGCCACCGGTTGCTTCCATTTCGTCGAGCGACCACAACTTTTCAGAATTAGCTTCAAGCTTTGCTTGTACATTACTCCATTGAAGGCCCTTGTGTCGTTTCATGTTTTTTTCAAAACGGGCTTTTAGTATAGTGAGTAATTCTTCACCTTGTTCTGGTGGCAATGCCTTTTTATTGTTGTTCATAGTTCTGTAATTATTTCTGTTGAATAGGGGCTGAAGCGTATAATGTTGAAATATATTTTCGAAGCCTTTCAATGCTTTGTTTTTGTCCTTCGTCAGCTTTGTGTGCTTTAACCACGATGTCATGCATTTCTACTGTATCGAATAACAGCGCCCAGTCTATTTGGGTTTCCTCACTCTTGGATTCAAAAAGAACTGTAGTAATAAAATGCGGGTTGAAATGTTCAAAAACGATTTTATTTAACGGAATAATTTTCTTGAAAATGCTCCGGTTTGGATAGTTTGTTCCATCCGGGCCGTGCATAGTCAATTTCCATTCTCCGCCTTCCTGAAAGTCCATTTTGTGGATCGTGCTGGTAAACCCATCAGGTCCCCACCAGCTTACAAGGTGTTCGGGATTGGCCCACAATTCCCACATAAAATTAATGGGAGCTTTAAGTGTTTTGCTGATTTGCATTTCCCTGTTAGCTGTTTCTTCCATAGTTTTATTGTTCATTGTTTTGAAGATTTTGCTATCAATCATTTAATCCTTTTCCATTGAGTATTTGCGCAGCATATTTTTCAATTCTCGACTCCCTGGTCTTGGATAGTTTGGGCGCAGAAAAATAAAAAATGTATGCTCTTTGCCGCCCCGGGGTCAATGCATTAAAAGCCGTTTTCAAGCCAGTGCTTTTATCAAGTTTACGCTGAAATTCTTCAGGAATGACGAAGTCTGTGTTCTTTTTTAAATTCACTTTCAACCCCGCTTTCTCTACTTCAATGGCTTCATAAATATAGCTTTTCAAAATGGGTGCCATCTTAACTATTTCTGCAACATTGGTGAACCGGATCTGGCGCCCCGACTGCACGTTCTCCGTTTGTTGTATCAAAATACCTTCGGCATCTTTTAATAAGACCCCCTTGAAAAATAAAAACGCACAATATTCTTTAAACACATGTATCAAGACGATATTTTTTTTCCCAAGTGTGTAACAGGGAACACCCCACTTGAGTTCTTCGGTAAGCCCACAGCCTAGAACGATCGTTCTCAATTGCCGGATTTCTTCCTGCCATTTGTTTGATTTATTAAAGTAAAAATCAACTTTGGGGTTCATGTTGTTCATCTATTGATTAACTGAAATGATTTTTCTGTCCGCGGGCCTGAAATACCATGACAAAATAATAAAAATAGTCTGCATAATGGGCCCGATAATTTGCTGGATCCCATAATCGCCGGTTGCCAAATGCGAAATAAGAGCCCCCGTCATAACAAAAAAGAGACCTGCATAAGCCCATTCTTTAACAAGTTTAAAGCCTGGAATTAAAATAGCTATTACTGCAAGTATTTTCCAGGTGCCAATGATGTACATGAAATATAAGGGATAACCCAACGGAACAACCAGGTCAACCATTCCTTTGGCATGAAATACTTGAGCCAGGCCACTTCCCAACATGCCAAAAGCCAACAAACCTGTTGCGATCCAATAGATGATTTTATTTCTCTTTGTCATGGTATATTATTTTAATTTGCTAACGATGTCCTGTAAACGGTTATGTGCCATATTGATGCCTTGGGCAAAGGGAAGCTGCAGCATTTGGTCTCTGTATGCAACTGACCTGTACACTATATGCATATTGAGTTTGCTGGTGCTGTCAGAGAGTTTCTCAAATTCTATAAACTCAAGCTGAACGGCAAAAGGAGTATTTTCCATTTCAAAAGTTCGTGTGATCTTCTCGTTGAGGCTAAACTCATGGATCACGCCATTGAACCCGTGTTTGTTTCCCATGGGATCGGTCGTTTCAAATTGGTAACTGCCGTGTTTTTTATTTTCAAGCTTCAGCACTTTAGTTCCCATCCATTGCTCTACAATTTCGGCTTCCACATAGGCTTTGAAAAGCAACTCCAATGGCAGATCAAATTCACGTGTGATCACTAAATCCTGTTTGCCGTTGTCGGCATTAATTTTTGTTTTGCGTTCCATGTTATTTGCTTTTATATTTTTTCATAACTGATTCTAACTTATTAAACCTGTCATCCCACATTTGGCGGAACGGTTCAATGAAGTCGGCCACTTCTTTCATTTTTTTTGCATTGATAAGATAATAGATTTCCCTGCCGTTTTGCGCTTGTTCAAGCAACTCGCACTCGGCGAGTATTTGCAGGTGTTTTGAAACCGTAGGCCTTGCTGTGTCAAAATTTGAAGCGATTGCTCCGGCTGTCATCGATTGCGAAGCCACCAACAGTAGGATAGCCCTTCTTGTCGGGTCTGCTATTGCTTGAAATACGTCTCGTCTTAAATTCATTGTGTAGCTATTTGACTACAAATATAAGTGTAGCTATTTAACTACGCAAGTTTTTCAGTGATTTTTTTTGCTGTACGGGTGCTCTTGCGGACTTAGAGCGTGCGGTTTTGTGTAGGCTTTTTAAAGAGGTGAATGGCCGGGGTCAAATTCAACTTCAATAGTGGCGTGCGAAATGTTAACTTCTT
Organism: Ferruginibacter sp.; assembly: GCA_039922375.1. GTDB lineage: Bacteria > Bacteroidota > Bacteroidia > Chitinophagales > Chitinophagaceae > Ferruginibacter. The sequence goes on from JBDSAA010000147.1 coordinate 8,004, forward strand.
TTAGCTGCTTTTTGATGTTTTCTTTTAAATGTTCCGCTTCTTTTAAGTTTATGTTGCTGTTTACGACTATATGCATACTTACCACATGATGGCTTCCGTCTAACGACCATAATTTCACGTCATGGACATCTAAAATATCTTTGTTGACTAAACATAATTGCTTTATATCAACCGCTGACACATCAGATGGTGTACCCTGTAATATTATCTTAAAAGCGGGTTTAATATTTTTATAAATATTAAAAAGTACAAAAGATGCAATCAGTAAAGAAAGTATCGGGTCAATAACAGGAGCATGAAAGAACATCATTATTAATGAACCAATCAGAACTGCTACCCATCCTAAAACATCTTCTAAAAAATGAAGCGATACTACTTTTTCATTTATGCTATCTCCTTTGTTGAGGCGTAACATAGCAATGCCGTTTACAAAAATTCCTAAGATTGCCAACAATAACATTCCTTTATAATTTGCTTCTTCCGGGTGAAACAAACGCTGTACTGATTCCTTAATTATGAATACACTGCCAACTATTAATACGATTGAATTTATGAATGCTCCTAACAAAGAGAACCGTTGATAACCGTACGTATAGCTATGCGTTTTACCCTGTTGGCTTTTCTTTTGAAAATACCAGGCAGCGCCCAATGACAAGCTATCCCCAAAATCGTGTAAAGCATCTGATAATATTGCAACACTGTTTGTAAGTATCCCGCCCACAAGTTCAATCAAGGCAAAAACTGTGTTAAGAAAAAAAGCTGTTGCAATATTGCCGGTTGCATGAACGTGTCCATGCCCTACGTGACTGTGTCCATGCCCGTGACTATCTGTATGTTTATGTTGCTCCATTTATAAAAGTTTATAAAATCCTTCTTACCGTTTGCTTGTACTGCTTATACATTTCCCAATGCTGTTTAATCAAATGCTCTTCTTCTAACCTTATTTGAATTTGAATAATGATATAAGTTGTTCCAAGTATAAAGAATGCCAGGGCATTGGAAATAATCAGAAATGTCCCCGCTGTACTTATTATCATTCCCACGAAGATCGGGTAACGTGATACATTGAACAAGCCTTTTGTTATCAATGCTGTTTTGTTTTTTCATCTATACCAATCCTCCAGGATTGTTTCATTTGGTATTGTGCAACTACTATCCAGATTAAGGAAGCATGCATCAAAAATAAGCCGGTATATTTTATCCATTCAGCTTGCAGATAGATTATTGGTGATAAATATTGATATGCCCTGTTGCTAAATGAGTATAACAGAACTGCTATTATTAGCAATCCTGTTAGCACTTTCATTATAAAACCAATGTAATCATGTGCATTGTCGCTATTGCCAAATGATACAGGGTTGATACCGGTTTTTCTGTAAACGCTTATACTTGGTAAAATAAAAGTGGCTACCAAATAAACGAGTAAAAACGATGGTAAATAGTATTTTAAAAAGCTGTTCATACTACAGTTTCAGTTTAATCCCTCCATTAAATACAAAGCCCTCTGTGTGATTCCATATCTCGTCAAATGTAGGGTTAAGATGTGAACCATTTACAACGTTTTTATAATTGCTTTGCCTTGTATCAGTGAAATTTTCAAAGTTGATGTACAACGAAAATTGCTTAAATATCTTCTCTGCCATAAACCCAAACTCTGCAAAAGCAGGCGATTGCGTTCCATTGCTTAAATGTTGCTTACCGGTAAAGTAGCCTTCTAATCCTATCTTGATTACTCCTTCCTTTTCATAAATCAAGGCACTGTTTAATTTGCTTTTTGGGACTAACGGCAGCGCCCGGTTGCCCAACAAATACTTTGCTTTTGTATCCGTAAATGTGTACCCCAAAAACAACTTGAAGTTATCTTTATAAACAAACTTTGCATTGGTTTCAAAGCCTGCGCTATGTACGGGGTTTGCTGCATTTACAAAACTGTGAATACCTGCACTATTAGTTTGTAATACAAGCGGGTCATTGATCCTTGTATAAAAGAACATGTGATTTATAGTAAATGAAAAGCCTTCAGCAATGTTTGTTTTAAAGTTTATATCTGCTGTTCCACCGTGGCTTTTCTCAGACTTTACATTACCTAGTTGGGCGACATGCTGATATTGTATTGTTTCTGTTTGCTCTGTAAATAAAGTGGGTGTTTTATATCCCATGCCTGCACCAATTCGTGAAGACCATTTAGGACCATACTTTACCAGTAATGATAGTCTTGGCAAAATAAATACTTCAGTGTTTGAATAAATTGGGTTGCTGTAATCTGCCATGTCGACCCGCAAACCACTTTCTAATTTTACATTGTCGGTTGCATCCCAGGTATGTTGGCCATACAGGCCACCTGTCCGTGAAGTATTCCCCCGGTTGCCGCTAACATTATTTTTTTCTTTAAACCTGTTGTAAATAAAATTTCCTCCTAATACCAGTGCATGTTTATCAGCATTGGTAACATAGGACACATCTGTAAAAGCATTGTAATCAAGCCCCGCAAAGCTGTATGAAGGAATGTTAATGGTTCTGTCAAAGAAGCTAAAACTTTGTTTGGCAACAAGTCTTTTGTTATCACTAATCTTTTTATCAAATACAAGGGTGCTTATATTCCTTAAGGTTTTGTTTTCTTCAAAATACCGGTGAGCAGCGCCAGGCTTACTTTTTATTACCAGTATATCTCCACCCGTTCTATTTCCTTTGGTTAAACTGTTGCCAATAGTAATTGTGGTTGTTTCATTGGGATAGATAAAGAGTTTAGGATTTAAGGTGAACTCACTTGATTTAGGCACTTCTGTAAAATCATCTTTATCTACATCATAAGGATTTGATCTGTTGTAAAGCGCCAGCACTGTATAGCCAAACTTTGTACCCCTGCCGGATGCGAAGCCTCCAATGTTACTTTGACCAATGTTTGATTGGTTTAGGATAAAATTATACGCAGGTTTTGTTCCTGGTATTCTTGAAATAAAATTTACTACACCTGCTATTGCCCCGCCACTAAACAGGGGTGAAGCCGGGCCTTTTATTATCTCCACCTGGCTTAGATCTAACGGTGGGATTTCTAACACACTCAGGCCACTGGAAAAGTTACCGAAGTTTGGGAAACCATCTTTTAATAACTGTGTGTACCTGCCATCCAGTCCCTGTATCCTTATGCTTGCATTGCCTGAAGTAGCAGAAGTTTGCTGTACTTGTATGCCCGTACTTTCGTGCAAAAGCATAGCAACATTTGCAGGCCGCATATTGCTTTTTTCATCTATTTCTTCAAGTTCTATTATTTCAACTCTTGTAGGTACATTGGCTATTCGTCTGCTGGTACGTGTTGATTGAACAATCATTTCTTCTAACTCCTGCTCAGCACTTTCAAGCTCAATTTCCAATGTGTTTGAACTGGTTGGTATTGTAAGTGTTGTTTCCTTTTCTTCATACCCCACAGCCGAAATGGTTAAGGTGTAGCTGCCGTTAGCAGCAAATGAAATGGCTGCTGTGCCGGTTGTGTCGACGGTATAGCCCTGTGTTGTGCCCCGGATGATAATGCTTGCTGATAACGGCGTTTTCTTTTCACCGTCTGTCACCCTTATATGTAAGGTTTGTTGTGCCATGCTATCAATGGCAATGCCTGATAACAATAATATTATAAATAGTCGCATGACTTCTTAAACTAATTTTCTTAAGTGAACGAATAGATACTTAGCCTTCAATACAAGGCTAACAATAAAGTTGGGAGTGGCAAGGTCGGGGCGGTTGCCAAAAAGAAGAAGGATATGCAGCGAGATTAATATCTACAAGGGTTTTACGATGAACCGGGTTTTCAATAACCGGATGCACTACTTGGACCGGCCTTGACATTTCAGCAAAACCGGGACAGGATGGGCAGGCAAAGAAGGGTGAGCAGTTGCCTTCAGGCAGTTGCTTATTATCCTTTTGTGCTTCGGCAGTTTCTTCGTCGTTGCACCCATCCACAAGGCATGACAAACCCTAAAATAGGTTGACTAAAAATTAAACACTTTTAGCAACACTATGGCTTACATTAAAAAGGCAGACCGCCGAAAAAACCAGTATCAAAAAGTCAGTTTCGACTTCAAACTTTCTGT
>JBDSAA010000148.1:0-4104 GCA_039922375.1 Ferruginibacter sp.
GCTTCGGCAATTTCCTGCATGGTTCTTTTTTGCGAAATACGAAGTACCTTAATACGATCGCCAATATTTAATGTATTCATCTTTTCTTCTAAAACCAGAACATCCATCATGAAACAATGTTTAATACTTTCCTCTGCTGTTTACTTTAATTCAACTTTGTTGAATGCTAAGATATAGAGAATTTGCAATTCAAAAAATATTTTTTTTCAGTTTTTGAAAATTTCTGCAAATAATTGTTTTCCTAACCCGCCCTCAATGTACTTTGTTGCTCACCATCCCATCCAAAGCATTCCCGCTCCGCAAATAAGTATGGTTAAGCCACCCAATGCGTGAACATAACGCTCTATTTTGTCGGTTTTTATAAATGCAATTCCATAGTAACCCAATCCTACTAAAAGCAGCATAGTTGATAAAGTAACCAGTGTATAAATGCCAATCAGCATACTCATTCCAATCCAACTGTTTTGAGCCGCCGGAAAGTAAAGCAATGGAATCATCGGTTCACAAGGCCCCAGTATAAAGATTAGGAACATAACCCAGGGAGTAACTTTGTAACGTTCTTTGGGCGGGATAGGTACACTGTGATTATGTTGATAGACATAGATATCGCCATTTTCCTGTAAATCGAAATGCTTATGTGGATTATTACTCATTGCACGGTACAAGCCCCAAATACCATACAAGAAGCCAAACGCCAACATTACCCAGCCAGCAATGCCCCCCCTTATATTTTCAAGCCAGCTTAGTTCTGACAAAGACCATCCCAGAGCAGCCCCACCTAACCCTAACAGCACAGAGCTCAAGACATGTCCGGATCCGCAAATGATCGTCCAGCCGATTGTTTTACCGATCGACCAACTCCTGGACTTTGATAAGGCAATAAAAGGCACATAATGATCAGGCCCGGTTAAGGTATGCAGGCCGGCAACTGATACTGCTGCAATGATCAATATTTCCATTTCAGACTGCATCGGCAACTGATTTACGTTTGATCTTTTGGGGTAAAAGGGTGGCAATTGTTTTCAGGCAGCTATGCAATTGTTCCGCCTTGTTGCCCAATATTCTTACAATGAGGCCATTTGCCGACGATGCGGTTATGCCAAAAATAATCCCGGCCTGATCAGTTAAGTATTCTGTTAAAAAATCGATCAAGGGTTTTATTTCAACTGATGCATGCAGGTAAATTAAACTTGCCTGGTGCGTAAAACCTTCCAATTGTCCAAGGGCATTCAGGTTGATTGTAGCGGGTTCAATTAATAAATTTTCTTTAACGATCAATTTATTATCGAGGAATATTTCTGTTGTATTATGGTATTTTGAAAACATGAAAGCTTCGCCGTTTAATTTTCTGCCGCAGGTTAAAATTTCGCCGAATACAAGGCTGCAATTTTCAGAAAGGTAAATTTTGTTGACAGCTCTAAACACTGATTGTGCATGTGGAACGGATGGATGCGGTAAAAAACAAAATGACGCGTTGGATGATAAATGCACTTCCAGGAATTGCGAAGCACCCTGTTTCATATTGAATAAACGTTGGTAAGATTGTGTATGTAATTGCAATGAAGAATCTTCTTCGAGTTCTATTTTGAGTTGATATTGATCGCGATCTAAAATGCCTGGAGACGAACTCATCAGCATTAAATGCAAGGTTTTAGCTTTTTTGTCTTCTGTGATATTGGCGACTTTAAAAGGAGTGGAAAAGAACGAATTTTTCAGGTAAGTGACATTTTCCCTCACTGCCGTTTGGATATGAAGTGTTGCAATCATCGGTATAAAGTGGGTTCATCTACCATTTCCAGCAACGCATATTTTTTTATCCATCCGGCTACGTTATCCAATCCTTCCAGGCTCATTAAATTGGTAAATACAAAAGGATTGCCATTGCGCATTTTTCGGGCATCCCGTTCCATCACACCCAAATCAGCATTCACATAGGGTGCCAGGTCAATCTTATTAATTACCAGCAGGTCACTTCTTGTAATGCCCGGGCCACCTTTCCTTGGAATTTTATCTCCCTCAGCCACGTCAATTACAAAAATGGTCAGGTCAGCCAGGTCCGGACTAAAAGTGGCCGATAAATTATCGCCGCCACTTTCAATAAATATGATGTCAACATCCGGGATACGATTGGCCATTTCCTCTACAGCTTCCAGGTTCATACTGGCATCCTCCCGTATGGCGGTGTGCGGACAGCCGCCGGTTTCCACGCCAATTATTCTTTCGGCAGGCAGCAAACTATTCTGTGTTAAAAATTCCGCGTCTTCTTTGGTATAAATATCATTGGTGATCACGGCAAGGCTATAATCCTTACTCATCAGGCGGCTTAGCCTTTCAATCAAAGCAGTTTTACCAGACCCAACCGGGCCAGCAATACCAATTTTTATATAGTTTCTTTCGGCCATCATAATTTTATTTAAGAACAATTTATTTTTAGGGCAACACCATGGGCGACGCTCAATTCAAATTCAGTTTTTATTGCATCAAACCCATTCTCTTATACTCTTCGAATAACTCCCCTTTAGGGGATGGGGGTTACGACATATACAACCTCGAATATAATTGCTCATGCTGCATACACCTGATATCAAAACCCGCACAACACAACCCAACCAACTCTTTATCCGGCACCATTGTATTTGTTACCAATTGCTCAATTAATGGTTGCAAGGAAAATAAAATCTCCTGGCCATCTTGCTGGCCAAGTGGTATTAGCTTGACACTATTGGTAACCATACCTGCGGCGGCGTTGTAATAGAAACCGGTCAAGGCATCAGGTTTTTTTATTCTCAATGCGAACGCATACAATCCAAAAGCAATACAATAATGGCCAGCGGCTTCTTTTACTTCAATAGCAGTTCTGTATTGATCTGCCAACCCATTCTTTATAACGGGCTGAAATATTTTTACCAGGCGCATGCCTAGTTTTTGGCTTGCCTGCCGTGTTTCTTTGGGCAGCTTTACGGCAGTACATTCTGTATCCAATTGCAGGATTGTTTCCAAATTTCCTGCGGCCGCAGCATCAAACGCCAGTGAAACAAACGCCGCATCGGTATACTGCAAATTTCGGGTCAGCATCTCTGTTATAAACTCGTTTGCTGTGGCCTTGTTATGTACAATTCCCTGTTGCACATAAGTTTCCAGTCCTGCAGAATGAGCATATCCGCCAATGGGCAAAGTGGTATCCGACAATTGTAATAAACTTAACAGGTTTGTGCTCATTCAGCAGTGTTTGTCAGTTTCATAATCTTCGAAAATAAACCTTCCCGGCTGGTATGCCCGTGTGGTGAAACCGATGTTTTTAAAGGGTTGATCAGTTTTCTTTTTCCTTCGCTCACATCATAACCAGCTGTTAGCAGCAACTTAAACAACGGCGCTTCAAAGGCAACCAATATTTCATCCTGCTGATAAAAAACCGGTATATGCTTATTGCCAATTTCATAGCAAACAGAAGCCATTTCAAACATTGTTTTTGGCCGTATAATCATAGCATCACATTCCTTGATTTCTATTACGATGATGCTGAAATCATCTTCATAAATAATGTCGCCTTCCGTGAGCAATTGATTTTCGTTTAAAAATTTCATTCCCACTTCCACACCAGCGGCGGTTTTTTTGTGCAGGATCCGTTTATTGGTTTCATACCATTCCAGCAACAGGTAATCTATCTTGCGGTTGTAAAGCGCAAAAAAATTAATGTTTCCTATCTTCTCTTTTATCAACATGTTTTTATGCAATGGCGTTTTAATTATAACGTAATTAAAGTTCCCCAAAGGTATGAGGTACAAGAGAGTGACACAACGATGTTGCCATGAAAAGCCCGGCTGGAGCAATGAACCTGGAATAAAAAATACCGTTGTGCCAGCGGTAATCCAGCCAACTGCCCGAATATTTACTCTTGTATTTTTTCGTAAAAATTCGTGCATTCGTGGCAAACTCCTAAAACAAAAAATACCGTTGCGCCAGGGGCAACTCAGCCAGCGGCTCGCAGGTAATATGCTCACCATCTACTTTCACTTCATAATTCTCAGGGTTTACATCTATCTGTGGTGTCGCATCATTGTGTATCAGATCTTTTTTTGAAATAGTGCGGCAATCTTTTACAGG
>JBDSAA010000149.1:0-11329 GCA_039922375.1 Ferruginibacter sp.
GCCCAAATTTCAGGAGGGACTTTAAAAGTGCCATTTAAGTTCCAGGCTTATTTCTGAAGTTACGAATGAAGTTAAGAAAGTTGTCATAGTTATTCAACGTAGCAAGCGAAGTCTATCGATTTCAGGGTAAGACACCACCTCAAAATTTATAACACTCTTGGACGACATAAACAAAAGTAAAAGAATTTCGATGTGGTGGATATTTGTAATCTCTCTTATTACAATTCCAGTTTTTATTTACTTTGACAACGGCCAAATATCAGAAAACGACTTAACAAGAATTGACAAACTTATTCTTTCTGAAAACTCTTATTATAATCCAGGTGGAGGGAAAGGTAGTACGCCATCTTTAAAACTAAATATAACAGCAACAAACAGGACTTTGGTTATTAACTATGAGGAATATTCCTGTGTGACAAACAAGGTAATATTAGACAATTTTAAGCAAGGTGACACTATTTCTATTAAAATTGACAAAAGTAATTTAGATAATTTTTACTCAACAACTTTCCTAAGTAAATTCGTTAAGCTATATGGATTGACAAAAAACAACAAGGACTACATTTCCTTAAGTTGCAGAAATAAAGTTTCAACTAAAAAAACAAATGCTGCAACAAATGCAACCATAGCATCAGCAATTCTGTCTTTAATATTTGCTCTTTTCATTTTGCGACCCAAAACAAAATATCAGGCAGTCGGACAGTTTCCAATTCACCCAATCCTGATTGTTTTAATTGTGTGGTTAGTGATTTATATTGCGTTCAGGTGAAGAAAAGCAGCGTACAACAACTAAGACTTCGTCGGGCTTGCAAGGCCAACGATGAAGTCTTAGTTGTACGGAACCGGCGCTTTTGAAGTTGGCAGCCACTCTATTGGGATTGATAGGTGGTAAGTTTTTTTGGCCTTCCTGGTTGTGCAGGATGGATGGAGGTTTTGTTATTGCTGTTGATATTTTAAGCTGCCACATTTGTCATTCGCAGTGCTTTTCACGTTACCACTGCTGTTCCGTTTAGCGTCTTTCGGGTATTGATTTCACTATAGCGTATGGCACCGCCCTACCGCATTTTGCAGTAAAAAAATCAGGCGCTGTTTGCAGTAAATCTTTGGCCAGTTGCTCCCAGTACGAGGGTGGCGGCCGGTTGCTAAAGTGCAGCAATGTTTGCATCGTATCCTTTTTACAACAGGGGCATTGTTTGGGATTATAAGGTTCGGGCCTGGCTTTGGGCCTTATGTATGCCGGTATTTTTATAGCAGGCAATTGTGCTTTTATTTTTTGGGAACACCGCTGTTTGCTGCTGCTGCTTAACATTCCAAAATGACGGATGCGTACAAAACCTTTGGGCAAAATATGCAAGCTAAAACGCCGGATAAATTCCATGTCCGCCAGCTGCATGGTTTTGGTAACATTGCCCTGTTTATAATCTTTATAACTAAAAGCTACCTGGCCGTTTTCGTGGTTTTGTAACCGGTAGTTGCTGATAGCAATTTTATGAGTGTAACGCCCTAAATATTCTACTACACTATGCGGGCTATCGAAGGGCTGTTTTGCAAACACTACCCACTCATGTTTGTAAAGGCTGCTGATGAATGCAGGTGTAACAGAAACGGGTAATTGTTTTTTTAGCAGGGCTATAAATTTGCCACGAAAGGTTTTGCCCATGGCTTTTACAATGAATAAATATTTGCCATACTCTTTGCAGTGCGCCACCGGTGCTGTTTGGTTAAGCCGCCGCCTGGTACAATACAATGCAATGCAGGTGTGTGGCAATACGCTATTTCTCTATAATTATGTAGCCTTTCAGGCTTCAAAATTTTAACGCGTCTGCCCTGTGATTCTATTGCCACCATCCCACTGAATTGCAAATTATAAATACCTTTCCTCAATGATCCTCTTATGGTGGTTAAAATGTCCTGCGATGATAAAGCCTGATTCCTCTACTGAAAAGGAATTACCACTTGCAGTTCCTGTGTAGCTAAGCATTTCGGGGGTAAAACTATCATATAAAAATAGGGTAGATCTTCTTACCGCTACAAATTCGTCCACCAAACGCTGCCAGCTTCGGTTGTTTGCCATTGATGCAACTGCATAATTATCTTCGTCAAAGCCCGGCAAAACGGCAGCTTCTTTTCTTGCAAAGCATAAACCACGGTAGGTGAAAATTCTCTCTGCATCAATCAGATGTTGCAGTAATTCTTTTAAAGTCCACTTCCTCTCGGCATAAGCAAAGGTTGATTTCTCTTCTGAAATCGAGGGCAGAAAATCTTTTATAATCTCGGATTGGTTAACAAAGGCTGCTGTTAAATCTTTTTCTTTTACCTGGTCAATATAGACCTGGAAATAGCCTGGACGATTAGTAGGCGAAGGTGTAGACATGATTATTTTATATAAAATAATGAAATAAAAAAAACGCGAATATGCATAAATGGTCTTCAGCAAATCCGCGGTTAATTCAGGTATAGAAAGCGTTTATCCTTTCTTTGATTTTTTCATTTTGGGTTTTGGTAAAACCACGGCCTGGGTTACCTTTTTCTCGCCTTTTAATGTGCTTGCAAGTTTGATAGCAGCATAAGCATCTAAAAGTCCACCTGTTTTTGATATTTCACTTAATGGCGTCTTATCCTCTGTGCCAGGTATATTAACTTCCTCAGCAGGCGCTTTTGATGATTTTTCAATTGCATACTTCAATTGTTTGGCAGAAAGGGTAGGATAGTAACCCAAAATAAATGCCGCAGTACCTGCAACCACCGGGCAAGCCATGCTGGTACCGGAAGCACTGCCATAAGTGTTGCCGCCAGGAATGGTGGAATAAATTTGTACGCCTGGTGCAAATACATCTACTTCCTTTTTACCGTAGTTACTAAATTTTGCTGTAATGCCTCCATTCTTAGGGTCGCCGCTTGCACCCACTGTGATCCAATTGGTGGCTTTCTCTTTGGAATTCTTATAAATAGCATTGGGAAAATTATCTGCGGAATCTATATTTTTTGAGTCGTTGCCTGCTGCATGAACCAGTAAGACACCTTTCTTCTCAGCATACCTCACCGCATCATCCACCCATTGTTTTTCAGGTGAAAAATCCTTCCCGAAACTCATGCTTACGATCTGTGCTCCGTTATCAACAGCATAGCGTATAGCAAGCGCAATATCTTTATCATGTTCATCCCCATCCGGCACGGCCCGGATCATCATTATACGTACGTTATCTGCAATACCGTCTATTCCCTTTTTATTGTTTCTTGCTGCAGCTATTATGCCTGCACAATGAGTACCATGAAAAGGGGTAGAAGCCATTATATCATTGTTGCCATAGAACTTATCATTAATATCCGCTTCGTTATCCTGCACAATTTCTTTGCGGTATTCCTCAGGTGCCTTGCTACCGGCTTCCGATTTCCTTATCTGCCCGTCAAACTCATCTATGATTTGCTTGTTGGTGATATCATCACTGCCATTTCCCTTACATAATTGCACTAAAAAGGCTTTGGCCTTTTTAGCGTCAGGATCTGTCGCAGTATATTTATCAAGATCGGTGCAATTATATTCCTCTTTCCCAAGGTCCTTGGCTATAATTGAATCGCCTCTTAAAAAGCCAGGAAGTATATTTTTCATAAAAGCGATTTCAGCCGGATTTACATCGCCAATGATTTTTTGCTGTGCCTTTTTGAATATTTCCAATTCTTCCTTCTCAGCCGGTGCAATAGAGGATTCGTCAGGTATTAAACTGCCATATTTTAATTTTAGTTTATTGTAAACCCGTGCGGCTTCGTAACTGTCTTTTTTTACGTTGCGGCCGTCCTTGCCACCTATAAAATTCCATCCATGTAGATCATCTATATAACCATTTTTATCGTCATCAATGCCATTACCCGGTATTTCTTTGGGGTTGGTCCACAAAACAGGCTTCAGGTCTTCATGCAGTGTATCGATACCGCTATCAATCACCGCCACTAATACTTCGCTGCTTTTGATTTTTTTTGTTTTTACAAAATCATAGGCTTTATCAAGGCTGATACCATAGATACCAGTACTATCCTTATTTTGCAAGTGCCAGTTTTTAGGCAATACAGTTTTTGAAGTTTGAGAGAAAACCGTAGCTAACGAGAGTATAGCCACACTTGTAAGTAATAATATTTTCTTCATTTGTATTTTTTTGTGAGTTATGCAATTTATTACAAAGATGGCAAATGCTATTACAATTTGGTATGGGCGGATAAATATTAACAGCATCTTAGAGTAAAATTCGTCGTACAAAATATTTTGGTGGAAAATTGAAGGTGGGTTGTATATTATCTTTATAAATCCCATATACGCTGCTTCCGCTGCCACTCATGGATGCATATACAGCGCCAGTTTCGTAAAGCAAATCTTTTATGGCTTTAATTTCAGGATATCTTTTAAACACTGGATTTTCAAAATCGTTCTTCAACTCATTTTTCCATTCCGATACAGGCTGTGAAATAATTGCTTGAAGGGATTGATTGGCTATGGTGCCAGCGGCAAATGTATCAGGATCAATAGTTATTTGAGAAAAAGCCCAACCCGTATTTATATGTATCCCCGGGTTTATCAGCACCAGTTGATATCCGGCTAAAGAAACAGCTACAGGATTGAGTGTTTCCCCTCTGCCAGTGGCAATGCAAGGGTTGTTGATTATAAAAAACGGGCAGTCGCTCCCCAGTTGCAGTGCATATAACAACAATTGTTCAACCGTCAGATTCAGCGCATATTTTTCATTCAGCGTAATTAACGTAAATGCAGCATCAGCAGAACCTCCGCCCAAACCTGCCCCCATCGGGATGGCTTTATGCAAATGCATTTTTATGGAAGGTACTTGAGGGAAATCTTTTTTTAAAAGCTGATATGCCTTAATGCAGAGGTTATCCATTTCATCGCCATCCACCGGCAATCCTGAATGTGTAAATGTGGTTGTCGGGGCATCCGCAGGATTACCCGGTAAACTGATTATTTCTAAAACATCTTTCACCTGCACCGGGTAGAAAACAGTTTCAATATCGTGGTAACCATCAGCTCTTTTGCCCCTCACGATCAAACCAAGGTTAATTTTGCAATTGGGGAACACGATCATCTTATCGGTTGGTTAAGGGATGGCTAATTGATAATAATTATCGTAGAAAAACGGCAATCGTAAAGTCGCGGACAGGAGGGTAACAAAAGTGAAAGTGCCCGGATCAATAGTGTAAAGTGTAATTTTTTGGAAATAAATTTTTGGAAACGGCTTAAAATAAATGGCAAGGCAGCAACAGATTGCTTATCCATTCTTTCTGCCTTTAATTTCATCCCTAATGGCAATAGCCCGGATATAGTCTTCCTGTTCCAGTACTTCATTCAGCAGGCTGTTCAATTCTTCTATTGATAAAGCCTTCAGGTCGTCTCTCCCGGTTTCAGTAGTTATGGGGGCGTTTGGTTTTTTCTTTTTAGCATCACCTTCCATTAATATGCCGGCACTGTCTAAAATATTATCATAAGTAAAAATAGGGCAACCAAAGCGCACTGCCAGTGCAAGTGCATCCGATGTTCTCGAGTCAATTTCTACGGTATCTTTTTCGCTGCTACACACCAGTTTACTATAGAAGATACCTTCCTGCAGATCGTTGATAATTACCTCGTGCAACTCCACATTAAATGCCATCATGAAATTTTTCATAAGGTCATGCGTCAGGGGGCGGCTTGGGCTCATGCGTTCAAGGGCAACAGCAATGGCTTGGGCTTCAAAACCGCCAATCACAATCGGAAGGCGGCGCAGGCCATTCACTTCGCCCAGCACCACTGCATACGAGTGAGTTTGTGTGATACTATGAGATAAGGCTACTATTTCTAATTCTATTTTTTTCATAAATTATTTACGAAACTAAGGGTTTTTTTATATAGAAACGATAGTTTTTGCTTTGGCTATAAATATTTTTAATGTGGGTGGATTTCTCAAATCTTTTTATTTTTTATTTGATAAATGGCCACCATATTTTTCCTGAGTTCACCTTATTTTCAAAACCACTATATGAACGATGCCATCATTTGCTAATGTAAAAAAAGCCTTTCATTTTTTAATAAAAGGCTTTTTTTACTTACATATTATTTGTTTGTTTACCCATTTTTTAATTTTTTAACTGCCTCAATTATCTTAGGCATTACTTCAAAAATATCTCCCACAATACCATAGTCGGCGGATTTAAAAAATGGGGCTTCCGGATCTTTATTGATCACTACGATTGTCTTGCTCCTGTTTACACCGGCCAGGTGTTGGATAGCACCTGAAATTCCGATGGCAAAATATAAATTTGGTGCAATGGCAATACCTGTTTGGCCCACATGCTCATGATGTGGCCTCCAATGGATATCTGCCACAGGGCGGCTACATGCAGTTGCTGCGCCCAGTAGTTTGGCAAGATCCGTAACCAATGCCCAGTTTTCAGGACCTTTTAGGCCACGGCCGCCACTTACTACTATCTCTGCTTCTGTTAAGGGTACTTCGCCTACAACTTTGTTGGTATCAGTTACCTGCACTTTGGCAGCGTCAATGGTAGCTGCAAATTCCACTACCTCTGCAACGCCATCGCCGGTAGAAATGGAGTAGGAATTAGGATTAAGCGAAATGATCTTTATTGGAGTATTGATGGTTACGTTGGCAAATGCCTTGCCACTGAATACATTTTTCTTTACTACAAATCCATTACTGGTGTCTGGCAACGCAATGGCACCCGATACCAGGCCTGCCTTTAATTTTACACTCAGCCGGGGAGCAATTGCCTTGCCACTCAGGTTGTTGGAAAACACAATAACATCAGCGCCGGTGGCAGCAGCCGCATCGGCAATTACTTTCGTAAAAACCTGCGCATCCAGTTGATCCAGTAACGGGTTCTTCACCGTATGAACCTTTTTGATACCATATTTACCGAGCGTAATTAAATCCTCAGTAACCGAACCTAATGCAATTGCTTCAGCAGCGGTACCCAGTAGTTCTGCCACTTTAGCTCCATAGCAGGCTGCTTCAAAAGATGATTTCCTGATATGACCATCTGACTGATCTAAAAAAACTAAAACGCTCATGATATAGAGTTTATACGTTTATCAAAATAATGCTAAATAAATACTACACTTCCGTGTTAGTTCCACAATGATTTGCGGTACAAGTGAGTGACACAACAATGCTTAATTAATAATCAAAAGCTGGTCAAAAAAAATTAAAGCAAAGTGAGCAAAAGCTGTGCGCTCAAAATCCTTTTTCTAAATAACCTTTGCTTCCTCATGCAAGAGCCTTACCAGTTCTTCTGGATTATCTGCAGAAACCAGTTTTACCCCAGCCTTTGCCGGCGGAAGATCAAACGAAGCGATGGAAGTAAGTTTATCAGCGTCAATTGGCTCCAATACTTTTAGCGGCTTGCTTCGGGCACCCATAATACCTTTCATATTCGGAATGCGTTGTTCCGCCATTCCTTTCTGGCAACTTACTACAAGGGGCAGTTGCACTTTGTTGGTTTCCTCACCACCTTCTATTTCACGAACAACAGCGGCGTTGTTTCCTTCCAGATTAAATTTGATAGCAAGCGATACATAGGGCAGCTCAAGCAACTCGGCAACCATGCCGCCAATAGATGAGCCATTGTAATCGATGGTTTCCTTACCGGTAAATATAAGGTCGTAGCCACCTTGTTTTGCTACGTTTGCTACTTGTGAAGCGATGTAATAACTATCATGGCTATCTGCATTTACACGAATGGCTTCATCACCACCAAGTGCCAGCGCTTTCCTGATAATGGGATCGCAATCCGCCCCGCCAACAGTTACCAGGTGAATGATAGTAGCAGCGTCTGCTTCTTTAATTTCGATGGCTCTTACCAGTGCATACCATTCGTCATACGGGTTGATGATCCACTGTACACCGTCGGCAGCGAATTTCGTATTGTTATCTGTGAAGGCTACTTTTGCAGTGGTATCGGGTGTTTTACTGATACAAACTAAGATTTTCATTATATAAATTTTACCGGCAAGAAATAAAGTTGTTTATGCAACTATTAACAAAGATAAGATTTGAAAACATAATTTGAATACAAAATAAAAAAAATATTGTAGCATGAGCAGGATAGAAAAATTATTGGAATATATGAAGACTGCCGATAAGGACAGTTTTCTGCAACATGCGCTGGCATTGGAATACATCAAGGTGGGAGAGGATGAAGAAGCAAGGAATTTGTTCAATGAATTGTTACTGCGGGAGCCTACATACGTTGGTTCTTATTATCATTTGGGCAAATTGCTGGAGCGTGCCGGTGATTTTGATAAAGCTATCCGCATCTATAAACGCGGTATGGAAGAGGCAAAAAGGGCAGGGGATCATCATTCCTATAGTGAGTTGCAGGGAGCGCTGGAAGACATTGAAGAGTAGTGTAAAATGCTGTTGCTTAATTTTTGTCCGGGCATCAGTTTCCATGGCAACAATGTTGCATCGCCCTCTTTTACAAAATATCATTGGTCAGCTTAAGCTTTCAACAATCATCTCTTTCAATAACGGTTTACAAAATCATCAATGGATCTTTTAGGAACATTCAGGCAATACATTCTGAAAGAAAAGCTCTTTCAGCCTCATGAAAGGCTTCTGCTTGCCGTTAGTGGCGGCATAGATTCTGTGGTTCTCTGCGAACTTTGTAAACAGTCAGGATATGATTTTGAAATAGCTCATTGTAATTTTCAGTTACGTGGTGAAGACAGCAACCGGGATGAAGCATTTGTAAAGGCATTGGCCGAAAAGTATGCTGTAATGTTTTATTCAAAAACATTTGATACAAAGACCATTGCACGTGAGTCAAAAAAATCGATCGAAGAAACTGCAAGGGATCTTCGGTATGAATGGTTTCATACATTGACCGTTGGCGTTGAAAATGTTGAATCCACTCAAATCAAGCATCACTTACCAAAGTATATTGTTACCGCACATCACGCTGATGATAATGCTGAAACAGTGATGATGAGTTTTTTTAGGGGTACTGGCATCGCAGGTCTAAGAGGGATGTTGCCAAAGCAAGGAAAAATTATTCGTCCCTTATTATTTGCACGGCGCAGTGAATTGGAGGAATTTATAAAACAGCATAATCTTGAGTTTGTAACAGACCACACAAACATTGAAAACGATTATACCCGCAATTATTTTCGCAATGCCATCATTCCGCTGGTTAACAAAAGCTTTCCGGAGGCTACAAAAAATGTTTTAAAAAATATTCAACGTTTTAGAGAAACTGAAATGCTATATCAACAATCTGTTGAATTGCACAAAAAGAAATTATTAGAACAGAAAGGCGCTGAGGTACATATTCCTGTTTTGAAATTGTTGAAGACAGAACCCCTTCCAACGGTACTGTATGAAATTATAAAAGCATTTGGATTTACAGCGCATCAGACTGAAGATGCGATTGGACTATTAAAAAGCGAAACGGGTAAATATATCCAATCGGCATCGCACCGCATCATCAAAAACCGTAACTGGCTTATCATTTCACCAAGGCAAACAAGGGAAGCAGCTAATATTTTGATTGAGAAAACTGACACAAAGATTGTTTTCGAAAATGGAACCCTTGTGATTAAAGAAATTTTATTAGGTCAATCGTTAGTTCTTAATAATCCAATGGAAGCGCAGGTGGATCTTGAGCAAATCAAATTTCCATTATTACTTCGCAAATGGAAACAAGGGGATTATTTTTATCCGCTGGGTATGCAAAAGAAAAAGAAACTCAGCAGGTTCTTTATCGATCAAAAGTTATCACTTACACAAAAAGAAAAAGTATGGGTACTCGAAACGGACAAAAGAATTATATGGGTAGTGGGTATTCGTATTGATGACCGGTTTAAAATAACAGCAGCTACAAAAGCCGCTTTGAAGATTACTATCTGCCAAAATGAGGATGCGAAAGTTCTTCAATAATTGAAGGGAATAATTCCGGCGCAAATACTGCGATCAGCACAGCAGTGAATACCAGGCCAAAAAGGGAACCCCACAAGTGGGCATCATGATTTACATGGCCAATATCTTTTTTTGACATATAAATACAATATCCCAGGTAAACAAATGCAAAAACAATAAATGGCATGGGTATAAAATAGAGCAGAATAGTACCCCACGGATTAAATAATATGCAGGCAAAAATAACGGCCGAGACTGCGCCGGAAGCACCTAAAGCTTTATACCGGTAGTTGTCCTGGTGTTTTAAATAACTTGGGATATCTGCAATTACCACCCCCAAGAAATACAGCAATAAGTAAGATACATTTCCACCCAATCCATATTGCGAAAAATAGTGTTCTATAGCGCTTCCAAAAAAGTAGAAGCTAAACATGTTAAAGAATAAATGAATGAAATCGGCGTGGATGAAGCCAGAGGTGATAAAGCGATAATACTGATTTTCCCTTTTCATCTGGTAAGGCCACATAATGGTTTTGTCCACAAAGCTTGCATTGGAAAAGCCAATAAGTGAAATGATGACATTAACAGCGATCAGGCTAAAAGTTATTGGCGCACTTGAAAAATCCATACATATATAAATTGAGCGGCAAAACTATTCTATTATTTTAATTATGGTGGTATTTTTCGTTCCGGTTAATACTGCATGCCCTATAAATTTGTTCGGCTAATATAAGTCTCACCAACTGATGCGGAAAAACCAGTTGGGACAGACTCCATTTATAATTGGCCCTTTGCATAATAGTTTCACTAACTCCATAAGCCCCACCAATTAGAAATATAATATTCTTAATACTTTCGTTCGCTCTTGATTGGATAAATGTAGCAACGCCTTCGCTATTCAATTGTTTCCCTCTTTCATCTAACAATACGAGGTAATCTTCTTTTTGCAAGGCATTTAAGATAATTTCCCCTTCCTTTTTCTTCAGGTCAGTTTCGCTTAGGGTAGCCGCATTTTTGGGCATTGCAATAATATTCCATTCAACAGGATAGTAGTTGGCAATGCGTTTTGTAAACAATTCAACTCCTTCTTTAACGTAGGCGTCATGTCCTTTTCCAATCGTCCAGAATTGCAGTTTCATTTTATTATTTAGCGCAAAAATGGGGAAAGAGTTGGGATGAATAAAATAAATCTCTATTTTTGCCATCCAAATAAAGATTTTGGCTGCGTAGCTCAATTGAATAGAGCATCTGACTACGGATCAGAAGGTTTTGGAGTTCTTTTGGTTGACTAATTTTAAAATGGCTCTGTAGCTCAATTGAATAGAGCACTTGACTACGGATCAAGAGGTTTCAGGTTTGAATCCTGACAGGGTCACTGATTTTCAATTTGTTACAAAGAGATTGATTTGGTAAAACGA
>JBDSAA010000150.1:0-6025 GCA_039922375.1 Ferruginibacter sp.
GGTCACGTCCAAAAGGCTCCAATACCGGGAAAACAATGCGGCTGTAGGGAGATATAACTGTAAAACCTTCCACATAATCGAAAACGCCATCCGGCTGAGGATCCAATTGGTTATTCAACCTGTCTAAGTTGACAAGTGTAATAATAGGCACGCCCTGGTTTTTATCGCCAAAAGGCACATACCTTTTCCAGCCAAGGCTTGGTTCCTGGTACAATACATTCAACTTAAAATCCGTAGGGGTTAATGTACCATATCCAACCGAATAAACATTTTTCATCATCAGGTCCCAAATAGGTAATGCGGTACGCTGTGAGGTGGCCTTTAATAATTTAAGGAACAAAACTTTTTGGGTAGCGGAAGCACTGTCGGGAGGAAGATCCTGTGAAAATTCTCCAACCTGGTAAATTTTGCCATTGTAAGAATACTGGTATGCGACCGCTAATATTTCATCTGGCTGAAGCGGTTGGCTGATGGAAATATAGCCCGCCTGCCTGTTGAAAATATATTGGGTAGAATCTAATTTTCTTGCAAAGATTTTCTCAAAATCCTGTACGGGTGAAAGGCCAATGCTTTGTAAATTGCTCACGATCAGGGCCGGGTTCCTGTTACCCGGGTTATTTACTATTCTTCTATAAAGGTCATTGGTATTGTTAGACGGTGGCGCAAAATTGCTTAGAACATTGATAGTAGGCGGCTGCAGGTAAGGGTTCTTTTCGCCTAGATCCATCAACCCCACAATATCTCTTGTGTTGGTAGTACTTCCGTTGCGGTTAGTAACCCACACATCCAAACGAAGAATTTGAACGGGTGTGGTAACAGCAGGAAGCTTAGATAGTACTTTATTGTAATTATCCTTAAAATATTGTCCCAACAAAAAGTGCCTGTTCTCTTCATACTCATCCGCTTTTATATCAATTACCTGCGCTGCGGCACCCCCTTGCAGGTTTACAGTTTGCCTTTGTGATTTCTGATTGGCGAGTACGGCGGTAACATTCAGTTTACCGAATTGCAATTGTGTTTTTAACCCAAACAATTGTTGAGCGCCGGGAATGAAAGTGCTGCGTGACGGAAATTGAACTGATCCGGCTTCTATGCGTTTAATAATTTCATCATCCACGCCGCTGTAATCCAGCTTCAATTGATTATCCTGTCCAAAATTTGCCAGCGTATTGTAATTGATCGGGAACTTTAGTTTGTCACCAATATTTGCATTTACATTAACCTGTGCATTCATGTCAAAATCAAATCCGCCATTCCTTCTTGCTCGTTCAGGTAAGGTTGGATTTTTTACATTTTGCCCCTGGTACCCTGCAGTGATATCTACATTTCCCTGTGGCGTAATGTCTATTTTGCCATTACCAAAAAGACGGTTAAAGAGATTGTCGTATAAGGATAACCGTGGCTTTGTAAGTTTGCGGTTGAGCAGGTTCATGGTATTCGCCCGCTTTTTAAAATAATCAACTTCTGCCTGGCGGCCACGCAATTGCCAATACTCGTCAAAGGTGTAGGTGGTGGGTGTCCGGTAATATGTGCCGCCAATTTTTTCATACACCGTATATAAACGGGTTCTGAAATCATACACAACGGAATCAGTGATGTTTGCGGGAGTTTTAAAATCGTAGGTGCTTTTCTTATTGTCACTGATCACATCTCCCCGCCTTTCGTGTATAGGAAATGGCAACGTATCCTGAATACTATTGCCTTCAGTAGTATGAAGTAAATGCCTGCCAGTATTGTTTGCGGTAAGTTGGAATGAAATAGTTGAAAGAAAGACTATACATACAAACCTAAAGCCAATGAGTTTTGGTGTTGAATTTCTTATGCGGAACATCCGGGAATCAATTAAGGTAGAATTCTATCAAATGGCTTTAAGTGCTTTTTTTATTAAATCTTCGAGCGTGTTTGTATTGTTGTCGGTTAATGATATTTTTTTAACGGCCGCTTCAGCCTGAACACGTGTGATCCCCAGGGCAATCAATGCATTTAACGCATCTTGCTGCGTAGTATTGCCCGCCGGGGCCTGAACCTGTACAATGCTATCAATCTTACTTACTTTATCTCTTAACTCCAGTACCAGACGCTCCGCAGTTTTCTTTCCTATTCCTTTAATACTTTCAAGCAGTTTTATGTTGCCTTGTTGTATGGCTGTGCTTACTTCATCGGGTTTCAAATGAGACAACATCATACGGGCCGTAGCTGCACCAACACCGGAAACGCTGATCAGCTGAATAAACATCTCCTTTTCGCTTCGCTCAAAAAAACCATATAAAGTGTGAGCATCCTCTTTAATTTGAAGATAGGTGTATAACTTACCGGCATCGCTGTTTTGAATATAAGAGTAAGTATTTAAACTAATATTTACTTCATAGCCTACACCATTAACATCTATATAAACCTGGGCCGGATTTTTTAGCGAAAATTTTCCTTGTAAATATGCGTACATAAACAGTCACAGTCTGTGGCGAAAATAAGGAATTTTTTTGGGGAATACACAGTTGTACGTACTTTTGAAAAAATGGTAACCAATTGACAATAAGCTTTCAGTATCCCCGCCAGATCATGCACAGGAAAGAGTGGCTTTATTACAACCAGTTGCGCAACACTGCCAGGGATTTAAAATATTTCTTTCACTATCCCGGGCATGAGAGTATTACTAAAGCATTACCCCTTTCAAAATAATATGGTTGCAGTAACTAAAATAAACATCATAAGTATTTATAAAAAGTCATTGAAATTAATCCTGCCATCTCATGCATACCAGGAGAGGAAAGCTTTCGGTTTTTTTGAAACAGCCATTTCAGACATTAAAATAAATCAATAATAAAGAATGCAAAAAATTTCCGCAGCTATTACCGCCGTAGGTGGATATGTACCAGAATACCGGCTTACAAATGCTATCCTGGAAACAATGATTGATACTAACGACGAGTGGATAAAAACCAGGACCGGTGTAGAAGAAAGAAGAATATTAAAAGGAGAAGGCCTTGCTACATCTGATTTGTGTGTGCCTGCTGTATTGGAACTTTGTAAAAAAAGAGGCATTCACCCTTTAGAGATCGATTGCATGATCGTGGCAACAGTAACCCCCGATATGTTTTTTCCTGCCACTGCTAATATTGTGTGCGACAAAATAGGCGCAGTCAATGCGTGGGGTTATGATTTAAGTGCCGCCTGCTCAGGTTTTTTATTTGCGTTAACTACCGGGGCTACCTTAATAGAAAGCGGCAGGTATAAAAAAGTAGTAATTGTTGGTGCCGACAAAATGAGTGCTATTGTTGATTATACCGACCGGACTACCTGCATCCTTTTTGGCGACGGAGCAGGAGCAGTTTTACTGGAACCTTCCAGGGATCGGAACGGCGTTATGGACAGCCTGCTAAAAAGTGATGGGGGTGGAAGAAATTATTTACACATGAAGGCAGGGGGTTCTTTAAAACCATCCAGCCATGAGACGGTTGATGCGAAAGAGCATTACATCTACCAGGCCGGACCGCAGGTTTTTAAGGCTGCAGTAAAGGGTATGGCGGATGCAGCTTATGACCTGTTGGAACGCAACAATTTAACGGGTGATGATATTGCCTGGCTGGTTCCTCACCAGGCCAACAAGCGCATCATCGACGCAACAGCCAACAGGATGGGCTTATCCCACGATAAGGTAATGCTTAACATCCAACGCTTTGGCAACACCACGGCTGCCACCATACCCTTGTGCCTTTGGGAGTGGGAACAGCAGTTACACAAAGGAGATAAAATTGTGCTGGCTGCTTTTGGCGGAGGCTTTACCTGGGGCGCCACGTTGGTGGAATGGGCGTATGATACTGCCGCTGTCTCATAGAAATATTTTGAATGGGCAATCCCTGTTGAATTCCCCTATTCCGCTCCGGGTCCCCCTATCAAATTTAAAAATTCTCAGCCGGCTCTCCACAAAGAGCCTTGCAGCAAAGCCGTGGAACCCGGCGCTATCCGGGCAGGCTGTTCAAATCTATATCATTCAACTCCTTATAATTCATTACTGGATAAATACCTTGTTCTCCACAAATATAAAATTTAGCAGAGCTATGTACATATTCAATAGCATTGACCGAAAGCTCCCATTTTGCCGGTAAGGATTGTTGTGCATGTAATTTAATTTTTGAATTATAAATTTTATCGCCATTGCATTCCTTCCAATCGAAACTATCTTCCCATACTTCATGCAGCTTGCCTTTTTTTGTCGCTGATGTTTACTGCATTTTCTAATTGTAACAACAAATCATTTTTGCCATGCTCTTTCAATAGTTTTTATTATTTCATATCCTATAAATCTTTTGCCATCGCCTACAATTGTAATGACGCCTTTTTTAGTTTTACTAAATGCATAGCATGTATATGATTGGGCATAATAACATAGCCTGTAATATAATGGCCCTTTTGTTTTAAATGATCAACCCATTTATAAACCAAATCGTAACTGTTGGTTATATCTATTAAGGGCAGCCAACCGAAGGAGGTAAAAGTGATAAAGAAATGGCCGTTATCATATGGTATCTTTCGTTTTATGGGCATCCTATGAAAATAAGGTATTTTGTCTGAATGCACTCTGCTGAGTAGCGTCGGGTTCGCTGCCGCACATTTGCCACCGCACAGGAAACCCCGCATGAGAAATCTTTAATTGTTAGCGAGGCTGCTTTTTAATTGAGAGACCCGAAACGGAATGATGACATCGCTATTTGACCGATATGTAATTGAAACCTAAAGTTTTTTTATAATATCATTGAAAGGTGCAATAAGTTTTCAAAATAGGGAGTTATCATAATACTGTTAACTTTTTGAAAACCGCAACGGGCGTAAGATGCGCCGGGAAATCTCCTGTCTATGATAAAACCTTTACTCTTCGGGCTACTCCTGTTTTCTGTACCAACCATTTCACAAAACCTGCAGACCCACGTGACGCCTGGCACGCTCAACATCGGAGGAGGAAGCGCAACCATTACCCCCAATTTCATTATGGATTGGAGCATCGGGGAGTCCACAGCCATCGAAACATGGAATGGCGAAAACTCATTTGCAAACTCCATCATTGGCATTCATTGGAATGTTACCAGCGGCATACTTCAGCCGTTTGATAAAACACATATAATTTTTAATTACCTGGCAGCCACCTGGACAGACCAGGAGATCAGGTTTTATCCCGTGCCAACTCCCAATACAGTATTTATTGATTTCCGGTCTGCCATCGCAGGAAAAGTGTCCATTCAACTACTTACGCAGGAAGGTAAACTCCTTGGCACCAAGGAATTCAGCCAAACCGGTGGTTTAAGTACGCAATCATGGAATTTGTCTAACCGGACTTCAGGCATTTACCTCTTCAGGATATTGCTAACGTCTGATAAAGGCATTTTATTAAAACAAGGCACATTCAAAGTAGAAAAAAATAAATAACAATTGCTATGAAAAAAATCCTCTTCTCCCTATTAATGATTTCATTCATTACAGTAGCACAAGCCCAGATTCCACAGCAATTGAACTACCAGGGTGTGGCCCGGAATGCGAATGGTGAGCCGATTACTTTTCAAAATATAACCGTTCGTATATCTTTTATTGATAGTGCTGCGGGAGGCCAGGTTGTATACAGCGAAACCCGCCGGGTGCTGACGAATTACGTTGGTCTTTTTAATGTGGTAATAGGCAGTTCAGGCGCTTCCAATACAGTTGGAACAATTGCTGGCATAAACTGGTAAAGTGGTAAAAAAAATATTAAAGTGGAGATTGATCCCCGTGGCTCGGTTAATTTCACCCTTGCAGGCATCACCCAACTACAAAGTGTGGCCTATGCATTAAGCGCTGTACCCGGTGGAAACGCAAGTGGAGATTTAACCGGAGCGTATCCGGCACCAGTTATTGCTAACAACGCGTTCACCAATAACAAGATCGCAGACGGAAGTATCAGTTTATCTAAACTGGATTCAATAGTAGTAAATTCCATAGCATCGGGAGCATCCGCGTTAGCAAACAAACTAAACGTTTCGGATACAGCAGCGATGCT
>JBDSAA010000151.1:0-20744 GCA_039922375.1 Ferruginibacter sp.
GTAATTCTAACGGCTATGTCATTCAGTTTGCCGGGGATTATATATTTGCTGATGTCTATTTCAAACGGCGCACTGTTTACCAAGTCGTAACCTGCCAGTTGTTTATTTACAAAAACTTCGGCCCTGAAACGTACACTTTCAAAATGCAAAGCCACCCGTTTTCCTTTCATAGAAAGCGGAACCGCTAACCTGGTAGTAAACCACGAAACTCCAAGGTAGTTGCCGGAAACACCAAACGGGTTTTTGTTTTGCCCCCAGTAAAATTCTTCTACCGTTGCAGGCAGGTGGACCGTTTTACCGCTGGCTTTTTCGAGCGTAGCCCAGCCCCCGGTTGGAAGATTGATTGGAAGATTTTTAACCTCCACCGGAGGCACGAACAGCGGATCATCTCGCCAGGCGGCAGCCGTATCCAGCCAAAGCTTCCAGTTGTTGGTTGATATATCCTGAACGTATCGGCCCTGCTGTGCATTTACAGGAAAGGAAAACCCTATAGTTATAATAAGGGCCGGTATAATTTTATTGATAGCGAGACGCATAGTTTTTATTAAATGCTGAGGGAGGTTACGGCTGAATTGATTCTTAATTTAAAACGGTTTCCAGCCACCTAAAATATTGTTGACTGTATATTGCCAGGCTTCCTCATTTGTTAACTGGTGACTCCATTCAACCCGTTTACCGGCATGGGCACCTTTGCCGGTACTTTTATATTCAGCATAATATGCAGTTCGCTCGTTTTCGGTTTTGCCCCAGTTATCCCAGCCTTCCGGCCTTATATGTTCGTCCATATTACATTGTATAAAAACCGTCTTTGCGAAAGGCCGCCATGGCCTTCCCAACACAACTGAATTTCGGGGAGCATCACCTGTTAATTTACACTTGATAAATACATAGCCAAACCTGCTGGTTTCGGGTGTGGATGCTGCTGTTACTGCACCTCCATGCAATTTGCTGTGCAACGTACAATGATCAAAAACTGCAGTGGCTGCCCCAAAAATAAAATCAACCGTACCTTCTATATAACAGTCTTTGTAGTATTGCAAACTGGTGTTGCCCTTGGTGTATAGAGTATCCTGGAAGCCAAGGAAACGACAATTTTTAAATGCTACTTTATTGCCCGTTATATTTACCGCAACGGCTTGCCCAACCGGCCCTGATGAATTTTCGAAGCTGATATTTTCAAACGTAATATTGTCGCCGTCGATAAAAATGGAAGATGAACCAGTGGTTCCATAATTTTTGCCGGTGCTGTCTTTTTTCGAATTGTAATTATCAAAAGTGAACTTAGTATTGTTTACGTCTTCGCCAATAAACCGGATAAATGCTTTTGATTTGGAAATGGTAATACACTCTTTATAGATGCCCTTTTTGATATAGATAATTACCGCACTTGAGTTACTATCCGATATTGCATTAATAGCGGCCTGCACGGTAGTATAGTCACCAGTTCCATCCTGCGCTACCACTTTTTTTGTTTGGGCAAAAAGGATGGAAGCAGCCAATATTAAAATAAGAGAAATGAGTAGTGCTTTCATGGATGGGCCATTTATAATTTCAACAATTATGAATTCTTTTTAACCCATTTTGGATAATGCTTATCCAGCAATTGATTCGCCCATGCACCGTACCAGGCATAGCCGTTGCGGCGCTCGTAGCCAATTTCTTTCATTGAATACTTTACAATACCATCCCTGTCACAAAAGAAAGGTTTGTTGGTGTATATCTCATAATACCTTGCCCATATGGTTGATGAACTGTCCGCTACCAATTGCTTGTCCGTTCCCTTTTCGGTGCCGGGCGCCGGCATTTCAACCACTTTATATCCCACAATCTTCACCGTTTTGTACCATTCTACCGCCGCATTGATGGCGGCTTTTATTTCTTTGCCGGGATTAGGCTGGGCCATTAAAAATTCAATAATATTCGCACTTTCAGAGCCACTTATCGACACCAGTTCATAGGCCCTTGCATTGGCAGGTTGCAACGTTTTCTCATCGTATTGCTGGCACCATGCAGTGAGCTTGCCATTTACTTTTATTTGTGTTTTTAAAATACAGTCAATGCCTTTGCTTACCGCGTTGGCACTTGGTTCAATCAATTGGGAATTGACCACTTCAAAATCGCTTTGTTTTAAAACCACATCCTGCAATAACTTCAATGCATTGATCATTGCGTTGTCGTTAAAAGTTACATGTGCCCGGTACGAACTTTTATCCGGATAGTATTGTGGCCAGCCTCCATTTTTATATTGTGCTTTCAATAGGTAGCGAATGCCATTCTCGGCGGCAGCCAGGTATTTAGGATTATTGGTTTTTTTAAAAGCAGTTACCAGGTACCTGATCTCTTTGACTGTAGAACCATTATCAATATTGGCATCATCGCTTTTAGCCTCGGCTATTATTTCAGCCTTTTTATCTTCGGAGAATTCAACATTATAATTCAAAGATTTTCCTTTAAAGTGTTTTGACCACCCTCCGCCCGGGCGTTGCGCCAACAGCATGTTATCTGCCTGCAAGTCCTGGGCATTGACCTGCAAAAAAAATAAGCAGGCAAGTACACTTGAGATGATAGTTGATAATTTTTTTACTGATTTCATTTTGTATTTTTTAGATTAATTGCTTTATTATTTAATTAGAACAGATGGAGCATTCCTTGTTTAGAATAGTTTTTGAAACGACTATCTGATCAATGGCGCTGTGGCATTGGTTTCCATTTTGTAATTGTAATTGCGGCATCATCTGCACCGTTTTCAAACCTTGTAACACTCTTTGCTTTTACAGTATCGGTATGTTTAATGCTGATCCCTTTGCTGCGTTCTCCATAAATATTTAACAGCAGGGTAGATACATCGTTGTACTTTAAACCATCAATCGCAATGCCCGTACTATTCTCAATATAAATAACCGGTTCTGTATTTTTATTTAATAAGGTAACATGCCTAAGCTGTACACCTGCGGCTTCTATAATTTCTACGCCTTTGTCAGTATTTAACACCACGTTGCTGATGCTGATATTCTTTATAGCCATCTCCGGAAGGCCACGAATAAAGATTCCTTTTGTCGCACCATCACAAACAATATTGCTGATCTCAAAATTTTGGAACTGCGGGGTGGTTTCTGATGCTACGGGTACTTCAACTTTTTCCCCCGGCTTGGGAGGTTTGGTGAAATAATACATATCAAAGTAGATGGCCTCGTCAACAATATCTTTCATAAAAATATCTTTGCAATAGATTTTTTCTACCATTCCTCCCCTGCCCCTGGCGGTTTTAAAACGAAGCCCTTTGTCGGTTCCTATAAACGAACAATTGTAAACGAAAATATTTCTTGCACCGCCGCTCATTTCGCTGCCAATGACAAAACCACCATGGCCTTTGTAAACAGTGCAATTCCGGATCACCACATTCTCTGTCGGCTTTCCACGTTTCCTTCCTTCTTCATCCTTGCCACTTTTTATACAGATACCATCATCGCCCACATCAAATATGCATCCTTCAATCAAAACATTTTTGCAACTCTCTACGTCAACACCATCGCCATTTTGCGCATACTCCGGATTTTTAACCATCACATTTTTTATGGTAAGGTCCTCGCATTCCAAAGGATGAAGGTTCCAGGCGGGTGAGTTTTGAAATGTTACGCCTTCCAACAAAACTTTTTTACAATTGGTAAACACTACAAGGTTCGGGCGCAAATAGTCTTTTATATTTTCAAAGTCTTTTAATGTTTTTCCATTCTCAAAAACCCCATTCAGTTTTTCTTCGTGTGCCTTTTTGGTTTTTTCAGATGGATACCAGATTTTCCCATCAGCACTTACAAGGCCGCCGGAGGCCACTTTATTTTGCCATTGCTTTTCCGTTAACCTGTCTTTTCCTACCATTCTCCATACATCGCCATTGCCATCAATGATGCCTTTGCCGGTAACGGCAACGTTCACCAGGTTTTCACCAGATAAAGGGGATTGGTTCCTTGCAGAACGCCTGCCTTCATACGTACCAACTACCAATGGGTATTGATTAAAGTCGCTGCTGTATTGCAGGATGGCCGAAGATTTTACATGGAGGTTTACATTGTTTTTTAAAACGATAGGACCTGTAAGCCATAAGCCTTCAGGAATTAATACTACACCACCACCTTTTTTGCTGCAGTCATTGATCGCATTATTAATGCTTTTTGTATTGAGCGTGGTTCCATCGGCTTTGGCTCCGTAGGCTTTAATGTTGAAGGTGTCTTTTTTAAATGTTGGCAGCTTTGCTGTTGGCAGGTTTTTCCAGGAGTATTGGGCAGTTGCCGGAACAACAATCAATGCTGAAAGAAAAAACAGTATAATAGCTTTTATGGTTTTCATTGTTGTTATATGATTTATTTGGAAGGTATGAACTCAATAAATTTCATTTCTTTTAACCATGCTTCACACAAGCTTTTCCATTGCTCAGTGGAACCCGGGTTATTGCTTAAGCCAATGGCATGGCCTCCCTGGGGGAACACATGAAAACTGGTGGAAACATTTTTATCCAATAAAGCTTTATAGAAAAGAAGGCTGTTGATAGGTGGAACTGTTTTGTCATTGAAGGCACCCGCAATAAAACACGGAGGTGTAAAGGGGTTAACCTGTAGTTCCATCGAATACCGGTCCATCAAATCCTGTGAAGGTTTATCACCCAACAAGTTTGCCTTGCTGCCCTTATGTGCATTGCTTCCCATACTTATTACCGGTGATACCAACACCATGAAGTCGGCCTTAAAAGAGACGCTGTCGAACTGATCGTGCATGCCGGAAACATCCTCTTTAAGGTTGGCCATCATGGCCGCCAAATGTCCACCGGCCGATGAGCCCTGCACACCAATTTTATTTGGATTGATCTTCCATTTGCCTGCATTTGATCTTATGATCCGCATCGCCCTTTGTGCATCCTGCAAAGGCCCCAATTCTCTTTGTTTCAAATCGGGTGATGTTGGTAACCGGTAGCTTACAACAAAGGCACTCATGCCCATTGTGTTGAACCATTTGGCCAGTTGAAAACCACCCAGGTTATAAGTCAAATGATGGTAGCCGCCGCCAGGAAATATCAATATGGCAGCGCCATTGTTATCATCCTTTGAAGGAAAGAAAGCATAAAAGCCCGGCGTTGCTATTTGTATGGCACGTTCATTTACGATGCTATCTTTTATGTGCAGGCCTTTGCTGTTAGGCATTCTATCCTTCGGCCAAAGTGGAATAAATTCCTGTGCTTTTATACCTGTTAAGAGGATAAAAAAACAGGCTAACAACGCCAAAAGATATCTGCTCTTATTTTTCATTTTTATCATTTAGCAAAAAATTGCCACAACTGCTTCATCTTTTGTTGTTTCACGTAAACAACATCACATTCATTAGTTGACGGGCATAATCTGCCCCGTACAAGTTTTTGCCTGTTGTATCAATTCGATTTAAAACAGTTAAAAGAAAAGCCGGTTGATGGCCGTAATTAAAGTCTCCACCTTAGAGCACCCGAATTACTTCTGCCGGGAAATGTTACGTCCGTTATTTTAAAATTACCGTTTAATGGATCCTGGAAAAGTTGTGTTGTTGGCCGGGTATAAGGGGTGAGACCTGGTACATCATTACCAAGTGATACCTGGTCGGATGTTCTGTAATTGTTAGATCCCGTAGCAGACGTAGCAGCATTGGCCCTAACACCCCTGATGGTTTGAACACCGCCTGTACCCAATTTCCCCACACCGAATATACAGTTGTTAATAATTATTCCGTTGGTAACATTGTTAGTGGGCGAAGTATTATAATCAACATAATAACTGGCACCGCCTCCCAACGCTGCTTCGTTCACCGTGCAGCTTTCAATCGTCACAGAGGTTGAATTATTCTTACTAACGATTATTTTTTCTGCTTTATAAATAGTGCTGTTTTTGATTGTAATGTTATCCACCTTGCTTGTAGCAATATCCACTGTGAGTACCCCGTATCCTGCCAGGCTATCAAGAATACAGTTATCAATCACAAAGTTGCTTATGATTACAGGTTGTGCCTGTAGCCTTACCATACCCCGGAATATCTCCGCATTGCAGGAAACAAAGCTCATTTTACCTATCGTGCAGGCTGTGTTGATATTGAAAACATATTTAGATGCATAATCGGTACCTCTTAAGGTAACATCATTAAAAACGATGGAATCTATTACACTACCTGATACGACATTAAAATTGGAGGGCATGGTAATGACAGCTTGCCCTGGAACCAGCAGATCGCTTCCACTCATGATGGTGATTGTTTTACTAAAGTTAACGGCAGCCGCTATGGTATAGTTTTCACCGCGTTTTAAGATCACGGTGCTGCCGGATGGAATAAGCGGTATTGTATCAGACAGTACAGAAGGCCTGCCAGAGATACCGCGAAGATCTACCACGTTGCCTGAAAAAGGAGGCTTCGTATTAAAATTGCTCCATCCCCTAACAGTGGCGCCGCTGTAGAGAAAAATAATATAACCCGTTGCTGGACTAAGGCTGCTGATGATTTTGTACTGATTGGTAGCATCAGCCGGTGTTAGCGTTGCCGTAGTCACTACAGAACTATCTGTGGCTTTTAAGATTTTTATAGAAGTAACGGCCGCCCCGCTGGCAATCCAGCTAACTTTAACGGCATTTTCAGTGATATCACTGATCGAAGGCGTATTAAGGATTGTCGGAAATTTGGGTGTCTTAATTGCACCCAGGAAAGACCATTTTGAATTATACACTGTGTCTGTGGCAATAGCCTTTACCTGAACGTAGTAAAGCTTATCCCACTGCAGGTTTTTCACCAATACCGTTCCGGTATCTTTTACGTTCATAGATACATCAATGGTGCGGAAGGAATCGCGGCTTACTTGTAAAGTATATAAAGACACATTCTTTATCTTGAACCAACTGGCCAAAATAGCATTTGAATCCGCTACCAAACTACCGGCAATTACCGGCCTGAATAAGCGGGATGGTTCTTCGGTTTGTTCCTTTTTGCAACCAGCAGCTACAATCAATGCGGCGAATAATATTATAACGATTTGACTTTTTTTCATACTATGAAATTTTTCTTCGATATTTTTTTTTGTTTAGTAACCATAACCATCGTTCCGCAGTGAGCCAAGGCTGTTTGCAATCACCGAAGAATGGAGGGGTAATATGTATCGTACCGCTTGGGTGCCCGAAGCATCTTTATATCCACGGTATTGCTGCAATACATATCCGGCGGGGCCGGAAGTAGTGGTATTGTACAAGGTACGCAACCAGTTTACCCGGATATAGCCGGTAACAGGATCAAGGACAGGCGGTGTATTTACCCTGTAATATTTATTGAGAAAAGTAACGGTGCCATCGGCATTCCTTTTATAATACAGGTAATCTGCCAGGTTAG
Organism: Ferruginibacter sp.; assembly: GCA_039922375.1. Taxonomy (GTDB): domain Bacteria; phylum Bacteroidota; class Bacteroidia; order Chitinophagales; family Chitinophagaceae; genus Ferruginibacter. The sequence goes on from JBDSAA010000151.1 coordinate 7,384, forward strand.
CGTAAGTGCCTACACCGGCAACAGCATCTGCCCCCATTTGGGTGAGTGCGGTAACTGTTTCGGCCACTTTTTTACCAAACAGGTTCCAGCGGGCAAGGTCATATTTGCGAAGGAATTCTCCTCCGAACTCCCAGGCCCTTTCGTTAACGATGGCGTTAAAAAATGTCGCTTTACCCGCCGATGCAGTGGCTATATAAGCTGTCACCTTGCTGTCCCATAAAGAAGTAGGGAATGCCCGCTGGCGAACTATTTTCAATGCATTTTGTGCAATGGCTGTTGGGCCGCTGATCTCATTTTCAGTTTCAGCAAGCATTAGCAATACATCAGTATAACGCATGACCGGATAATTGATACCAGTACCCTTTGCAGTAGATGGCCCCAGGTTACCTACTCTCAGCAGGCGGTTCCACTTATTCATTCCAATGCTTGTTGTGGCTACTGGCTGTTGCAGCAGGTTGGCATCGTAAGATACCAGGGAACAGGTAGCAGCTAAACGGAGGTCAGTTGTATCAAAAGAATGATAATAATTAGGCGTCAGTAGCATGGTACCCCCGCCGCTTCCATATTGATGCGTTCCCCCTGCTACCGTTACACCCATATTCCAGCCCACATCACCGGCGCCCGGGGCAAAAGCTACTTCGTACAGTACATCATCGTTGGTGACTTTTATAGACTTGTTGATATTTTCAAACACTTTTGCAAAAGGGCTTAATGAGCGTGGTTTAAGATCCAGTAATTTTTTGCAATAGGAATTGGCAAGTTGATAATACTTCAGGTAATCGTCTTTTCTTTTCATGGTCATGTCGGGGTACAGCCAATAACCGCCACGCATTAACGAGAGACGGGAAATCAACCCCAGCGCAAACTCACGGTTGATGCGCTCTGTACCATAGTCCAATTGATCTGCCCACATCATGTTTGGCTCAGTGGCAACCAGGTCGTCTATGAGATAAGAAAGGATGCTATCTCTTCCTGTCCGGGGCAGGTAAAAATTATCACCCGCCTTTGTAGCGTTCACCTGGAACGGAACGTCTCCCCAATGGTTTACTAAAAGATAATACCAGTAGGCACGAAGGATTTTAGCTTCTCCCTTCAATTGTTTCATGCCCGCTGTATTCCCAATCGCACTGGCCTCGATACCTTCTATGCATTCGTTCGCTCTATTAATTGAGTTATAAGCATTGTTCCAAACTACCAGTAACTCGCTATTGGAGGCAGTGGCTTCAAACGACCAGATATCACGGCGGGCTCCATCGGTACCGGTAGCAACGCCACCCACTTCTACATCCGTGTTGCCTGCATAGTTGTTTGATACCCTCGAAGTAAATGCATCCGTGTTGAAAAGAGCATATACCCCGTTCACCGCTTTTTTCGCATCTGCCTCCGTGCTAAAGATATAATCCTGGGTAAAGGCTGAAGGAGTTTCGGGCTGTAAAATCTTTTTACAAGAAACAGCAAAGAGCGAAACAGCGGCTGCGATTAAATATATTTTGTTCTTCATCTTAATTTTTTTTAAATGATCGTTAGCATTAAAAACTGATGTTGGCACCTATCGTAAAAGTCCTGCTTTTAGGATAACCTGAGTAATCCACACCTGGTGTTAAGGGTGTAAAAGAACCGCTCCTGGTAGTGCCTACTTCAGGATCGTACCCGGAATAATCTGTTAGCAGGAATACGTTGGTAACAGTGCCATACATCCTAAAGCGTGTCATTCCTACTTTAGAGATGATGTGCCTGGGTAATGAATAACCAACAGTAACATTATTCAGGCGAAGAAAGGAGCCATCTTCAACAGCGAATGAATGGAAAACCGGGGCGGCATTGCCCATTGAAAGTGGCGTCCACATAGTCGCACCGTTATTGAGGTCCTTCAACTGGGGAAGTTCATTCACCAGCTCACCTTTTGCATTAATATATTTAAAACGGCTATCGTAATTGTTGGTATTCAGTACATTTCCATATGAATTCCGGTAAAACATATTGAACTGGATCTTACCGGTATTGTACACATCGTTTCCTACCACGTAGTTAAAAAATGCGCTGAAGTCGAAATTCTTAATCGTACCGTTTAATCCAAAACCACCCTGGTAATCGGGTAAGGCGCTGCCAATCACTTGCCGGTCATCTGTTGTGATCAATCCGTCGCCATTCAGATCCTTCAATTTAAGAACGCCTGGCCTTATAGTGGAGCTCGGCGCTAATGTTCCGCCGATTACGCCCAGTAAAGAGGCATCATCTGCAATACCCTTTTTCAAAGTATATTTTTTGGTTGCCGGATCATATGATTCAAAATCATCTGTGGTATACATTCCATCAGTTACGAAACCATACATCAATCCAACAGTTTGGCCAACGATCAAACGATAGTCATCAATGCTCTTCAGGTCTGTACCCGCCCAATTGCTATTGAATGGCTGAGAAGAAGGGCCGCCGAGGTCGTCTATCCTTGACTTATTAAACCCGATATTAAAATTGGCAGATAAAGTGAAATCCCTCTTATTGATAATATTTGCGTTCAGGTTCAATTCTATACCACGGTTTGAGGTCTCTCCCTGGTTACGTATCTGGGATGTGTAACCAGTCTGTGGAGGGATGGACGATTGGACCAAAAGGCCCGGGGTATTATTGTAGTATGCATCTAGTGTACCCGTAACACGGTTTTTTAGAAGACTGAAATCTAATCCCACATTTCGGGTAATCGTTGATTCCCACTGAATGTCGGGATTTACCAGGATACTTGAAGCGGCACCCCAGTATGCCTGGTTGACATCTCCAAAACCTATCCCGCGGTTGGTCTGGATGCCATACACCCTCCTGAACAAATCCGAGTTAATACGGTTGTTACCGGCCTTACCATAGCTCAACCTGAGTTTCAGGTCGGACACTGCCCTTACATTTTGCATGAAGTCTTCATCGGATATCCGCCATGCTGCTGCAAAGGCAGGGAATAAACCCCATTGCTTGCCGGGCGCAAATTTTAATGAACCATCATACCTTGCCGTAGCAGTAAACATATACCTGCCTTTGAACTGGTAATTAACCCGTCCAAAAAAGGACGAAAGATTATCACCGGGCCCTTCCGCTGTTTGGTACTGATCCATTATGCCTAAAGCCATATTGGAAAACATTCTTTGCGGGCTCATGTTTTCGGGAAAGTTTTCTGCCCTGTTATAATCACTGTACACTTTTCCATTGTTGATCTCCTGTCCGGCTAAAATATTGAAGTCGTGGTTTTTCTTTTTTAATGTATAGGTAAGCGTATTGGCCCAACGGTAAGCGAAAGTTCTAGCATTCCTGATCTCTCCAAGCGGCAGGCTGTTACCATTGGTTTTTGATTCACCGGTCAACGGGCCATAATAACGTTTGGTGTTGTTCCATCTCATGTCAACGCCAAATTCCGAACGGTATAAAAAATTCTTTGTTACATTCCAGGAGGCACCCACATTCATATTAAACGCATTGGTGACATTTTTCCGGTAATCCTGGGCAGTAAGTGCCAAAGGGCTTACAAGGCCTTTTATAAACTGTTCATATTCATCAGCCGTAGCGCCCAGGGCCGTTTGATCCAGGACGATTTGGTCGGCCAGGCCATTTACAGGACGGGTAAGCACCCCGTCGCCAATGCGTACACTAGCGCCTCCTGCTGTTCCGGCCCCGTCAATATCGGTATTGGTGTAACGGGTGGTGAAATCGAGTTTTAATCCTTTGAACATCTCATGATTCAGCTTAAAATTCATATAAGTCCTTTGATACTTTGAACCTGCCTGCAATCCATTATCCTTGTTATTGCTCATGCTAAAGCTCATCTTCGTTTTATCCGTTCCGCCGGTAACATTCAGGTTGTGCTGCTGAGAGTTGCCTGAAGACCCGAATAAAACATCCTGCCAGTCAGTTCCCTTTTGGTTCTTGTACAATTCCAGGTCTTCGTAAACGCCATAATATTTTGTGAAATTATCAAATTCACTGCCACCCCTGATCTTGGCATATTCATACTGCATCAAGGCATATTCATATGGGGACAATACATCCAGTTTTTTTGGCAGTTTCCTGGTTTGAAAAAAACTATTGAGCGATACCACTGTTTTACCGCCCTTGGCACTTTTGGTTGTGACGATCACTACACCATTGGCGCCTCTTGCACCATAAATGGCTGTTGACGAAGCATCCTTTAATATATCGATGCTGGCAATATCTGTAGGAGCAATATCATTGATATTGCCAACAGGGAAACCATCTACGATAAATAAAGGTGAATTGTCCTGGGTGACGGAGCCACCACCACGAACACGGATAACAATTTCTGCTCCCGGCGAACCATCGGTCGTTGAAACCTGTACTCCCGCCAAGCGACCTGTCATAGCCTCAGCAGCGCTGGAAAGTGGAATTTTTTCTAGTGTACTTCCGGCAAGGGAGGTAGTTGCACCAGTAAGATCTCGCTTACGGGCCGTGCCATAACCGATTACTACTACATCATCCATGGCTTTTAAATCAGCCGCCAGTTTTACGTCAATAACACTGCGGCCCTTGATAGCTGTTTCATAAGCTATAAAGGAAGCGCTTGAAAATACAAGTGTAGTGGCTTTACTGTCTACCGTGATCTGGTAACTACCATGCTCATCCGTAGTGACTGCATTTTTTGTGCCTTTCACCGTAACTGTTACCCCGCTGGCAGGTTGCTGATTTTCAGAAGAAAGAACAATTCCTTTTATCTGTTTGGTCTGGGCAAAAATTTTGTTCATGGGACTGAGAGCTGTCAGCAGCACCAAACATATCCCGGTAATTTTTAGTATTTTAATCATAAAGCAGTTTTTGATATTATGTTTGAAAACAAGGGCGAATTTGCAAAGACAATTATTGTTAGTATTCATTAGGCATTGTTGATTTATTCATATTGCAAAAAATAAAATTGAAAGGTGTTTGTTCTGTTGGTGACTTACTAAACTTTTACTTATCGTATTTGAAAAGGAATCATTTGAATAATCCTGGAAAGGTTGCATATCGTCTAAGGAAGAAAAGATCAGAAGGTATTTGAAGTCAGTAGCAAGCATCCAGGTGATTAAAATTTAAAAGGCCTTTATTTTAAACTGGTAAAATGCCAATTGCTTATTGGCGATCGTTTGTTAAAGATAGAAATACGGCTGTCAGAAAAGGGGCAAAATCTGACGCAAAAGGTCTAAATATTGACAAAATTAGAAAAGAGAAAAATACACAAGTTGATAATCAATTCTTTACTCAAACCACTTCAGCGTGGCCCGCTATCAAATCATCCAAGAGAAAGAAACATTTCAGATAAGTGAATGCATGCAATAGGTTATTATTTAAGCGAAATCTTCCGGCAATTGCTGCGTGCCGGGTGCATTAAAACACGAATATTCGTTCAAGAATTTTGATTGTATATCAATGCCGTTTAGTTAAGGATCGGCGTCCCGTTGCCCCTTATTGTTGAAAATGTACAAGTGAGTGACACAACGATGCTAAATTGAAAAACAAATGCCTGTAAACAAAAATTTTATTAACTAAACGACATGGGTTGTATATCTGATAAGCACAACCTTCCTGCCAAGGCACCAGCCGTTGGCACTACATGCTATCTAATGTCAGTAAGTAATAGTAAAATATTTAGTTGGACGTTTTGTTTTCAGCTTTTTTTTGTTTTAAATATTCCGAAGGGGACATATTGTATTTTTCTCTAAAACAGGTACTAAAGTATTTTGCGTTGCTGAAACCTACTGCGTATGCAATTGTTGATATATTAGTTTCTTCTTCATCCAACAGCTCCTTACCACGCTTAAGTCTTACTTCCCTAATAAATTCGACAGGCGCCAGGTTGGTAAGGCTCTTCAGTTTCTTGTAAAAAGTAGTTCTGCCCATCAACAAAGATTCAGCTACCCTGTCGATATTAAATTGCGGGTCTTCCATGCCATGTTCCACAATTGCAATAACCTTCTTTAAAAACGTTTCGTCTTTAGCGGTAATAGAAATTTCCAATGGAAGCGGAACCTCTTCTTCAGTTTCTTCTTGTATGACCTCTTTCTTTAGCGCTATTTGCCCGTTACCGGATAACAACGTTTCAAAAATCTTCCTTCGCTGTTTTAGCAAATTGCCAATAAGAGCCAGTATTAGATTGGCGTGAAATGGTTTGGTGATGTAATAATCCGCTCCATAGCTTAATCCTTCTATCTGGCTGTCTACAGAAGATTTCGCTGTTAAAAGTATTACCGGGATATGGCTGGTAGTTATGTTGTTTTTCAACTTATCCAGCAGTTCAATCCCATTCATTTCGGGCATCATCACATCACTTAGTACGAGATCGGGTAATGATTGATTGGCTTTTTCCAAACCGTCTTTTCCATTTTCAGCTTCGATCACCCTGTAATAAGGTTTCAGTTGATCGGCTAAAAAATTCCTCAGTTCAGTGTTATCGTCCACTACTAACACAACCGGGGCATCTTCACTTGCCACTGTTGCTGTTTCACCAATGCTGCCTGGCCGCGGGAACCTAACAGCTTCTGCCATTTCTTTGGGTGCGTTTAACATCCTGGGTGGAGTTAAGATGATGGCATCTCCTTTTTTGAAATGCTCTTTACCTGTCCAAAGTTCAACGCTAACCGTTAGCCCGTTTGCCGCATTATTTCGGGCATAAATTTTTCCGTGATGCAATTGCACGATTTCCTTAGAAAGCGCTAAGCCAATACCCGTTCCCGCCAGGTGATCCGTTTCAGGTTTATCCACCTCATAATACAATTCAAAAATATCGTGCAGTTTATCCGCCGGTACGCCTATGCCCTCGTCTATAACGCTTACTGTAAAATGATCGCTGGTGGGAACATGGTTAATCACTATTTCAATGCGTTTTCCTTTAGGAGAAAATTTAAAAGCATTCGACAACAAATTATAAATGACGATATCCATTTTTTCCGCATCGACCCATGCAGGCATTACATCCACATTTGAACTCACCAATAATTCAATCTGCTTTTCATTTGCTGCTTCTGTAAAATAGCTGCTGATATCTTTCACAAAAGTCACCATTTCAGTCTGCGCTATCTTAAGCCCCATCTTTTTATTTTGCACTTTCTGAAAATCCAGCAACTGGTTTATAAATCTAACCATACGATTGGTGTTCTTTCGGGCTACATTTAAATACTCGTAAGATCTTGCAGACAGGTTATTCTGTTTTATAACTTCGTCAATAGGATTTATAATTAATGTAAGGGGCGTCCTTAATTCATGTGAAATATTGGTAAAGAATTTAATCTTTAAGTCTGTCAGTTTTCTTTCCACCACTACTTTGTTCCTTAGCCTGATCATGGTAGTTATTACTCTTCGTACTATTTCGATGAGCACTACCAGCAAAACGGCATATACCAGGTAAGCCCACCAGGTACGCCACCATGGCGGAAGAATCGTAATGTCCAATGTTTTTATTGGGAGGTTTTCATACAGGTCTTCGCTCAGGCTTTTTACTTCAAAAACATATTTTCCGGGTGGAAGATTGGTATAGGTTGCCTTGTGTTGATTGACTACATTGTTCCAATCCTTATCAAAGTTTTTTAAACGATAAGCATACGTTTGCTTATCATTCGATCTAAAATCAAGTATGGTAAAATCTATGCTAATGATGTTTTCATTGTGCTTCAATTCTATTTTGCCCGTGTTATTGATATCTACTTTTAAAGGTGACTCGTCAACGCCAGTGACCAGGTCTTTATTATTTACCTGCAAATTGGTAAACGCCATATCAGCGCTTATTTTATTATTGGCAAGTGTGGAAGGATTAAAAATTAAGTAACCATTTAAAGTGCCAAAAAGAAGATTGCCATTGGCTAACCTTAGCCCGGAAGCCTCGGAAAATGCGGCTTTCATCAATCCGTCATAGGAATCATAATTTCTAAAAAGTATTTTATCCGGGTTAAATTTACAGAGGCCGTTTTCTGTACCAAGCCATAAATTTCCGTGGCTATCTTCTACTATACTTACAATATAATCACTTGGCAAACCATCTTTCCGGGTAAACACTTTAAACTGTAGCTCATTGTTTTTATTTACTGTTGCCTGGTTCAATCCTCCCCCTGACGTAGATAGCCACATCCTGTTCTTAGAATCTTTGAAAATAAATTGCAGATCATTATTGCTTAAACTCGTTTTGTCACCAGGTGTTTTTCGGTAAGATAAAAATTGATATCCCTTGTAATTGGGCTTATTAATATCGGTGATCAATAACCCGTTGGTAGTACCTATCCACAATCTTCCATTGGCATCTTGCTGAAGGTGCCTTATCTTGCCTGCCAGTGCATTTGGATAACTTTTAAAGTGGTTTTTGGCATTGATAAATTTTAATTGATCACCATTGTTTATTACCAGGTTAAGCCCATTCTCAAATGTACCTACCCATATCCTTCCATTTTTATCTTGCAGCAGCGAATAGATTAAATCGCTGCTGATGCTGTAAATATCATTTTTGTCTGACCGGTAATGTGTCAATTTATATCTTACAGCATTGCTATCCACCGGCTCTGCACTATACAAACCATTCCCTTTTGTTCCCAACCACATTTTTCCGTTTCTATCCTGCAAAATCGTGTACACTAAACCGATACCGCCTGCAGGTTCGTTAACAAATAAGTTGGTCAATCTTTTGCCATCTGCCTGTTGTATAAAAACATCGCCGGATTTTGAAGCAAGCCATATCCTGTTTTTATTATCATTATAGATGCCCCTTATCTCATTATCTGTTTTATTGGATGTAACATCAACCAATAACTTTGGATCAAGATCTTTGCGCTGGAAAATTACTTTTTCAAATCCTCTGTCACTTGTGGTAAACCATAGTACCCCGGAAGGATCAAAGTACCGCACACCAACAATATTTGAAAATTTACGGTTGGCCGATCCGGGCTGGTTATAAAAATATTCCACCTCATCATTTACAGGATTATAATAGCCGAAGCCACCGCGGGCCATGCCCACCCAAACCCTGTTTTCATTGTCTTCAAAAACACCAAAGAGCTTGACGCTGTTATTTAAAGTGGCATCTGTTTTTTGAGAAAAATATTTGAAAGTTTTTGATACGGGATTGTACTTAACAATTCCATTTACTTCGGGCTCTATCCACAATAGCCCAGACCGGTCTTCATACATGGAATAAAAAGCTTCATCACCTGGCATAGATACCATGTCGGATTTCAAACTGGAAGTATTGGTCGTTATGATCTCTCTTGTGGAAGTGGATGCGTAAATAACAGGTGCTTTTTTGGATAAGCAAAAGGCGTTCAGCCGGCTCCCTGAGATTTTTTTACTGCTAAATTTTTTGAATGCTTTTTCATAAAAAATTAGTACACCGTTATCTGTGCCAAACCAGGTACGGTCCTTATCTTCTGCTACAGCAATAAACCCCTGGTGAGCAAAATTATCCGGGCTGATATTTATTTTTTTATAAATACCAGCCTTATCTTCTTTCAAACAAGTCAACCCCATATCTGTACCCAGCCAAACATTGTTCATTTGGTCCACATGCAAAAAATTTATAACGTCTGAGGGTAATTGAAACCCCCCCGGCATTCCCTTTGCATATCTTATAATTTCAGGCGAAGCCGAAGCGGCCTTTCTTACACAAAACACGCCTTGATCTATAGTGGTGAGCCATACCTTTTCCCCGGAAGCAGGGATAACTTTATCAAATCTTATATTTGAGATATTGGCCCTGGCAAGGATGTCTGGTATCGATAATAACTTTCCTGTCTTTTTGTCGAACCTTGTAATTTCATTGTCGTAAGGCCTGAGCCATAAAAAGCCGGAATAGTCCTCAACGATCCGATCTATCCGGTTGCTCTTTAGTCCAGAACTGTCGCCGGGGTGCGATTTATAGGTAACAAAATTGTGCCCGTCAAACCGGTTGATACCATCCCAGGTGCCAAACCACATAAAACCATCGCTGGACTTGATGATGCTCGTGACGCCATTGTGCGATAATCCGTCTTCAGTGGAGTAATGTTCAATCTTGCATTTGATTTGGCCCTGCGTCGCTACAGTTAATACCAACAGTAAAACGACACCATAAAACCTTATAACGTACCTCGCAGCCATTTTACAAAATTACAGGTATTGAGTTTACCTTGTTATTTTTGAATCCTTTTAAACAACCACACTATTTATTGATGAACCCTCATAAAAACAACCATTCAAATTCATTGTCGCATTACACCGCCACGAATCCAATATCTTGCCAATGTAAATATTTAGGCAAGCATAATTAACCAACCGCATTAATAAAAAATAACAGTACAATGAGACAAACAATTTTAGGAGCAAACGGAACGATAGGAACACTGCTGGCAAAAGAACTAACGCCCTACACCAATCAAATCAGATTGGTAAGCCGAAATCCAAAAAAAGTAAATGAAACAGATGAATTGTTTTTTGCCGACTTATCTAACCCGGAGATGGTGGAAAAAGCTATTGAAGGTTCCGAAGTAGTTTACCTTGTAGTAGGCTTTGATTACAATACAAAAATATGGAGAGAGAAATGGCCAAAACTAATGCAGGCAACTATTGCCGCTTGTATTAAACATAAAAGTAAGTTGGTGTTTTTTGATAACGTTTACCTGTACGATAGTAAGGCAATAGGGCACATGACAGAAGACTCACCTATCAATCCTGCGAGCAAAAAAGGAATGGTGCGAAGGGAAATTGCCGACATGATTATGAACGAAGTGAAAGCTGGAAACCTTATCGCATTAATTGCCCGGGCTCCTGATTTTTATGGTCCTGATAATGACAAAAGTCTCCTTATAGAAACCGTATTTAAAAATTTAAAGAAGGGCAAAAGACCAAACTGGTTTATTGACGCCACTAAAAAACATTCATTCATTTACACACCTGATGCAGCCAAAGCAACCGCTATGTTGGGTAATACCTCCGGGGCATTCAACCAGGTTTGGCATTTGCCGTCAGATAAAAATACGTTGACAGGTGAGGAATGGGTTGCACTGTTTAACAGGGAAATGAACACATCAAAAAAAGTGATGGTGTTGCCCATGTTTATGCTGAAAGTACTGGGCATATTTATCCCTTTAATGCGTGAAATGCCTGAAATGATGTATCAGTATGACAGAGATTATTTCTTTGATAGTTCAAAGTTTGAGAAACATTTTGATTTCATTCCGACGACATATGAAACGGGTGTGAAGCAGATTGTAAACCATGAGGCAATCAATAAAACCACGGCATAAGAACGGAGGCTGACCTAAACTGTTATTGCCGTGCTAATCCTGTTCCCATTTGCGTTTGCTTGACCCGTTTTGCCTGGCTATTGCCCAGCCGTTTTCTGCCGCTTTTTTAAATAGACGTCTTCTTAATTTTTTTGGATAAAATATTTTCTTGAACGTCTTGCCATAACTAAAACTCCTCATTATGCCCAACTGTCCCAAAATATCGTAAGCAGCAGCGCTGCAACGCATACCGATAAAAGCATAGTCGTAAGGTGTTTGTTTTAAGTATGCTGTTGCAATACTATCAAATTGCTGTTTTTGCTGTCGTGAGATCGGAATATAAACAATTGCTTTTTTTACACTGTCCGCACTATGGCCCAAAATGGCATAAAAGTTATCAACCGAATGAAGCGCATAAGCGCTGTGTTTATTGCGCTTGTTAGCAAACACATGAAATCTCCCCTTCGGTGAAAAGTTCACAATTCTGTCACTGTCGCCTTGAATACCAACGTGTCCACCCAACATTCCACCAAACCATTTTCGTTCTGTAGCCTTATATTTTTTCAAAGGTTTTGAGCCATAAAGAAAATGGACTTTCAAATAAGAAGTATTCTGTGAGTACCCCAGGAAAGCAATAAAGCAAAAGAGTATAGTAATTGTTTGTCGCACTTGCATAGAACTTATTTAAAAGTGCACAAAATTAATGATTTTAGAAATGGCTTTTTTTAGCACGCCTGCATCCCATTGAATAATATAAATTGGGATTTTAAAGACCACATTATCTTTCATCAAATTAATTGTACATGAGCGAAATACAGTAATAGCAGATTGCCACCCCCTCCCCTTGTCAAAGCCATCAGTACATTGTATCACGTGTTGCATCCAAATAAAATGGCACCATATTAGTAATTGAATTGAAACAAATTCACTCGTATGCCGGTAAAGACAAATCAACGCTCAGCAATATCAAATTTAGATTTCCTGGCTAAATTAATGGATGCTCAATTTAAACTTCCTGGCACGAATATCAGGTTTGGCTTAGATGCTTTGATAGGCTTGGTGCCTGGTGCCGGCGACTTTGGAACTTTACTAGTTTCCGGATACATGGTTATGGTGCTGGCTAAAAATGGGGCTAGCGGATTTGTGCTCGCCCGGATGACATTAAATATTTTGCTTGATGCGCTTGTTGGATCAATACCCATTTTAGGAGATATTTTTGATGTGGCTTTTAAGGCCAATCAACGTAATATGAAACTCATGCGTGAGCATTATGTAGAAGGACGTCACCGTGGTGGCGCCTGGAAAGTGGTGCTACCCGTGTTGGTTATGCTGTTATTAATTGTTACAGGTTTAGCATGGTTAAGTTATAAACTCTTTGTGTGGTTGGTTAACTAATGTCAGGCGATTTTTTGTTTTCGTTTAGCCTTTCGTTATGACCATAATTTAACAGTCATAAACATTTTATTCTTTTTGGCATCATACTTTTCCAATGCCATACCGAAGCGTCACCCCGGGGCATAGTTGCCGCATATTTATCCAAAAATTCAGAAGCCTGCCACTATTTTTTTTGCCTGCCTCACGTACCTGATTGTCTGCGGCCATATTTATCAAATCATGTTCATCGCATACCTACGCCTCTGCAATTTTGAACCTGTCTTCAATATCATTTTGCCGGATAAAAAAATTAATATTTAACGGTCGCCTGATCACAACACGATCTTGCTGCGCTATCGTTTTTAAGCTCTACTGCTTTATAGTGGTATATTATTTGTAATATTTCAAGCAATGGAAATAAGCGCTGAAAACAAATGCGGATCGTCCTCAACTGTGGAAAAAGAAATAAAAAATTATATACAACCTGGCACCAAAGCAACTCCCTACGATAACCGGGTGAGTGTGCTTGAAATTATTGGCACTGCAACCCGTGGCGGGATGGAGAATCACATTGCAAATTTTCTAAAAAACCTCCCGGTTGATAAGTTTAAGGTCACCTGTATTTGCCCTTGCGAAAGCCTGTTTACAAAGAGTCGAGTAGGCAAAGGCATTTCAGCCTAAGCCGCTCACAGAACCGTACGTGAGTCTCTCAACTCATACGGCTCTTGTTATCCAATCATGATTTTATTCCCAACCGCCAATGATAAAACAATGCCG
>JBDSAA010000152.1:0-30010 GCA_039922375.1 Ferruginibacter sp.
AAAGCCATCAATTTTAAAGGTAAAATGCTTTGCCCGGCCAATGGCAAAGAGTGTGAAATGCGGGAGGTGTATAAAATTGTGGATGACAACACACATGTAATGGAAATGTATGGCCCGGATATGCAAACCGGAAAGGAGTTTAAAAGCATGGAAATAAAATTTACCAAAAGCAAATAACTTTTAATCATTAATAAAAAGGCTGTCCGTTTTTAGGGCAGCCTTTTTACATTTTAGTAAATTCTGCGAAAGACCTACAGATATAACCAAAACAAAGTATGGCTATATCTACATTACGCCGGTCTTAGCTCATGCGGTACATCATCCATTCCTACCTTTCATCAAATAATAGTGCACCATAAACGAAAAAGTTCGTAATCTTAGGATTCACTTTACCAACTCCTTTTAATCAGTATTTATGATAAGGCTTTTATTTTATGCTGTGGTTCTGGCAACAATGCTTGCCATGCCTGGATGGGCTTACTCACAAACGAAGGGCAGTTTATCGGGAACAATTGTAGATAGCGGCAAAAAGCCACTGAGCCTTGCAACGGTTCGTTTATTCAAACAAAATAATTTGCAGGCACCTCTTCAAACGACCTTGTCAAAAGAGAACGGCAGTTTTGAATTCAATAAAGTAGACTCAGGAAATTATATCCTCGCCTTTACGCATACAGGCTTTGCCGAAAAAAAACAAAGCATAGAAGTTAAGCCAGGCATTGATACGAAAATTGATCAAATTGAATTAACTAAGGCAATGGGCACGCTGAACGAAGTAGTAGTGAAAACCCAACGGCCACTGGTAGAGCAGTCAGATGATAAGATCGTTTTCAATGTTGAGGATGATCCCGCTTCCAAAACAGAAACAGCGATTGATATTTTACGTAAAACTCCTTTTGTGACTGTCGATGGGGAAGATAATATAAAGGTGAATGGCAAATCCAATTTCAAAGTGCTGCTCAATAATAGAGAAACGTCAATGTTTGCCAGGAATATTAAAGAGGCGTTAAGAGGATTTTCTGGTGCACTGATCTCGAAGATAGAAGTGATCACCAGCCCATCGGCCAAATACGATGGCGAAGGAATAGGTGGGTTGATCAATATCATCACAAAGAAGAAAGTGGTGGGATACAATGGTACGATATCTTCTTTTTCAAGGACAAGCGACAAGCTGAATAATTTGTCGGTGAATGCAAATGCTAAGTTCGGTAAGATCGGTGCCAGTGTTTTTTACAATGTAGGCGGTTCAAGTTCAGTACCACAAGGTAATATCAATACCACCATTCCGACAACCACCACCGCCTATAGTAAAAGAACATTAGCCGGTGACAGGTATAATAGTGGTAATTGGAATTTTGGCAATGCAGAAATAAGCTGGGAGGTAGATACCCTTAATACCGTTAGTGTGTACACGAATACTGATAGCTGGTCAAACAGAACGAGGTCAGATCAAACTATCACTACCGATTTTGCCGGGGCTCCTTCTGTTACCAGTTATTATAGCCTCGATAATAAAGCGAACAATCCCGGTGTAAACGTTGGTTCTGATTACATAAAAAAATTCAGGAAAAATAAAGAAAGGGAATTTAGCTTAAGGTTTTATGGCGAGTTTGGCAAAAGCGAATCGCACCTGACGAGTACCCAGGATAACCCAGGTACCGACAGGTTCCTGATGAATAACAGCGATGCCGTAAACAACCAATATACTTTCCAGGCGGATCATAGTATTCCGATAAAAAAAACCGGTAAGTTTGAAGCAGGAGCAAAAGCGATATTGCGCCGTGCCAGTTCAGATTTCGAGAGCCTTATAAAATACAGCCCGATGGCCTCTTATAAATTAAATCCTTCCAATACGGATAAGTTTAAATACCAGCAGGATGTCGTGAGCATTTATAGCATGTATACTGTCAAAAAAAAGAAATCAACCTTTCGGTTTGGCGCAAGGCTGGAGTATACAAGTGTAGACGGGAATTTCATTACTTCAAACACGCTTGTGAACAGCAATTATCTTACTGTGCTACCCAACATACAATTCACCAATCGCCTGACTGAAATAAAAACATTGGTGATCAGCTACAATAAAAGATTATCACGTCCTTATATCTGGGACCTCAATCCATTTGTATTTAACAACGACTCTCTTAATATTTCATTTGGAAATCCAGGCCTTGGTCCGCAAACTATTCACAGTGTTTCAACTCAACTTCGATACGCCAAAGGATCTACTTTCGGCGGAATCAATTTGGGAGGAAGCTATAGTGATAATAAAATATTAGAGTATGCTTCATTTGATCCACAGACTGGAATAACAAAAACAACCAGCCTCAACATTGGGAAGGAATTTCAATCGAGCCTAAGCCTTAACCTAAGCACTAAAATCACCCCAAAGTGGAATCTGTTTGTGAATGGCTCGCTACGTTATATGACGGTAACCAATAACGCAAACGAAGCACAATCAAACAATGGCTTCGGTTATAATTTTAACATGAATACGAGTTACAAGTTCACACCAAAATTATCAATCAGCAGTTACGTTGGTCTATGGAAGGATCCTATCACTATTCAAACGACTTATCCATTCAGTACCTGGTGCAATGTTGCTGTGAACTATAAAATATTAAAAGACAAATTGAATATTTCTGTAAGAACAGTTAATTTCTTTGAGAAGAACCGTAGCTTCCTCACAGTCATAAAAGACCCCAATTTTTACACCACCAACGTCAACAGGCAAATCAGGCGTGGGGGAGTGCTTTCACTAACATGGAACTTTGGGAAGCTCACTGAAAATGTATCAAAAAAGAAAGGAGTGAATAATGATGACCTTCTTACCAAACCGCAGGCGCCAACTGGTAATTAATTGTTGCCTAAAATTCATATGGACCGAATGGGCAGTTGAAAACCCATCAGCGGTTGCACAGGGTAATCGATTCCGTTCAACAACGCAATTAAAGTACCTCATGGCTGTAAAGTACACGAGGGCGATGCAACGATGCTCATCATAGAATCACAGCCTGGACCAAAATATTTTCCGTATAGAATGGGCGATACAATGCCTTTTCGGGAAAGTTTAAAATGACCTTGAGTAAACGACATTGATTGACCATTGACCGTTAACACTAACTCTGCTTCCATCGATTCCATTTATCTTAAACCCGCTTTATCTACTCTTGATGGAGTATCACTGCCATTGATTATGGAAGCGGAACTTAATGCGATTGCTTTTATAATGGCTGTCATATTATCCGTATCAAGTGTTTCAATTTCGTCACTTGCTTTGTGGTAGTTTGGCTCGCTGTCCATTTTGGAAGTAGAAATGGTATGAGCCGGTACGCCCAACCTGGCCAGCGTTGCGTTATCAGAACGATAGAATAACTGTTGCTCCGGATAAGGATCGGGATGAAATGTAAAGGCTGTTCCTTTTAAATTTTTCTGCAATATTTCCCCCAAATTAGTTTTTTCAAAACCGGTGATATATGCCGAATTGAGCCCCCACCTGGATTGGGTGCCGATCATTTCAATATTAAACATTGCCATCACCTTTTCAGGCATCAGTTGCTTTGAAAAATATTGAGAACCAAAGCCGCCAAGTTCCTCTGCAGTAAAAGCAGCAAACAGGATGGTGCGTTCATTGTTGTTGAGTTTTTTAAAATACTTTGCCAGCATAATCACGGCAGTAATACCCGCAGCATCGTCATTGGCACCATTGTAAATAGAATCTGCCTTATCATGCGGTACACCTTCAGCAGGTGAGCCTACACCCAGGTGATCGTAATGCCCTGAGAAAATAACATATTCATCCGGCTTGCCTTTTCCAGGTAGTATGCCCACCACATTGTTTAGCATTTTTTTCGTAATAGTATTGGTAAGGTTAATGGAAAAATTACTGGCTTCGGTAATACCTGCAACAAACACCACGGTGTTTTCTCCCGGCTCCGCCGAAATCTTTTCGATGTTTTGAATATTCTTCAGGCGGTTTTTAAAACTACTATCCACCAGCACCAACAGGTTTTTTTTACTTTGGTAATATTGATAAAACAGTTGCCCGAATTTGTCGGTTTTACTGATTTTGACAATCTCTACATTACTCTTATCGGTTAAGGATACCTGGGGCTGATATGAAAAGCATGCAAACAAGGAATCAGCCACCGGCTGTCCATTGATGATGATTTTTGCAGAAGCCGTTGTTGACCGGGTCATAAAAAAATCCTGCCGGTAATTGGCTGCGCTTTTAAAAGTTTGCAGCCCAATTTTTTTAAACTCATCTTCTATAAACACAGAAGCTTTTTCAATGCCGGGCGTGAATGTCCGCCTGCCTTGCATATCATCAGATGACAGTTTTTTTTCGATGCGTTTTGTTTCCTTCTTTTTAATGATCTTATCAATGGATTGAGCATCTGCAGCACACAGGGAACTCAAAATAACTATACTTAAAATAAGTTGTTTCATACTTAACTTTTAAAACGGCTTGGTAATGCTTTACTAAGGCATGCAATATACGAGAGCCGGTTGTTAGTTCATCGCTTCTTCCACGGGGCATTGCAAAAAACTTTATTAACGGAATAAATTGTGTAAAGGAAATATGCTTTGGTGATACAATTAAAACATTAATTTGCCGGTAAAATAAGCCAACCCTCAATTGAACAATTTAGCTGACTTTACAACAGATGTGCTGATAGCCGGTGCAGGCCCGGGCGGCGCAAGCACTTCTATCTTTTTAGCAAAAGAAAAAATAGCCCATATCATTATTGATAAAGACATCTTTCCCCGGGATAAAATTTGCGGCGATGCATTGAGTGGTAAATCTGTAGGGATGCTGAAAAGGATGTTTCCCGAATGGTACCAATACTTTTTAGGCGATAAAAACAAGTCGGTGGTAAGTAGTGGCATTCAATTTATCGCCCCCGATAATACGTTGCTCGACATCCCTTTTTTGGTAAACAATATAGATGATGACAACCCCCCGGGTTTTGTAAGTAAGCGGATTGATTTTGATAATACACTTGCGGGTCTCATTGACAAACAGTATGCTTCGCTGTTTACGGATACCCTTTTAGAAGACATTGAAGAAAGAGCCGATGGCCTGCTGGTAACCATCAGACAACAAGGGCAGTGCAAGACAATTTTTACAAAAATGATCGTGGGTGCTGAAGGCCGGAGCAGTATTGTGGCAAAAAAACTGGCTCACCATAAATTGGATTCCGCCCATTTCAGTGCAGGCATCAGGGCCTATTATCAAAATGTATCGGGCATGCATAACCAGAATTTTATTGAGTTGCATTTTTTAAAAGAGTTGCAACCTGGTTATTTATGGATATTCCCGTTGCCCAATGGAGCAGCGAATGTGGGGGTAGGTATGCTCAGCAAGTCGATATCTGCAAAAAAAGCTAATCTCAAACAATTGATGCTGGATGCAATTGCAACACATCCCAATATCAAACATCGTTTTACCAATGCCGTTATCGATGGCGAAATTGAAGGGTGGGGGTTGCCACTTGGCTCAAAAAAAAGAAACCTCAGCGGCAACCGCTTTTTGCTGACCGGGGATGCGGGTTCGCTCATAGACCCTTTTACTGGCGAGGGGATTGGAAACGCAATGGTATCAGGTTTAGTGGCGTCAAGGACCATCAAAAAAGCAGTGGAAGCAAATGATTTTTCCGCCGCATTTTTACAACAGTATGACACCGGTCTATATAAAAAATTATGGGCAGAACTAAAGCTCAGTCATTACCTGCAAAAGCTTAGCAGCAACCCACGGCTGTTCAATTTTGTAATTGGAAAAGCAAGTCGAAGCAAAGAGCTGAAAGAAACAATCAGTTGTATGTTTGAAAATGTAGACATCCGAAAGAAGTTTATGAACCCTGTTTTTTATTTAAAGATATTGTTTAACAGGTAGTCCAAAGTAACGGCTGGTAATTACCCACACCTTTTACCCATAGGATTTTTAGCCACATTTCGTAGCCCTTTTGATGTGCCACGAATGCACGAATGAAACAACCAGCTTAAAACTCCTTGTAAAAAAACATTGTATTTTATTCGTGCATTGGTGGCAAAAAAAACACCTGCCTGATGTGCGGGCAATACAAAAACAGCCTCCATTCAAATAACCGTGAATGGAGGCTGTTTTTGTATTGAACTAAGATTACTTTTTACCAATCCTATACAAGCAACCATCATCAGTCACCGCATACATAGCGCCATCTTTGCCCTCTGTTATCGCCCTGAACCTTTTTTTCTCGTCGGTTAATAATCTTTCTTCTCCCACTACTTTATTGTCCTTAATTACCAGCCTGGTGATCTGCATACTGCTGAGGCCGCTAATAAATAAGTTGCCCTTCCATTCAGGAATACTATCGCTTGTATAAAATGTGATACCACTAGGAGATATTACAGGGTCCCAGTAATATACGGGTTGTTCCATGCCCTCCTTTTGTTGAATTGCATCGCCAATTTTTTCACCACTGTATTCAATGCCGTAAGTGATTGTGGGCCACCCATAATTTTTACCAGGTACTATCCTGTTCAGTTCATCACCGCCCCTTGGGCCAAATTCAACTTCCCACAAATCGCCTGTGGTTGGATGAAAAGCAAGTCCCTGAGGGTTTCTGTGACCATAAGAATATAGTTCCTGTCTTGCGGAATCAATCGATGAAAATGGATTTCCTGCTGCTGGCTTACCGTCTGTTGTTATGCGTATCAACTTGCCCAGGGATGAATTCAAAAACTGAGACTGCGGCCTTGTTTCCATTTCCGACCTTTCACCAGTGCTAAAAATAAGGTGCCCGGTTTTATCAAACAGAATTCTTGATCCATAATGCTGCTTCCCTTTGAATGCAGGAGTAGCCTGGTAAATGACTTTCACATCTTCCATCGTTTTTTCATCCGCAGACAACTTTCCTTTCGCTACCGTAGTAAGATTGGCATCTCCTGCAAAGCCTGCGTAAGTCCAGTAAACCATCCGGTTGGTAGTGAATGCCGGGTCAATCGTTAAGCCTAGTAAGCCGCCTTGAGATGCTTGGTCCACTGGTGGCAATCCAGTGATCGGTGCACTCAGCACGCCAGCCGTGGTTGCAATTCTCATCGTTCCTTCTTTTTCCGTGATTAGCAACCGTCCGTCAGGAAGACTTATAATGCCCCATGGCCTTTTAACATCTTTGGTCAGTAATTTATACTCAAAAGGAGTTTGCGTTTTTACTGCGCCTATCCTTGTCTGGCCTTCGAAGGCAGGTTTGTATTTAGTATTAGGTTCATTTTTTTCCACGCTTGTATTAACCGAGGAATCTGTTGTGGAAACTGAACTAACGTTGTTGGATGTTGTGCTGTTGCAGGAGGCTAATACTACCGCAACGCTAATCATAATGGATGGCAAGGTTCTGTACATGAATTTTATTTTTGTGAATGAAATGAGTGTTAAAAATAGGCAAAAATCAACTTTTAATATTATTTGGCAAATCAAGAGGTTTTAACCAATGATGGAATAAATGCTGATCAAAAAGGAAGGAATTTGCTGTAAAAAAACAGATGGCATTTGAACGCCATCTGTTTTGTAGAAAAATCTGTGCTATCTAAGTTTCTATTTGATTAATGTGCGACAACAATTTTTGTGGACAAACTATTGGCAGCTGTTATTATTTGCATCATATAAGTGCCGTTCGGTATATTGGCCAAATTCAGTTTAAAATTAGTTGACAATGAAGGTTTAAACTGTTTTATCAATTTTCCGGAAAGATCAAAAAGGTTGATTGACAGGATATGGCTCTGATCATTTGAGACAATTGTTATTCTGTCATTTGCAGGACTTGGATATATTGAGATGGGTGCAAGTTTGGTTTGATCGATTATTGTCATTGGCGCCGTGGCAACAGCAGTTCGGGCAGCCCTTCTTTTTGTATCAAAGGCATACAGTTTATTATTTGAGGTGCCAAACCCAAACTTTGCATAACCGGATCCCCAATAGACCACTCCATCAACGATGGCAGCTCCTGAGCAAATTGAGCCGCCACTTTCAAACGACCATAGTTTTTGACCGGAAGCTGCATCAAAAGCGTACATCGTTCCATACTGATCTAAAGCTCCGGCGAATACAACTCCATTAGCTACTGAGACCATTCCAGTATTACTTGCAAGCACACCAGTAACAGGAAAATTATTGGGTGGAGTAACTCCTGCATATTCCCAGGTAATAGCTCCGGTAGTTGGATTAAGGGCTGAAAAAAATCCTCCCCTTATAGTCTTGCCGGCTCCAGGTCCGGTGGTCATTGTCCATTCATGAAAATCATGGTTGGACACAGCTGTATAAATCAATTTGTCATCTACGGCAGAACCCCATTGCAAACCTCCCAACAGACTTCCGGGGCCAACTACTGTATGCCACACTTCATTGCCGGTGGCGGGGTCAAGTGCCCAATAAATACCACTTTTTTGGCCTGCGCCAACCAAGTCTTTTCTATTACTTCCTTTGCCAACAGAAAACAAGGCAGGGCCTTGGGCAAAGTCAAAATCCGGCCCAAATATTTCGGGGCAGTTAGGTCCCGCAAAGAGACATGGGCCGATCCACGCATCAAAAGGGATTACTGAATTGGCCCATTTTATTGCACCTGTAGTTAAATCCAAGGCGACAAATGCATCAAAATGATTTTCAGCATTACCATCTACAGCCATTATACACGCCTTTACGGAAGCAGGGGAACCGCCTGCTTTAGCGCAATCCAATATTTGCTGCGGCACACTATAGTTATTGCCAGTAGTGATGTAAAGTGAATTGCGTTTCTTGTCCACAACAGGTGTACTGCCCCACACACCGTTGCCGGAAAACCCTTTGCCCGCAGGGGCCATATATGTCTTCCAAATAATTTGGCCGGTCGTCCCATTAAGACATAATATGCTTCCCCTGAAGGAACAGCAAGGGTAATCCGGATTGTTTGCAAAGCCCTCTTCATTCGAGGCAACGCCAACGTAGACACGATCCAAATCCACCACAGCAGATTGAGTTATTATTGACGCCATATGGTCGTCTGCCTGGGTACTCCATAGCAAATCGCCGGTAATTTTGCTAATTCCAAGAACGCGGGCACCTATGGTTGGATCACCAAGCTGGGTGCCAATGATAAGAACATCACCGACGATGGCAGGGGTTGCTCTTGCAAAACAAAATGTTTGCCCCGTATAATTCTTTATTTGTTTTTTCCACACTTCGATGCCTGTACTTGCATTCACTTTAAATAAATTTCCTGCCCAATCCGGGAAGTAAATAAATCCATTCTCAACAGCAGGCGTTGCTGAAACATCGCCACCCGTTGTAAATGCCCATTTAACATTTAGGCCTGGGGCTGTTTTTGGTGAGATAATTCGTTCAGTAATTGCATTCCTGGTATTTTGAGGATTCTGGCCACCCATAAGCCATTGTCTTTCCGCTTGTCCTTTTATTGCAGAGGAAATGACGGCACAGGTTAAGATTGTTAAAATGGGTTTTAGGTAACAGCGGCTTGCAGGAATTTTCATTTTGAATAGCTGACAGCATGAATTTACACATGTGTTGATAGCATGCATTTGTTGAAATATTGTTTTCATTTGTAAAGAGTTTAAGTGGGTAAAAAAAGAAATGGCGAAGGGGAATTTGATAAGATAGGAGGGTGTTATTTAGGGCCAACGTCTACTTTAAAATTAATTTGAATATTTCGAAAATCATAATTTTAGGAAGGGTAATTATTTTGAGTTTTAATTATTTTTCCATACTCAAATAATGCAGAGAAAGGATGCCCTTCTAAAAACTTTTTTGATTATTACAGAGAAACCAAAGCATTGAATGCAGCTATTTCATTTGCCCAATAAATTTTTTCAACTCGGGGCAGATTACAAGCCTTTGATCAATTCGTTTACGTGTGGTATCGGACATGAACCAGTTCATGGCGTATGCCTTCTCCCGTTTCAGCATCGGGGGCTTTTGCTCATTTACTTCCTGGGGAGTCATATATAAAGAAAGTTGGGTATAGGTAGCGGCATTTGTATTATTGCTGTTAACATCTCTCAGGTAATTAACAAGCCTTCTGTCATTCACGGTTGTCTGCATATCATATGCTCCCACGATAGTTAAAATCGGGCTCATCAAGTCATTTTTTATGGGGGCAACTTTTTCAACTGCCGTTACAAAACCAGTGGGGCTGTTGACAATATGGATCACATTGAAATTGATTCTCTTAATTTTCTTTCCTAATATGCTATCTGTTTTACCCAAATTAATGATGCCTCTTATTAATTCCTGTACCGTGCCCGCACCTGAATTATCAAAATATCCGCCATCTACAAAGTAATTGTCTTTTAGTCTTCCGGCGGGGCTTAAATAGGGAAACCGTGCCCCAAGGATAGCAGCAGAAGTCATTGTTATATCGTGCCTGCTGTCTAATAATTTTACCACATCGATCCGGCCATTAAAGGTCTGGTCAACCTGCAGGTTACTTACCAATGCTGGGCTGCCATCCTGCATGCGAGTTGTGTTTACAAATAATAAAGGCATGAATATCTTACCGCCGCTCATTGCAGGAAAACTGGAAAAGCTTTCATTGAATGGAACACGGTAACAACTATCAGGACGCTGAAGGGCAGATTGCTCGAAAGAACTTTCCAAAGCTCCAGCTCTGTCTTCCAATAAAGGGAGATGAAATATATAATTGAAAAAATCAGGGCCCAGCATTCTTGCCACTGTGTAAGTAAAATAATCTTGTTTGAGAAAATGCCTGGCCGAAGCTGAATACTGCGCTCTCATACTATCTTTTTTGTTCCTCAGCAGCGAAAAAAAAGTGGCTACTCCAACTGCTCCGCCGGAAGTTCCGGACAAACAGAATATATGATCTGAGAAACGTTGTGGAAGATTTCTAGACAGCGAGGCGTCTTCGATAGTGCCTAATACCTGGGCTGTCCAATACCCCGAGCGAGAGGCACCGCCATTGGCCATAATGAAATTCATATCGTATTTTGTATCCGTGGAATCCAGCCTTTCGTTGAGCCAGGCAGTTAAATAAGTTTTAAGCGCAGGTCTTTCTTTGTAACCATTTTCTGACCCAGCTAATTCAAATGTTCTAAGTTGATGGGTTTCTTTTAAACCGAGGAGCAAACCAAGTACTAATAACAGGAAATGAAAATTAATTTTATAACGAACCGAAAAGGCAGTTACAAAATTTCCAAATAAAAGCAATACGGCAAAGGCCAATATGAGCAGAGGAAATGGCCCCATCATTCTCGCAAACTTTAGCCAAAAAATACAAAGTAAATACAATACGATACCGGCACTGCAGATTATTAAAAACCATTTATAATATCCCGATTCTTTGCGGGGCACACAAAAATAATCCAACAGTTTTTCAAGAAGCGAACGTTCATTGCCTGTCGTTATTACCTGCGACTTAGCTACCGCCTCCATTACTGGCCTTCTCAAATTAATGTAATAAATGTAAATCACGTGCATAAACAACAATAGGAAAAAGAAAGCCCAAACAGGTATGGTTTTAAAAAAGCAACTTACGATCAACAAAGTCAAAAATGAAAATAACAATATCCAAAAATGTACTGAGAAGGCTTGCTTGCCAACTTGTGTTTTTTCTATCCATTTATTTAGGTAGTGCAACGCTATAAGCATCACAATCAAAATTATATACGCCGCTACTTTGTTGATGCCTGCAGAAACAATGGGCAATTGAAATACCGCCAACTCCAGGATTAAAAAGCAACAGTTGCCAATCATCCGTGGAACTTTTTCGAGAAAGGATTTGCCAATTTCAAAATAGTTGTCATTGCTTTTGTAACGTGCTTCAGAAACATTGCGGTCAACATCTGCAATTGCTTCAATATCCCTCTGCTGCCGGGTCTTTTTTATATAAGAAATGATCCTGGAAGAATACCATGACACATACACCCAAAAAGCGATAGCAATGAAAAAAAACATTCGGGCCGAGTTAAAATGAAACCCCGTTTTTGTACCATAATCATTGTTCATAAAAGCGGTCATAATATCCTTTCCTTGACCCATGCTCCAAAAGCAAAAGATAGGGAACAATAAAAAAAGCAAGCCGGGGAAGAACAACCAGATTGATTTTAATAACTGGGAAACGTAACGGATAATGGATCTTTCATTAAATTTTTTCATCAGACAAAATTTGTTTGTTATCGGGTGGTGTTTGCAGTTAAAAATCGGAGAATAATGATATAAATTTTTATTTGATAATACAAGAAATAAATGCATCAAGCCGCAGCAACAGTTTCAAATAATCAAGTGGATAACGCGGCCAGCGGTTCCACAAATATCCTGTTCCACAAAGTATCTACCCGTTTTGCGGCGGATTTATCTTCCGGTAATTGCGTGTAAGGCTCAATATATGAACAGGAAAAAGTAGTGGCAATTTTTTTGCGTCGCTTAACAGGATTTAACCTTAATAATTTTAATTCGTGGAGAATTTATTCAACTAGCTGGATTGGCAGCATCAAACTTTCGTAGATTTCCTTATTATCAAAGTAGAAGGAACAATTATTTCATCGGTTTGTATTTCGTACTTAGTTTTTTTAAGGGCTTTCACTAACACCGCTGCTGCGGTTTTGCCAATTTCAAATGCGGGTTGTGTAATGGTGGTTAGCGGTGGATTTAAAAAAGAAGCTGAATCTAAATTTGAGAAACTGATGACTTGTATATCATTAGGAATGTTGAGTTGCAGATCTTCACAGGCCTGGTAAACAGTGATGGCCAGTTTTTCAACAGAGGCTAAAATACCGTCCGCTCTTTTGGCTGATTGTAATTTTCTTTTTAGCAGCAGGTAGTCGCTTCTAAAGTCATTACTAAAAGCCAGGATATTTTTTTCAACGATATTGAAGTTGTGTTTTAGCAAGGCATCTTTATAGCCATTCAATCGTTTATTTGAAATGGACAGGGAAGTAGAAAATGATAAAAATAGAATTTGCTTACATCCTTTTTCAATGAGGTGCGTTGTAGAAAGATAAGCACTTTCATAATCATTGGTGGTCACCTTGGTTGTTTCAATTGCATCATATACACGGTCGAAAAAAACCAGCGGTACGCCCATGTTCATCAGGCCTTCAATATGGCTGCAATGGTTTGTTTCTCTTGATACCGACATCAGCACGCCATCCACTCTGCCACTTTCAAAATCCTGTAATATTCTTTTTTCTTTTTCAAAACTTTCATGCGTTAAATAGATAAGTACATGATACCCCTTTTCCTGTGCCACGGATTCAATCCCGTTGATGGCCTGTGCAAAAAAGCTATCCACTACTTCAGGAATTACTACGCCGATCGTTTTACTATTTCTTCGTCTTAAACTACTGGCATAAGGGTTGGGGACGTAGTTGAGCTTTTCAACCAGTTCGTTCACTCTTAGTTTTGTGGTGTTGCTTATTTCATGACTATCCCTGATTGCTTTGGAAATGGTAGACACGGAAAGACCGAGTTCTTTGGCCAGCATTTTTATGGTAAGCTTATTCATGGGCCATTTGATTCTTTTAGATTTTCCAAAGCAGAAAGCTACACAAAATTAATGTTTTGTACGAAAACGGTTTCGTAAATAAAACCAATGTTAAAACGCCAACCAAACTAAAAAAAGTTCATTTTGCAGCACGAACTGTTAGTAAACCAAAAAACGATTGCCATGAACTTGTCTTCAAATAATTTTGATCAAAGCGAAATTAATCCCCTAAGAAACCTGGATGTATGGGAAGAAGATGTACTGGAACGCTACCCCGATCCGGCGTCAATTGCAAGCGACAAATCCACAGAAGCATACCGCAACTACGAAAGCCCTGAAAGAGATACTGTTAAAGAATTTTACAGGCTCAATCATACTTATCAGAGTTATGATTTCGTATTAAAAAACAAAGCAAACTATTTGAAGTTTGACAAAAAGGAAATGCCTGTCTGGGAAGCCTTCACGTTTTTAAATCAGTTGGTGGACGACTCTGATCCTGATACGGACCTTGACCAGTTTCAACACCTTTTGCAAACCTCGGAGGCTATCCGCAGAGACGGTCACCCTGACTGGATGGTGATGGTAGGCCTGGTGCATGACATGGGTAAAGTACTTTGTCTGTTTGGCGAGCCTCAGTGGGCTGTGGTAGGCGATACGTTTCCTGTTGGATGTGCATTTTCAGATAAGATAGTATATCCGGAATTCTTTAAAAGTAATCCCGATTTTAACGACGAGCGTTATAATACAAAGTATGGCGTATATAGCCCCAATTGCGGTTTGGACAATGTGCACATGTCGTGGGGCCACGATGAATATGTTTATCAAATGGCGAAGAATTATTTGCCAGAGCCGGGGTTGTACATGCTCCGCTACCATTCTTTTTACTCACAGCACCGGGAACATGCTTATGAACACCTGATGAGCCAGCATGACCATGAAATGTTTAAGTGGGTAGACCTTTTTAATCCATATGATCTCTATTCCAAAAATCCTACACCTCCGGATTGGAATGAACTTAGGCCCTATTATGAAGACCTGGTAGCCAAATACTTACCCCCGATTTTAAAGTTTTAAGAAAAGCCCAATTTTTTTATATCAATTTTTGCCTTCGCCCGGATGTTTGTAAGATTACAACACTCCGGGCCGGGCAAACAGTAACTTTTTATTTGCCAATTTTTCAAAACAGTAAACCAAAAAATCATGACATTACCAAAATTAACGCTGTTTAAGTGTAGTTGGCTTTCCTTGCTACTCTTATTAATTATTCAGCCATTTAACTCCTTAATGGCTCAAAGCCCACAAAAAATAACAGGCACTGTTACTGACAGTAAAGGGGCTCCGGCTACCGGCGTAACCGTGGCAGTGAAAGGAACAAAAAATGTAACGGCTACGGCACCCGATGGCACCTTTAGCACTACGGCAAAACAAGGTGATGTGCTGGTGTTAAGTTCGATTTCATTTGTAAAAAAAGAAGTGCCGGTCACCCAGAGCACATCTTACAATATTGAAATGACTGACGCTACTACTGCGCTTGCAGATGTGGTAGTAGTGGGTTACGGAAAAAGTTCCCGTAAAACACTTTCCAGTGCCATCACCACCATTAAACCTGAGGACCTCAACCGCGGAGCGATTAGTGATGTTGGCCAGTTGCTACAGGGTAAAGTAGCGGGTCTAAACATTACAGCAAGTGGTGACCCCAACAAGCCTGCTGCGGTTATTTTGAGGGGTGCTTCCACGGTAAATAGTCCCGGAGCACCATTCTATGTTATTGATGGGGTACCCGGAGCTGACATTGCAGCAATTGCTCCCGATGATATAGCATCGATTGACGTGTTAAAAGATGCCGCCGCAACTGCTATCTATGGTAACAGGGCTGCAAGCGGTGTAATAATGGTAACTACCAAGCGAGGCAGGAAAGGACAAGTACTTACAAGTTATAATGGTTATGTGGGTTATGAAAAAGTAAGCAACAACCTGGATCTGATGAACTCAACGCAATTGAAGGCTTTCCTTGCTGCTAACAGTTCTGCATTCTCGCCCAATGATGATAAAGGCGCTGAAACTGACTGGCAGAGTGCTATACAACGTTCTTCCGCTATTTCTCATAATCATAATCTTTCATTTAGTGGAGGCGGCGAACACAGTACTTACAGCGCCAGCCTTAACTTTATTGATAAAGAAGGTATTCTCATCAATAGCGGGTTAAAGCGGGTGATCGCCAGGCTTAATGTAGAACAATATGCATTGAACGATAAAATAAAATTTGGCCTCAACGTTTCAAACAGCAGCAGCAATGCTACCTATGTGCCTTTGCAAAATATCGTTTTATTGCAGGCTGCCAAACATCTGCCCGTATCACCAATAAAAAATCCCGACGGCACTTATTTTGAAAATTTGAATACCACAGGATATTTTAATCCACTTGCAATTATTGATAATGCAAAAGATGATACCAAATACAATACATTGATTGGCGGATTTACAACGGAGGTGAAATTGCCACTCGGTTTAACTTACAATGTTAACCTGGCTTATCAAAAAACTTCGAGCTTACATGGAGAGTATTATAGCAGCTATTACTCCAAATATCCAACTTCCAATTTTTATAATAATCCCGACCCCGGTATTGGAATTGCCCATACGTTGATCGGCAATTTATTTGGTTCCAACGGATCGGCGCTGAGAAGCAGCTTTCAAACTACCAACAAAACAATAGAATCATTTTTAACCTGGAATAAAAAGATCGCTGATCATTCTATCAATGCCGTCGTTGGTTATTCATGGCAGGAAAATACTTATGGCGAAGGCTTTCAAACATCCAGTACCAATTTTCCCGCAGACAATATTGGTTACACCAACCTCGCCTTGGGTAATCCTTATGCTATTTCTAATTACAGGATCAATATAGGGAATGACCTTACTTACGGACAAACCCGTCTTATCTCTGATTTTGGAAGGTTGAATTATAATTTCAGGGAAAAATATTTGGTACAAGGTTCTATTCGCAGGGATGGCAGCTCTGTGTTTGGGGAAAATAATTTTTGGGGTTATTTCCCTTCTGTTGGAGCAGCTTGGAGGATTAACCAGGAAGGCTTTATGCAAAGCCAATCGATATTTACAGAGTTGAAATTGAGAGGAAGTTATGGTGTTACAGGTAACTCCCAGGGTATTGGTGCATTCACAAGTAAATTAGTATATGGCATCGCAGGTACTTATTACAACAATGGCGTACAGGCGGCAGCTTACGCTCCACTGCAAGGCTCCAATCCCGATTTGCAATGGGAAAAAACTGCAACAACAAATGTTGGATTAGACTTTACAATTTTGAAAGGGAAGCTTAGTGGCTCAGTTGATTGGTATGATAAAAATACTACCGGTATGTTGTTCAATTATTCAGTTTCCCCGGCACTTGTACCCGGTGGAAGAATTTGGGCAAACGGTGGCAGCATCAATAACAAAGGAATAGAATTGAGTTTGAATGCTACCCCGGTTAGCGGCAGGGCACTTACATGGAACACAACAATAAATTTAGCTCATAATAAAAACCTGATCACCAGTTTGCAAGGTCCTTTGTCAAACGGCGATTCTATCCGTTATTCTGATCCTGAAGGTCCGGGTCAAACAAATGCTACATTACAACTATTAAAAGTGGGCTATCCGATCGGCCAGTTTTTCACACTTAAATATGCAGGCAAAGATGACAAGGGCGTGTCCCAGTTCTTTAAAAAAGACGGAAGCAAAACCGTCGGGTCTACTACACCAGGTATTGGAACCGATTATTTTTACCTTGGAGATGCACAACCAAAATTGATGATGGGATGGAGCAATACGCTCAAGTATAAAAATTTCGATTTAAACGTGTTCGTGAGAGGCGTATTTGGCAATAAGATTTTTAATGCTACCCGAGCCGATCTATCTTATGTAACTGCTGCAACGGCCAATAACATTTTGGTTACCGCAGAAGTTGATAAAATTGCTGACACTAAAAATTCGTTTTATTCTGACAGGTATATTGAGAGTGGAACATATGTCCGTTTAGATAACGCGACATTAGCTTACAACATAAAAGATGCAATTAAGTATGTAACCAATATAAGGGTCTATGCATCTGTCAATAATTTATTTACCATTACAAATTACTCCGGAATAGATCCTGAGATCAACCAGGGTGGCGTAGCGCCGGGTATAGATTATAATAATTTTTATCCTAAAACACGTACCATATTACTTGGCGTAAATGTGTCATTTTAAAAAATAATAAAATTAAGAATATGAATAAGATACTTAACCGGGTAAAATTCCTCGTTTTAATAGCCGGGATATTTTCTGCCTGTCATAAAATCGATGTGCCAGTCACATCCGAACTTACACCGGATGTTTACCCCCAGTCTGAGGCCCAGTTTAGCTCAGCATCAGGTCCGGTGTACATTAATTTAAGGAGTGAATATGCAACTACCTATTTCTTTTTACAAAGTATGACAACCGATGAATCGTTATTGCCTACCTATGCCGCAGACTGGATAGATGGTAACCGGTACCTGGAGCTGCACAGGCATACTTGGACAAAGGATAATGGCCCAGTAAATAGCGGATGGAGTTACCTGTCGAATATGATCGGTACGGCCAACCAAACTATCTCTATCATAAATAAATCAGCGCCGGAAAGCGACCAAAAAATTGCTGGCCTCGCAGAATTGAAAACAATGAGAGCACTTGCATATTTTATGATGATGGATTTGTATGGTAATGTGCCAGTAGATACTTTATATGGCAGTACTGTACTAAAGCCTAATACGCCTCGTGCCCAGGTTTTTACATTTATAGAAAGTGAGTTAAAGGCAGCAATACCTTACTTAAAGTCTGCTGCGGGCGTTTCTACGTATGGCAAGCCTACAAAGTATATGGCGTATGCTATGCTGGCTAAGATGTACCTCAATAGTGCTGTATATACCGGCACACAAAAATACAATGAATGTATTGCGGCATGTGATAGCGTGATCAACGCCGGCGGTGGTTCGCAATATGCGCTGGAGCCAAGGGCTACCTATCTCCAAATGTTTTATCCTACCAATGGTCCTGCTATGAAGGAGTTCGTTTTTTCTATTCCTTTTGATGCATCTACTTCTAATGGAAACATGTTTTATGCACGCTATGATTTGAACAGGAACCTTGGCATTCGTTACTTATATTCAGGTTCTACGCCCGGTGCATTTACAAATCCGGTAATGAATTTAAGTTCTGGCGGTGGCCTGGCAAATAATAAACCAAGTGGACCAAGGACTACTACAGAACAATACTTTTCATTTTTCAATGATGCAAACGATATAAGAAATAAACAGTGGTTAAGTGGTTTGCAATATTGGCAGGATGGAAGCCCTATAATGGTAAGAACTACAAACCTTGGTTATGACCAATTTTATACGGGGGCGAGTCCCGCTGCCACTTATACCTATCATTTAAATTTGTTTCCATTGACAACGTCAAGATTGGGAGCTAGTTCTTTTGATTTGGGAAAAGATGAGATCGCATGGAATACCGGTACAAGGAATATTAAGTTCCTGGCCGACTACACCAATACCACCAGCAGGAACCAAAATAATGATGTGCCAATTTTCAGGTATGCTGATATTCTGTTAATGAAAGCGGAAGCTATCTTTAGAGGTGGTACGCCTACCTTGGGCGCCACTGCGCTTTCTTTGATGAACCTGGTGAGGTCTAACAGGACAACTTCGCCTGCACTTGCTGCCATTACTTTAGATGATATCTATGCAGAAAGATGCCGTGAATTGGCATGGGAAAGCTGGCATAGAAATGACATGATCCGGTTTGGGAAATTTGAGGCTGCTTATGGTTTAGGAAAAGTAAATGCTGAACCCCATCGTCGTATTTTCCCAATACCAACAACGGCCATGACCAATAACCCGTCACTTACCCAAAACCCTGGCTATTAAACTAAATAACTTATATTGATAATGATTAAGCCCGGAGTTTTTAGCTCCGGGATTTTTCTTCCATAAATAGTCTTAAATAATATTGCAAGATATGGGTAACATAAAGCGAACTACTTTTTTAAAAATAAGTGCGTTGACAATGCTAACCCCGTTAGCCAATAATTTTTTATTGCTGGCGGGCACGACAAATATTGAGCAAGGCCTTTTTAATAATGATTTCTTCAAAAAACTGCTGGTAGCCAATGATAAAGAAGTGGAAAAACTGTTAGCTACTGAAGCGGATAAATCAAACTTTGCCCGGCGGGTGGGCTTTGATTTTGCTATTTTATCTGCATCCTATTGTGCGCCTGATTCCAGTTTTTATCATAGTACTCGGGTCGTTTCAAAACTGGAAAAATTAACAAAGGTGCTGGTAACAGCTCAATCTGAAGATGGCACTGTTAATATTGGTAACCTCGAATCGCCACCGGACACAGCGTTTTTATTAGAGCCGCTTTCAGCGGGTGCTTACCTGCTGGTAAAAGACAAATCAAACGAATTAAGCAATATCAACAACGACATAAAAAATTTTATTTTAAAGAGTGGAGTAGCTTTGGTGGAAGGAGGCGTGCACACACCTAATCACCGGTGGGTGATCTGTGCAGCACTGGCGCATTTGAATGCACTGTATCCAAATAAAAAATATGTTAACCGGATAGAAGAATGGTTAACAGAAGGTATTTATATCGATAGCGACGGGCATTATCCCGAACGCAGCAGGACCTACGATTATGTTGAAAACAACTCGCTCATTACCATATCACGGTTATTAAATAAGCCGGAGCTGCTGAATGCCGTACGGAAGAATCTGTCCATGTGCTGGTATTATATTGAACCCAATGGAGACATGGTGACCACCGACTCCCGCAGGCAGGACCAGTGGATCGGAAGAGATAAACTGGGTTATTATCTCCATTACAGGTATATGGCCATTCGCGACAATGATGCTGCTTTTGCGGGGATTGCCAACTTCCTGGAAACCTTGCCAGGCTTCCAGGAAGAAGTCTTGAACAGGTCGCTTTTCAGGTGTTTGGAAAATCCTGTTCTGTTAAAAAACCTTCCGGTTGCCACCATGCCACCTGTTAACTATGAAAAACTTTTTACAACTTCAAGCTTGCTGAGGATCCGCCGGGCTAATACAACCACAACGTTTTTCGGTGGGGTAGATTGGCCATTGATTATAGCGTCCGGCCGTTCTAATAGCCCCAACTTTTATGCTTACAGAAAAGGCAAAGCAATTCTAAATTACATGCGGCTGTCAACAGATTTTTTCAGCATGGGCTATTTTTATAGCGATGGCATACAAAAAGTGGGTAATAAATATATTCTCCATAAAAAATTGCAGGTACCATATTATCAGCCGCTGCCAGGCAATCTTAAAAATGCAAAAGGCGACTACAAGTTAAGCCCAAGTATTGACGACCGCTTTTGGAACAAAATGGATTTTGGAAAACGGCCGGTGAGCAATGTGAAGACACTTGAAACAACCGTTTCCTTAATAGAAACAAACGGAAAAAATGAAATCACTTTTAACATAACAGGACAGCCAGGCGTAGCCGTTACTATTGAACTTTGTTTTGCATCCGGCGGAAAGCTATCAGGCCCATTACCGGCTACCGATAGTAATAATTTTTTAGAAACAGGAATGGGGCAGTACAAATTTGGTGACGATACCATTACATTCGGGCCGGGAACTGTTGCACACCGAACACTAAAAAACCTGGAAGGTGAAAGATACAGCACTCATTTCGGAAGCCTAAGAACAGAAGGCATTCATGTATACCTTACCGGAACGACACCTTTTAAACATACACTAACATTTGAATAACCCATTTAGTTTTTATACGCCACATAATCGGCTTCTAAATAATTCAAACAATGTTTTTAGATTCTTTAAAATTACCAAAACCTAAATACAAAAATGAAGATTAACTTAGTTATAGTTTATGCAAATAATTAGATCAATACAAATTTTTAGTAAACAAACGAATTGATTATCATTGCCCCTCTGTTAACGAATGCACTTATTTTTAATTTTTAAAAATTGCTGATGAACCAATTGCAAACTGCCGACTACATTGTTTTCTTTATTTATTTTATCGCTGTCTCCTCCTACGGATACTATATTTATCATAAAAAAAAATCTGCTACTACAAGTTCCAAAGATTTTTTCCTGGCTGAAGGTTCGCTTACCTGGTGGGCAATCGGGGCCTCACTAATCGCATCCAATATTTCTGCGGAACATTTTATTGGTATGTCTGGTTCCGGCTTTGCGCTGGGCCTGGCCATTTCTACTTACGAATGGATGGCTGCAGCTACATTGATCATTGTTGCGATATTCATCATTCCTGTTTATCTCAAGAATAGAATATTTACCATGCCGCAATTTTTATCAAAGCGGTACAACGATAAGGTGAGCACGATCATGGCTGTATTCTGGTTGCTGGTATATGTGTTTGTAAATCTCACGTCTATTATTTACCTCGGGGCGTTGGCTATTTCATCTATCTCCAATATTAGTTTTGAATGGAGCATTGTTGGCCTCGTCATCTTCTCTATGATAGTAACATTGGGCGGCATGAAAGTGATCGGCTACACTGATGTGATCCAGGTGGTAGTGCTCATCATCGGCGGACTCGTTACTACTTATCTTGCGCTTTCTTTGTTATCCGAAGAGTACGGATTTGGAAAGGATATTTTTAAAGGGCTTTCTGTTTTGCGCAAAGAAGCACCAACACATTTTCACATGATTTTTGACTCGTCTCATAAATATTATAAAGAACTGCCGGGGCTGTCTGTATTATTCGGCGGAATGTTGATTAATAACCTGGCTTACTGGGGATGCAATCAATATATCGTGCAAAGGGCGTTAGGCGCTGATTTAGCTACTGCCCGCAAGGGGATCTTATTTGCTGCGTTTTTAAAATTGCTGGTTCCCGTGATAGCAGTATTGCCGGGCATTGTAATGTATGTATTGCACAGTAAGGGGATGTTTCAACAGGAGATGGCGGATGCAGCGGGAACGCTTAAGCCTGACCATGCTTATCCAACGCTAATGAACCTGTTACCTGCCGGCCTAAAAGGGATTGCATTTGCGGCGCTTACAGCAGCTATTGTAGCATCGCTTGCAGGTAAGGCAAATAGTATTTCAACTATTTTTTCACTGGACATTTATAAAAAATACTTTAATAAAGAGGCTACTGAAAGAAAGATGGTGCTGGTGGGAAGATGGGCTGTTGTTATATCCATGGTAATAGCGGGCATTGTAACGCCGGCATTAAAATCGCTTGACCAGGCCTATCAATTTATACAGGAGTATGTCGGTTTTATTTCTCCGGGTGTACTGGCAATTTTCCTGATGGGGTTTTTCTGGAAACGTACTACGGCCAATGCAGCAATGGCTGGTGCATTACTTACCATTCCCATTTCAACCGTATTAAAATTTTTACCGGTATGGACCGGCGGCGCATTTCCGGATTATCCTTTTTTAGACAGGATGAGCATCACCTTCGTATCCATCGTCTTGATCATGATTGCAATGAGCCTTATATATCCAAAAAAAGAAAACGATGTACACGTTATCGAAATCGATACATCAATGTACCGCATTACGCCGGGCTTTGCTATTGGCTCTATCATCATCATGGGGATTCTGTTGGCGCTGTATACAGTTTTCTGGTAGAGACGGCGCCTGACACGGTTTGAAGCATCGGATTATTCTCTACCTAATGCCAGCTCTCAGGACAGTGTCATTAAATAAAAAATCTTGCCCGGCAGTGGCATCGTGTTTATAGCATCCGGCTCCGGTCAGTTAATTAAGATCAAAACCATGAGCATAAAAAAAGTCAATACTTTGTTACCGGGCATTGGTACCCTGATCAACATTGTTGCGTCGCACTCTTGTACGACATACCCATGGGCGGCCCGCTCAATAAACTGGAATACACTGCGACTGCCACTCATACTTTTAGCATGTTTATCCGGCCAAAGGTTATGCTCCCAAAATTTAATTCAATACGTTCAACCGCTCTCCGGCACAGCGCCGTCAACAACAACTGCGGCAGTAAAACACAGCGAAGCAGGCTCAGAAAAAAATGCCAACACGATCCCGGCAGTAGGACTTCCTTTTGCCATGACACAATGGTCAGCACAAACCAGAACAACCGAAATAAAATGCCAGCCTCCTTATTTTTATAAAGACAGTTTACTGAGTGGCTTCCGCGGCACACACTGGCTCAGCGGCTCCTGCACCCAGGATTATGGAAGTTTTACCCTTATGCCGGTAGCAGGTAAATTAAAAACTTCGGTCAAGGATTATGCGGTTCCATTTTCTCATGATAAGGAGACCACCTCTCCGGCGTACTATAAACTTGATTTACCTGCGCAGCACCTGTCTGCAGAAATAACGGCGACTGCCCGCTGTGGGTTTATGCAATTTACTTCGTCTATAGATGACAGCTTGTACCTGCTCATCCTGCCCAATAGCGATCAGGCCAAGGGTTTTGTAAAAGTGGATAAAACAACTGGTGCAATTTGGGGCTACAACCCTGCACACAGGATCTACCAGGGCTGGGGACAGCCTGCGGGTTTTAGCGGATGGTTTTATATTAAAATAGAAAAAGCAATTGCAACCAGTGGAACTTTTTTCAGCAATGAAATTTTTGCCGCTGACAGCATCCTCAATAAAAAAGATGGCGGCGCCTACGTGGGTTTTAGTTTGAAAAAAGGAGAACAGTTGCATATCCGCATCGGCACCTCCTTTAGCAGCCTTGAGGGTGCAAAGAAAAATCTTGCATCAGAAATGGGGACAAAGAATTTTAATGAAATATTATCTGCAGCGAAGCAAACCTGGAACAAAGCTTTATCGCAGGTAACGGTTACGGGCAACGATGAGAAAAATAAAAGGATATTTTATACGGCCATGTATCATGCAATGCAGCATCCAAGGTTGTTTAGTGATGTTGACGGAACTTATCCAGCCTTTGCTGGCAATTATAATTTAAAAAAAATGAAGGATGGGCATTACTATGATGATTTTTCTATGTGGGATATCTACCGGGCACAATTGCCATTATTTGAAATATTAAAACCATCGTTAACTAATGCATTTGTCCGTTCACTTATCCTGAAGGGCCAACAAGGGGGCTGGCTGCCCATTTTCCCCTGCTGGAACAGCTATACCGCTGCCATGATTGGCGACCATGCCACCGCATACATTGCATCAGCCTACAACAATGGCATCCGCAATTATGATGTGCAGGCTGCTTACAAGCTTATGCGCAAAAATGCCTTTGAAAATGCAAATGAAACTGAATATAAAAACGGCATGGGCCGCAGGGCGTTGCCAACCTATCTGAAATATGGTTATATACCTATGGAAGATAGCGTACCCGAGGCCTTTCATAAAAAGGAACAGGTAAGCCGTACGCTGGAATATGCATTTGATGATTATGCGCTATCGGTTATTGCAAAAGGATTAAATAAAACAGCAGATCATAAAATGCTTCAGCAACGTTCCCTCAACTATAAAAATGTATTTGACAGATCAGTAGCCATGGTACGGGGCAGGCATGCCGATGGCAAATGGTTTCAATCTTTTCATCCTGATATTAGAGAGTCTTACATTACTGAAGGCACGCCCCGCCAGTATACTTTTTATGTACCGCATGATGTTCCCGGCCTTGCACAATTAATGGGCGGCACCAAAAAATTAGAAAATGCATTGGACAGTTTGTTCGCCAAAAATGAATACTGGCATGGCAATGAGCCGGGCCACCAGATTCCCTTTATGTACAATTACACAGCCGCTCCCTGGAAGACACAAAAAATCGTCCGCAATATTTTAAAAGAGGAGTACAGCGATGGCGCCGGCGGCCTAAGTGGCAACGATGACGCAGGCCAGATGAGCGCCTGGTATGTATTTGCAGCCATGGGCTTTTATCCTTTGAACCCTGTTTCAGGGGAGTACCAGTTATGCTCGCCTTTATTTGACAGGATAAGCCTGCAATTGGAAAATGGTAAAAGTTTTAAAATTGTTTGTAAAAAAGCAAGCAGTGATGCATTGTATATTAAGGAGGTAAGATTAAATGGTAAGCCGTACGGTAAGAATTATATCCGTTATTCAGATATTATGAAAGGAGGTAAACTTGAAATAGTGCTAAAGGGAACAAAATAGCCTGAAGAACTCAAACTTTTCCTCCCTCATCCGCCGTCAGGGTACAACCCCTAACCGTGTTGCTTATACTACCCAACCATCGGCGGCTATCAGTCCCGCCGGGCAATGTCATTTAGTTAAGGATTTTAATTGCCTCGCTCTTTACAACGGTGAAAAAATGGAAGAAGGTAAATCGGCTTTGAAGAGGCGTAGCCTCGATCAATATTGTAGCAACGGATTTTAATCCGTTAATTATTGCATTAATAAGCAAGAGAACCGTAGGTTCGGCACATATAAACAAAACGAGTACGTTGATTTTTAAGTAAATTCAAAATAGGTATGTCCAGAGATATGTTTTCTACGATTGGGTATAGATATGTGCTGAGCCTACGGCTCTCAAATGGCTATATTTTATAACAACGGGTTGAAACCCGTTGCTACAAAAATGTATCGAGCCTATAGCTCTTTGCTACTTTGATCATCCTGTTTTCAATAATTAACAATGACTAACCTGGCCGCACTTTTCACAAAGCGCCAATAATAGCAGGATGCAGCAGGATGCTTTGGTTAGACTGATCGTATATTTTTATCCTTCTGCTCAGATTGCTATAACGAATAATTTCAAACGATTTGTTGCTATGAAGTATGTACAATTGATAACGGTTTGCCGCCTCCCCCCAATTACCCACTCAACAACTTATTCCGTGCCTTCTAATTTTCCAACAACTGCCACGATCAGTTTAAATTTATAGATATGAAAATATTTTTTCAAATAAGCTGCTGGCTGTTTATAACCAATAACCTTGTTTTCACACAGCCGCCTTCAAATCGTGAGATAGAAAATAATGGGTTAAAAGGGAATTTATTTGTGCATGATCCCGTAATGATAAAACATAAGAACACCTATTACATTTTTTCAACAGGCAGAGGCATTTCCATCAAAAAGTCAACGGATAAAATTCATTGGAAAAGCGCCGGTCGTGTTTTTGATTCGCTGTCGTTGCCTCCATGGCGAACAGCGGATATACCCAAACAGGATGGCAGTTTCTGGGCGCCCGATATTCATTACAGTAATGGTAAATATCATCTGTATTATTCTGTATCAGCCTGGATGGATTTCAATTCAAGCATTGGATATGCTACTAATACAACATTAGATTCAAATGATGCTGCTTATAAATGGGTAGACGAAGGACAAGTGATCAGTTATAAAAATGGCGGCAAAGGAGTGAACGTGATTGATCCGAATATTTTTATTAACACGGATGGAAAAAAATATATGGTATATGGTTCGTACCAGGCAGGCTTGCGGCTGGTCGAATTAAATGCAAAAACAGGAAAATTAAAAAAGGATCCGCCTGAGTTGACAACGCTCACTGCATCACTGGGTGAAGGAGCGTTTATCATAAAGGACTCAACTTATTATTACTTGTTTGCGTCACGGGGAAAATGTTGTGCAGGCAATAACAGTACTTACCAGGTAGTAATGGGCCGTACTAAAAATATAAAAGGCCCTTACCTTAACAAGGAAGGCGAAAGCTGGGTTGATAATAAATACAGCCTTTTTTTAGCAGGCGACAGCACAGAACCTGGACGTGGGCACAATGGATTTTTTACAGAACAGGATACTACGTTTATCGTTTATCATGCCTATACCCGATCGGTGAATGGAGCTTCTCTGCTAAATATTAAACCTGTCTACATGGATAAAGATGGATGGCCAACGATGGATTCAACAAAACAATTATTTAAGGCGATAACATCTAATACGCCTGGCGATAATAAACGCAAGCAGCATGCTGCCTCGACAATGCAAATTGTTGATCGGGCAAAATGATAATCTACATTTATATTTGCCATAGATGCTTTGGATTAATAACCACTCTACTAAATGATGAGCACGAGGACAATAGTGAGCAGCAGGAGATGTCTTTACATCAAGGCTCATTCATTCCAAAAAGATTTCCTTAACATAAAAAAGCTATATGAGACATACTCTTTTTATTGCAATAGGTAGTGCCGTACTTTTTTTTGCGAAACCCATTGCTGCCCAAATCGGCAAACGGTTTCCTTCAGAAATGAAAATGGTAAAGGATCCCGTAACGGGCACGATGCTTAAATTTTTAACCAGCACACCAAACGGCGATGCCAAAATTTATCAAACACATAACCAGTGGACATCGGATGGGCAATGGCTTATATTTCGGTCAAACCGTGTGAAGGATGAAGCGATGGCTGTAAATGAAATCTCAGGGGAAATTGTACAGGTAACTGAAGGCGGTTATAAAGGCATGCTAAACATTGCAAGAAAATCAATGAAGCTTTATTTCATGCGCAATTTAAAAAAAGATAAAGATTTGCAAAATGATGAAGCGGGCGAAAGAAGGGGCAGCAGCAGGCAAAGAGAAAGGGTAGCAGTAGAGATCGTGGAAGTTGACTTGGGGAAACTGTTTGCTGATAGCAAAGCCGGCAGTTTAAAGGCCGCTTCCATTTATCAGCGTGTATGCGGCACCACGCCGGTTGAAATGGGCGCCGGCGGGGATATGGCACTGGATGGCGATGAAGAGTGGGCCTACTTTCGGGTAGACAGTGCAGAGGCGGCCAGGCATATAAAGCCCGGCACTAAAATAGAAAAACCTTTTGGCCCTCGCAATATGGGTGCAGGCCCATCCGGCATTGCAGCAATGAATATCAATACAGGTAAAATTAAACATGTTATTTCTGTTCCTTTTCAAATGGGCCATATTCAAACCAATCCATGGGTGGCTGGTGAAATTATTTTCTGCTGGGAAACTGGTGGCAAATCACCGCAACGTACATGGACAGTAATGGCGGACGGTACAGGCTTGCGCCCCATGTACCCGGAAGCTGATTATGAATGGGTGACCCATGAAGCCGTTATTGCAAAGGATGAAGTTGCTATCGCAATTATGGGCCATAGAAAAATTCCCGGTACCAATAAAAATATCGGTGAGGGCACACCTGTGAGCGGAGCAAACCCAGGACAAGAAACAGCATGGGGGCCTTCAGGCACCAGGGAAAAACCTACTGGCCTTGGTATTGTAAATCTGCGGACCAGGGAAATTAATATTGTTGGGCAAACAAAAGAAGGTAGCGGCCTTTGGCATGTAAGCGGGTCGCCGGATGGACGGTGGGCAGTGGGAGATGATTTTAAACGTGACATTTATTTAATCGACCGTCACACCCGTGAAATGCTTTTACTTTCGTCAGGCCACAAAGCCAGTGCAGCAGATCATCCTCATCCAACAATGAATCCTGAGGGAACAAAGATCCAAATTCAATCAGCGATGTTGTCTGCTGATAACAAGTCGATGAACATCTGCATTATTCCTGTACCGGACGAATGGTTAAAGAGAACATATAAAAATTAGGGAGCTGGTGCTGTACGACTCAGGAATTCAAAAATGGATAAACTTTTCTTCATTATTTAAATCAAAACATTAGGATTAGGTGAAATGTTCACAATCAGTGGCTGGTAGCGGCCTCGAATAAAAAGTGCTAGAAAATTTCAATATGATCCGTTAAGAAATCAAGGCTGTTTGAGCCGGGCATAAGCTTTAAATCATTGAATTACTGGCGGCGAGTTCCTTGATTTTAGGATCATGTTGAAATTTTCAGCCTTTTTATTGGCAGCCTTGATTTTTCTTGTTACTTCTTTGCATCAAGGCAAAGAAGTAAATGAGCTCTAACTTATTATTAAAAGGGATTTGCGAACCTTGTACCTAATCCTATAAAACACAATAAACCATCAGACCAATGAAAATAAAATCCATAAGCTATTGCCTTTTTTTATTGATTTTTTGTTTGCAGACTTTTGGTCAGCAAAACAGGCAAAAGGTTTTTATTGTAAAAGATTTTGGTGCCGCAGGTGATGGCAAAACAGACGATGCGATTGCCATTCAAAAAGCCATTGATGCCTGCGCAGAGGCAGGTGGGGGCAGGGTATTGTTTACGGCGCCCTTTACTTTTATGGCAAGTCCGTTTACATTGAAATCAAATGTTGATTTTCATATCCAGGGTGGGGCCAGGATATTAGCCAACCCGAACGAAAAAGTATATATAAACAGTGCCTTCCGAAAAAACCCTGGCGAAGGAACGATTTGGATAGGAGCAGAGAACATACAAAACCTAACAATTAGCGGCAACGGTGAAATTGATGGCAACGGTATCTCCTTCATGGGAGCTGAACTGGAAGATTCTTATGAACTGAAACCATTCAATGTACTTGACCCGAGGCCACATGTACTAACAATAGTTGGCGGTAAAAACATCCGGATAAAAGATGTTAAGATTGGGAATTCGGCTTATTGGACGGTACATCTGGTGGGCTGCGATGATGTGGTAATTAGCGGCATAACCTTACTAAATAATTTGAAGGTGCGCAA
>JBDSAA010000153.1:0-3331 GCA_039922375.1 Ferruginibacter sp.
CCATGATAGTAATCTGCCTGGCTAATTGTAAATCTTCTTCAGCGCCTGAATGGCATCAGAAAAACAAAGCGCTTATCAAACAATATAATCTGACCGAACGGGAGCTCTCCGGGTTACCGGAAACAACAATCGGGTCGACCCTTGAACCGGGAAAAGTAAAAAGTTTGGATAGCCTAAGCAGTGTATCGCTGCATCCTGGCGTTACTGCAAAAATATTTTGGGGGAGCGGCAACATGGCTAGTTTACTTCAACTAGAACCGAATGCAACAATTCCGGAAGAAGTACTATCTGCTGACAGATTTGTGTTTGTGCTCGAAGGCACGATCAATCAACAGATAAACGGATTACCTGTAGAAATGATTTCCAAAAAAAGAGAAGACCCTGATGGCACCCATGGCGGTACTCCAAAAACTGATTTTGTATATCTCGAAAAAGGAAGCAAAAATGCAGTAACAGCGGGTGCAACCGGCGCAAAACTACTAGAGGTTTATAGCCCTTTACGTATCGATTATCTTCAAAAGACGGGTTTAAAAAACCCACCAACTGAAGTTGCCGATGTTGAAACAGCGCAAACACCAAATGTAGCTCCCAATAAAGTTTATGACCTGTACGATATACAGTTTACAAAAATTGCGGATGGCGCATATACAAGATTGGTATCAGGAAAAAATATGCAATTGAGTTTTATCTCCATGGATCCTAATTCCACTTTCCCGCATCATATACACCCTGAAGAACAAATGATGTTTGTATTACGAGGTGAGTGCAACGAAATTATTTTGGATGGAGAACAGGCGATGAAAGTAAACAGTGTGGTGCGTCTTCCGTACAACATGGTGCATGGTGCAAAA
Source organism: Ferruginibacter sp. (assembly GCA_039922375.1). Classification (GTDB taxonomy): domain Bacteria; phylum Bacteroidota; class Bacteroidia; order Chitinophagales; family Chitinophagaceae; genus Ferruginibacter. The sequence continues at coordinate 852 of JBDSAA010000153.1, forward strand.
ATTGGAGATATCGGCTGCGATGCATTGGATATGTTCTGGCCTGCCCGTACTGATTATTTAGAAAAACAAAAAGCGGCATTGGCGGCTTATCATGCTATTATTCCAGCGGATGCCAAACCGGAATTGGTTGTTGACGGAAAGAAAACAAAGCCGGAACTAACATTTACCGAAGGGCCTAAATGGATGAAGGGCAAGATATATTTGTCAAACATGTATTTCGATCAGAGTTTTGGTGCAAGCCCTCAAAAAAGTTCGACTGTTGAATTAGATCCGGGCGGCAGTTATAGAAATATTACACAAGGCAAAATGCAAACCAACGGATTGTACCCTTATAAGAATGGCAACCTGGTTGTTTGCGATATGATGGGACACAGAGTTGTTGAGATGACAACAAAAGGGCAAGTAGTAAAAGTGCTTGCAGATAAATACGATGGCAAATCTATCGATGGCCCCAATGATGTGGTAACAGATATGAAAGGGGGTTTTTATTTTACCGATCCGCAGTTTACCATGGAGCCAACAAAGTTTCAGCCTGGCCGGGCTGTGTATTATGTTTCACCTGAAGGAAAAGTAACCAGTGTTACTCAACCGAATGAATTTGCCATGCCCAATGGAATTGTATTATCACCAGACGGAAAAACATTGTACATAAACAATTGCTATGATGATGAATCCTGGTATCCCGTAAAAAGTAACAAGGATAATTTTATCTGGGCCTATGATGTGAATGCTGACGGAACGATCAGTAACGGGCGCAAGTTTGCAACATTATTTCTTACCGGAAATGTGCTTGACAGAAAAGGAAAGTCTTCCAGCGCTGACGGTATGGCGATAGATAAAATGGGCAACCTCTATGTTGCTACTTATTATGGTGTACAAATTTTTAATTCGAAAGGAGAATTTGCAGGAATGATCAATCTGCCTTCATTCCCGGTTAGTCTTTGTTTTGGAGATGGTGATATGAAAACCTTGTACATTGTTAGCTATAGCAAAGTGTATAAAATCCGGACTAACATGGAAGGGTATGTGAATTATTTATAGGAGAAAGTAAAAATCAAACAAAAACATTCATATAAAAATCAAAGATCAATGGAGGCTCTACTCAAAGCATCGAAAACAAGCAGGAAGATATACCTGGAATTTTTTGACAAATATTCTTTAGAACAGATGAACATTGTGCCGGTTAAGTTTAGCAATAATATCATCTGGAATATCGGGCACATCATTGCTGCACAGCAATCATTGGTGTACAAAATATCGAGTCTTCCAATGCAGATTTCCGAAGAATTTTTTGATCGCTACAAACCCGGCACCAAACCAATGGCAACGGTTTCGCAAAATGAAGCGGAGGAAATAAAATCATTTTTAATTTCACTGATTAATCAAACAGAAACAGATTTGGCAAATGGGGAATTTGTTTCGTTCACCGAACGGACTACCATCACTGGATTTCATCTTGGCAACCTGGAGGATACATTGGAGTTTAACAATTATCACGAGGGTATTCACATGGGATTTATAAAAAGCATTGGAAGATTTGTGTAAGGAGTTTTTACTGTGCTGCCATTGATGGTAATGCAGGCGGGCAGGCAGCAGGGCACACCGATAATAACACGAAGTGCCAAGATAAAAAGCATTAGTCCATCAGTCTAAAAAAAACTGATCGAATATGTTGAGTTGTATGGTTCTTTCAAACGTAGATTAATAATATGGAAGACATAGGGCCGGAGCCTTGCGCCTGTTGAGTGAACGCATTTCGCTACAGGCTGGTGAAGGACACCGGCCACGGAAGCAAAAGTATTTCTGCCTTATTCACACTTGCACACATAATTTTCCTCAAAGCAACCATCTCTATCCTTTCCAATAAAAACAGCCATTATAAAAACAAATAACTTTGTGACCGCATTAACATCCACCAACATATTTTTGATCGACCAACCCTACATTGATGAGAAAATTCTTACTGCATTTTGTACTTCTACTGTCTTATTGTTTACTCCTTTCTACAAAGGCCCAATCACAACTTCAAAAAATATATCTCCATCCCAAAGCACCTGGCAGCGGGAAGCAATCAAGCTTTGTAGATTCTATCCGGTTTATTCCTTTAGAAGTTAAGGATGGAATTAGTTTGGGCACTTATTACAATATCCAGGCAACTGAACAATATTTTTTGCTGGTAGATTATCAAAATAAAAGAATGCTACTTTATTTAAAAGACGGGCGCTTTATCAAAAAAATAAGTTATCAAAAACTAGGGAATTTTTACCCGGTTTACCACGAGCAAAGTAACCAGGTTGTATTTTTTGGCGGTAATAAAAACTACTCGCTTACTCCAAAAGATCGGATCAAAATTACATTAGACTGGAAGAACCCCCGCAATAAAAAGTATTTCAAAAAATATGTTGTTGATTTAAACGACCCTTCATTATCCATAAAAAAAGATGTTCCCAATGAAAGAGATATCATAAAGGCCTACCCTT
>JBDSAA010000154.1:0-44452 GCA_039922375.1 Ferruginibacter sp.
GGTCAGGCAGACCCTGTTTTCTTTTTTGTCTTGATACAAAAAAGAAACAAAAAAGATCAAGGCTGCAAAAAAATAGCTACGAAATTTATAAGCCTGGCTAAAATGAAATTAAGTTCGATCTGTTGAATAAAAGTGAACTTCTGTGCGACTTACAAACTAATAGCAAAGCCGGGCTTTAGTAACATTATTTCATTTTTAACGCCAGTCTTATAAATTTCCTTAACGCTATTTTTTTGAGGCCGTAACAGCCTGCGGAGGCGAATCTTCGAATTTAAAGAGAGAACGAATTAGATAATGAATTAGAAAGGCGACTAAATATTTTGATTCATAATCGTTATCGATAGTCGTAGGTTCAGCAGTTATCTAATTGAAATATTTCTACTTTAAAATGGAAATATTTCCATATCTTTATAAAAATACAATTATGACGAGTTCCCTGGCGGCTTCCAATTCGATACTGGACAGGTTCAGTAACCTGGATATTACCAGTGCTTTTAACCTGGTTTTTTCGGCGAGAAAAGGCATCAATGCCAAGGTGTTTTATGATTTCGCTAATTCCATTAAGATGCCTGAAAAAAATTTGGCGTCCCTGTTAAATATATCATCCCGTACCATCAGTAATTATAAAGAGCAGCAGAAAAAGCTGGAACCCGCACAGAGTGAACATTTGTTAAAGCTCATTGCCCTCTTTGCGAAAGGAGAAGAAATTTTCAGTAATGTGGATGAATTTAATTACTGGTTACAAAAGCCATTTTGGAATGCCAAAGAAAAACCTATCGACTGGCTCGTTACACCCGGCGGCGTTGATTTAGTAATTGAAGAACTGGATCGCCTCACGCATGCGTATGCAGTATAATACCATTCAATGCTTGCATACCGGATCACGCTTAAACAATACAGTAAAACGCTGTTTGCCCCAGGCATCGCAGGCCGCTGGAACGGCAGCGGCAGAAAGGTCATCTACTGTGCCGAATCCATCCCGCTTGCCTTTTTAGAAAATATGGTACGCAGGCAAGGCGTTGGTTTTAATGATAATTTTAAAATAATGATTTTGGAAGTACCCAATCATTTAGAGGTACAGGAAATTTTTCCTACCGATCTTCCTGCAGGCTGGCGGCAGTTTACTGATTATTCCAAATGCCAGCCTATTGGAAATAAGTGGTACGATGAAGGGCTCGTTCCTTTGCTGAAAGTACCCTCCGCCGTTTTGCCTGAATCTTTTAACTATGTAATGAACACTACCCATGCGGGGTTCAAAACTATAAAGCTGCTACAGGTAACCGACCTTATTCCGGACGAACGTATCGAAGCTTTGTTAAAACGATACGGGAAAATGTGATCCTTGCCTTAGTTATCCCACCTGCCGGTGACACCACCGTTAAAGTTTCCCAGCCTAAAACGTTTAATACAAGTTTTACCTGACCGTACTGAAATTCACATGAAAAAAATCCTGATCATCTCGCCGCATTTTCCGCCATCCAACCTGGCCGGCGTTCACAGGGCAAGGTTATTTGCACAGCACCTGCCTTCATTTGGTTGGGAGCCGGTAATACTAACAGTACACGAAAATTTTTATGAAGAAGCATTGGACCACAACCTTGAAAAGTTATTGCCCCCCGGTTTAAGAGTAGAAAAAGTAAATGCCTTCCGGGTAACCAAACCAAGATTGATCGGGGATATTGGGTTACGTGGTTTTTTCCAGTTGTACAAAAGGGCAAAGGAATTAATTGGGAAGGAAAACTTTGATTTTTTATATATATCTGTTCCATCTTTTTATTGTGCCTTACTCGGGCGTTGGTTGCACCACTCAACCAATATAAGATATGGTATTGATTATATTGATCCATGGGTACATCATTTTCCGGGCAGTGATAAATTATTTTCACGCCATTGGTTTAGTACCAAAATTGCGGGTATACTTGAACCGATGTCAGTAAAAAATGCAGCATTGATCACGGGTGTTGCAGAAGGATATTACAGCACTGTGTTCGACAGGAACCCACATTTAAAAAGCCAGGCACTATTTGGTGCTATGCCTTATGGAGGCGAAGTAGCGGACCATCAGCTTGTCAATGAACTGAAGCCAGGCACCCGACTTTTCAACAAAATACCAGGTAAAATGCTGATGGTGTATGCCGGGGCGATGCTGCCAAAAGCTTACGAACCATTGGAGGCAGTCTTCAAAGCAATAGTAAACGAAAAGGAGGTGTTTGCAAACGTTGAATTCCATTTTATAGGGACTGGCAGCAGAGCCAACGATGCAGAAAGCTATACAATAAAATCACTGGCGGAGAGATATGGCCTTTTTAATTCCGTCATATTTGAACACCCTGGGAGAATACCTTATTTGGATGTTTTGAGACATATCAATCAAGCCGATGCAGTGTTTATACTTGGAAGTACAGAACCCCATTATACACCATCAAAGGTTTACCAGGCCATACTGTCTGGCAAGCCGGTCTTAGCTGTCCTCCATCACGATAGTTCGGCAGTACAGGTTATCGAAGAGTCTAAAGGAGGAATGATATTCACTTTTAATGGAGCAAATGATCTTGATAAAATTACTGCTGTATTTGCGGAGTTTTTTACCTGTTTTAAAGCATTTGTACATTCATTCGATCAGAACGAGGTGAATAAATCAGCGTTTAATAATTATTCCGCTGAAAATGTTACAAAACAACTGGCTACTTTATTAGACAAAATTTTACTGCAAAAATGAAGGGGCGAATCAGGCCATTAGATGGATTAAGGGCATTGGCTGTGTTGGGGGTAATATGGATTCATTCCTGGTCGTACTGCGGAAATCCGTCTTTAAAACTTGCTTCGGTAGACATTTATAAAATGATCGCAATTGCAGGAAATGGGGTGGACTTCTTTTTTGTAATTAGTGGGTTTTGCATGTATTTATTAATTGATAAGAGCAGGTTGACGTTGAAAAAGTATGGGCATTTTTTTTATAAAAGATTTCTTAGGATAGCGCCGCCATTTTTTATAAGCGTATTGGTATACGCGATAATTTTAAAAGCGCTGGATCATTCATTTGATTTTTGGTACAATGTGCTTTTCCACCTGTTGTTTTTAAATAATGTGGTCACAGGTAATGTTATTTATGGGCCTTTTTGGTCTATTGGTGTTGAATGGCACTTTTACATTATTTTACCTTTTATGATCACGCTCATTAATCATTTTTCAGCTGTCAGGGCAGTATTGTTGATTTCAATGGTTTCGATTTTTCTTTATAGTATTGCAATCCTGGGTCAGTGGGATATGAATTGGTGGGAGAATCAAATTATCATTAGGTTTCCTGAATTTGGCTGCGGGATCATCGCAGCAGATTTTTATTTGAAAGGTAAAAAGATTCCGTCGTTTTTGTCCGGGAGCATGGGCTTACTCTTGGGGCTAAGCATAATGTATTTAGGCCGGTGCCTGATGTACACTCCACTATTGATTACAGTGGGAAAATCCGCCTTTTTTTTAAAGGCTATTTCTTATACGGTCATGACTTCCGGGTTTGCATTTATACTGTTCCATGTAATCTCAATTCCCTCTATCGCAGCAAGTTTTTTGTCAAATACCGTACTTAACTATCTTGGTAAAATTTCTTACAGTATTTATTTATGGCATGGTTTATCATTTACCCTATTGACAAAGTATTTTGATAAATGGGAATTGCTTCAATTCAAACCACTCCTGGTGTTTTCATCGGTTACATTGCTAACAATTTTTATTGCCCATTTTTCGTATCAATTCCTTGAGTCTTTTTATTTTAAACGTAGTACTAATAATGGGGGGCAGTTACCCGTGCAAAAATAATTATCACTCAATATGAATAAAAATAAAATGTAATACGACAAAAAATGACGAGATTGAGAGGTGGATGGCGTTTTTGAGAGCAGATTTAAATCTGGTTAAATCATAACTGTTGTATTATATGATTCTTTTATTGCTTAAGTTTTATCGGTGGCTTCCGTCTTTTAAAGGAAAATTCAGGTTTGGAAAAATGCTTTTCCAAACCATGATAGGCAAGCGTGTACCTCTTCAATTTACAGCACACCAGAATGTGCAATATAAGATACCTAATACATTGGAAAACCTGGGAGTAGAACTATTGATAAATGGTATATATGAAAAAAAACTCGTAAGGTTTTTAAGGAAAAATATCCGGCCGGGGGACGTTTATTTTGACATTGGGGCAAATATCGGCTCTATCGGATTGCCGGTTGTAAAAAACGTACAGGGTGTAAAATATGTTGGTTTCGAAGCTTCGCCAATGGTTTTTGATTTTTTGCAATACAATTTCACGCAGAATAAAATGGAGAATTATGAATTGCACAATTGCCTGGTCCATGAAACAGATAACTACCCAATGAAATTTTACGCATCAGAACAATATGGCAAAAGTTCATTGGCCCCGACTTATACGGAAGAATACATAATCATCAGCTCTATGTCTTTAGACAGCTTCTGTCAGGAGCAGACGCTGACACATATCAATTGGATGAAAGTCGATGTGCAAGGGTACGAATTATATGTTTTTAAAGGATTAAACAGGTTACTAACAAAGAAAAAAGTGCAAAATATTTTGTTTGAATTTGAATACTGGGCAGAAGAGGCCGCAGGATTAGACAAGGGCGCTGCGCAACGGTATTTAGTTAGTTGTGGATATGAGTTATTTGATATGAATGGTAAAAAATTAACTGCTATTCTTACGGAGGGCAGGGCGATGATCTGGGCAAAGCCACTTAAACGTTGGGAGGGTTGAGGTGTAAGGTGTAAGGTCGCGGAGGTAAATAATTCACGATTGCGCACGAGGGATATTTTCATTCTCCGTTTACTTTTGTTTCCTGGATAAAGGAAAGTAAAAAAAAGAATCAAGGCTCCGAACAAGAAAAGACTGAAATGTCAATAACCAGATTTCCCAAAAATCTTTAACCATAATGCTTCAAGCCCCTCGCTTTTGGAGAGGGGTTGGGGGTGAGGTAATAAACCTATGATTTAATTTGAAAAGACTGGCCATTATTACTACCCATCCCATTCAATACAACGCTCCATGGTTTAGAATGTTGAGTGAACGGGGTATCATCCGCATTAAAGTATTTTATACATGGGGCGAAGCAGTATTGCAGGAGAAATATGATCCCGGCTTTGGTAAAACCATTGAGTGGGATATTCCTTTGTTGGAGGGATATGAATATAGCTTTGTTAAAAATGTTTCTACTCAAGCGGGGTCACATCATTTTAATGGGATTGACAATCCAACTATCATCCGGGAAATAATCGATTGGAACGCTGATGGCATCCTTGTTATTGGCTGGAGTTTCAAAAGTCATTTAAAGTTGCTGCGGTACTTTAAAGGGAAAAAAACAGTTTTATTTCGTGGCGATTCTAACCTGTTGGATGAAACAGCGGGCCTCTCTTTAAAAAAAACTGCAAGAAGATTGTTTTTGAAATGGGTATATCGCCATGTTGATAAGGCGCTATATGTTGGTACTGCCAATAAAAATTATTACCTGGCTCACGGATTAAAGCATTACCAGCTCATACATGCACCTCATGCGATAGACAATGACCGCTTTTTAGCGGATAAGGCTATTCACAAACGAAGTGAACTCGGGATACCGGAGGAAGCTATTGTTTTTTTATTTGTTGGTAAATTTCAAACCAAGAAAGATCCGCAACTATTATTGGATACTTTTACCCGGCTGAAAAATTCAAAGGCCCATCTGTTGATGGTGGGAGATGGAGAAATGGAAGCTGAACTGAAAACTACGGTAGACCAAAAATCCCGGGAATTAAAGCATAATATTCATTTTCTGCCCTTTCAAAATCAACTGCAAATGCCTTCGGTCTACAAATTGGGAGACGTGTTTGTATTGCCTTCGCAAGGCCCCGGGGAAACATGGGGCTTGTCAGTAAATGAAGCAATGGCTTGTTCCAAAGCGGTTTTAATAAGTGATAAGTGTGGCTGTGCCCTCGACTTGGTTCAAGATGGAATAAACGGGTATGTTTTCAAAAGCAGGGATGGGAATAGTTTGTTGAAAAAAATGGAAATGTTCCTATCAGGCCGGCAAGCTATTACTCAAATGGGTAATCAATCTTTAGGTATTATTCAATCCGGCAGTCGTTTTGAAAATATTTGTATTGCTGTTGAAGAGAGCCTTCAATAGGTTAACATGTTATTAAAAAGTTCCCGGTCACTATTTATTATTTTTGCAATCAATTAGGGGCAAGGCTTCCGTAAACATATTTTTAAGAAATTGAAAACACTTTTCAGTACAACTTTTAACTGGCCTGTTTTTGTGGGGCTAGCCATTTTGATCAGGCTTTTGTTTATCGGGATGAACTGGCCTTCTTATTTTGCCGTTGTGCTATCGTTGCACCAGTTTACACTTTTATTCAATGCAATTGGTTTTGTAATACCCGTTCGTTACTTATTGGGAGCATTTATGTGCGTACAATTTTTTATCGGCCCAGCCCTCGCCTATAGTGGTTTAGATGAATACCAGTACATCCATTACAAAATGAAGATACCAGAGGCGGACTATTTTAGCTATGCTATACCTGCAGTGGTCTCTTTTATTGTTGGGCTGCATCTTTTTGCAGGTAAACTCAATGGGGAAATAATTAATGAGAAACAAATTGGGGTATTTGTTGACAGGCATCCTGAATTGCCTTATTGGTTTATTGGGATTGGCTTTGTTACCAGCGTGGTATCGGGTTTTTTTGGATCAGAACTGGCGTTTGTATTTTACTTATTAGGCGGATTAAAGTTTATTGGCTTGTTCCTCCTGGTTATTGGCAGCAGGGAACTCAAGGTATTACCACTTGTAGTAGTGATCAGTTCTATAGTAGTTTCTTCCCTGGGTGAAGGGATGTTTCACGACCTGTTGACATGGATCATATTCATAGGTTCCATTTTCGCCATCCGATACAAATTTGGTGTTAATACGAAATTGATAGCTTGTGGGGCATTTATATTTTTAGCGGTTACGATCCAACTTTTAAAAGGAAGTTATCGCACCATAACTAGTAGTGAGCGGGGCGTCGAATCCTTTTCAAAGCTTTATGAGGAGGAAAATAAGGATAAAAGTATTTTTAGTTTTGAAAGGCTTGCACCTGCGAGTGTTAGAATAAACCAGGGTTTTATCATCACCAATATTATGTACAATGTACCGGCCTTCATTCCCTTTTCGGAAGGTGAGGAGATGTACCAGGTTTTTGAGGCAGCCGTTTTACCCAGGATCATTGCGCCTGATAAACTGAGGGCAGGCGACAGGACCATCTTTATGAAATATTCGGGCTTAAGGATACGTGCAGGTACTTCCATGGGATTAAGTTCCCTGGGTGATGCCTATCTTAATTATGGAATAACGGGCGGCTGTGTTTTTATGTTTTTACTTGGGTTGCTATATAGTGGTGTCCTTTATATTTTTTATAGACAAGGCCGCACTTATCCGATACTGATATTATTTACTGCGTTGGTTTTTTATTATCCCATTCGCCCCGACTGTGAACTGCAAACCATACTGGGACATGTGGTTAAAGCCTGTTTTTTGCTTTATGTAATGATCATGTTTTTTAAAAGCACATTTCGTGTAGAAGAGCAGCCAGTACAGTCTGCTCCGCCGGAAGAAGAAGCACAACCAGAACAGCCGCCACAATCACACCAATTAGTACAGCCAGCGCAATGACAACCATTTTTATATGTATCGACTGGTTTCATCCTGCATATAAGGCCGGCGGCCCCGTTCAATCGATCGCCAACCTGGTAAACAATTATCAGCAGACTGGCGTGCGGTTTAAAATATTTTGTTCCAATGCTGACCTTGATGGAAAACTAAATGAGGGGGTCGCCTTCGACGAGTGGACCTTTTACAATGCGTGTACGCAGGTATGGTTTGCTTCAAAAACCAACCGTACTGTTGCAACAATACAAAGGGAAATTAATAATTCGAACGCGGGAGTCCTTTTTATCATTGGCATCTATTCCTGGTATTTCAATCTTCTGCCATTATTGTTTTGCAAAGTGCCGGTCAAGATCATCTCGGCAAGGGGAATGTTGCACCCCGGTGCATTAACGCAAAAATCGTTTAAGAAAAAAATCTATATAGCTTTTTGGAAAATGGCACGCATTCATCTTCGCTACCGCTTTCATGCCACGGATGCCCGGGAAAAAGAAATTATTCAGGGCATATTTGGCAACAATGCGAAGGTTACCATAGCCGGTAACTTTCCAAGAAGTTTTGCCTTTCAAAATGCACCACAAAAAAAAGCGGGCGCATTGGAACTGGTTTCAATTGCAGTGCTCAGCCCCATGAAAAACATTGCATTGGTGCTGGAAGCATTAAAAGACTGTAAGCCCGCTGTCAACTACGCTGTTTTCGGGCCTGTAAAAGATGCAGTTTATTGGCAGCACTGCCTTTCAATAATAGACACCTTACCTGCACATATAACTGCGGTTTACCGGCAGGATTTGGTTCCATCAAAAATAGAAGATGCGTTAAAAGGTTATGAAGTATTTATTTTACCAAGTAAAAGTGAAAACTTCGGCCACGCTATATTTGAGGCATTGTCGGCAGGCAAGCCTGTCATTACCAGCCACCATACTCCGTTTAATGAATTATGTATTCACCAGGCAGGCCAGAACGTCTCTTTGGATAATACAGCAGAAATGACCGCTGCGATCGATTTTTTTGCTGCGATGGATTGTAAAGAATTTGCTGTCTGGAACTATGGCGCCCAGCATTATAAGTTAAAGAATATGGATCTGCAGGGGTTAAAAGAGCAGTATGACCAGTTGTTCAATATTAAATAAAAAGGAGCATTCTCCGTCTGCGTTAGGCTGGTTGAGCCGATGGTGTTGATTTGTGTACCAGGATTAGCTCAGCCTTGCGGGGACGTAAATTTTAATGCACTACTTATTGCCGGCAAAACAAATAATAACATTCAACATCCATGAAGCCCTTCATAGTTTACCTCATTAAGTTCATTGGTGCGTTTTGCATGCTTTACTTTGGCACCAAAGCTGTAATAGGCCTGACTGTGCCCGGTAATTATTATAATGGTTTTATAGCCGGTCATCTTAATTACCCGGCTTTGCTGCGCAATGCGCTGCTGCAAGGCACACGGCTGCTGGCAATCCTTTTTGGGTTTGATGCTTTCATAAGAGATGCTTATCATGTAGCAGTCGTAAATGGCAGGGCTGTGCGACTGGTATATGCCTGCCTCGGATATGGGCTTTTAAGTTTTTGGTCCGCATTTATCTTCGCCAATAACGGAAGCTTTCTAAAAAAATTGAAATGGATCATTGCAGGCTGTGCGGTCATTTGGTTTATCAATGTGATAAGGATCACCTTGGTATTGATAGCAGCCAACCAGCATTGGAAATTCCCTATGGCTATGGAGCAACATACGCTCTATAACGTCATCGCATATGCAAGCATTTTTTTTATGATCTGGCTATTTCATCAGTCAGAAAAACCCCCATCCCCTAAAGGGGAGTTCTTCGAATAGAGTGCTTCTGCTTCTGATATATCCCCATCGCCTAAAGGGGGTCTTCGAAAAGACTGCTTCCTCTTTAATAATTGCCCTGCATGGATATTACAAATTAACTTGTTCTACAAGAGGCCCAGGGGCAGTGTCATTAAGTTAAGGGGTTTGCATTGCCTTGTTGGTTAGAAGGGTTATAAAAATGGCGAAAGTAAATCGGCTTTAAAGAGGTGTAGCCTCGATCAATATTGTAGCAACGGATTTTAATCCGTTGATTGTTGCATTGATAAATATGAGAACCGTAGGTTCGGCACATATAAGCATGATGATTTTTTTATAAAATCAAATGGGTATTTCAGCGGGTGTAGATATGTCCCGAGCCTACGGCTCTCAATTGGGTTTTATTTATTGACAACGGGTTAAAACCCGTTGCTACAAAATGTTTCGAGCCTACGGCTCTTTGCTACTTGTCAATATCAAATAAATATAAGCATGCGATGAGTGAAGGGTTCTTAACTTATAGACATTGCCCCAAGGGACGAAACGCAATGTTCGATAATTGATATATCACAAAATAAAATAGAAATACAAATAACTCCCCTTTGGGGGATGGGGGTAAAATAATGATCATTATAGGAATTAATGCATACCATGCAGATTCATCTGCTGCTATTTTTGTAAATGGCAGCCTTGTAGCCGCTATTGAGGAAGAACGCTTTAGCAGGATAAAACATTGGGCCGGGTTCCCGGCAATGTCGATCGCATTTTGTTTGCAGGAGGCAGGTATAGACTATGAAGCTGTTGACTATTTCGCTATAGGGAGGGACCCTAAAGCTAAATTTTTTAAAAAGATTTTGTACCTCGCCAAAAATCCATCAGCAAGCCTGGGTGTTGTAAAGAGCAGGTTTCAAAACAGCCGGAAATTTTTTTCCATTGAAAAAGAATTGTCCGGCCTTTCGGGCTTACCTGAATCGATGTTCAATGGAAAAGTGATACAGGTAGAACATCACCGGAGCCATATCGCCTCGGCTTTTTTTGCATCACCCTTCGACAAAGCAGCCTGCCTTTCTATTGACGGTTCAGGTGATTTTTCTACTACAATGATTGGGATTGGTAATGGTAACCATGTAGAGATATTGGACTCTGTTGACTTCCCGCATTCTGTTGGAATTTTTTATACTGCTTTTACACAATTGCTGGGCTTTCCTCACTATGGGGATGAGTATAAAGTAATGGGCATGGCGCCTTATGGAAAAGCAGGTAATATAGACAAGCTGGAGAAGGTGATCCATCTAACCAATGATGGCTTGTTTAAATTGAATCTTGCTTATTTTCGCAAAGCTACAGATGGTGTTATCAGTTACGGCGATGATAATAAACCGGTGGTGGCACCTATGTATGGTGAATTAATGATACAGGATTTTGGTATCCCCCGGGGCACCGGTGAAGAATTATCACAATATCATAAAGACCTTGCGGCCTCCGTACAGGCCATGACGGAAAAAGTGATTTTCCATATCCTGCAGCATCTGCACAAAAAAGCCGGAACTGACAATATTTGCATTGCCGGTGGTGTGGCGCAAAACAGTGTGGCCAATGGCAAAATAACAAGGAACACGCCTTTTAAAAATGTGTATATACCATCTGCAGGCCACGATGGCGGTATATCAATGGGGGCGGCTTTGTATGTGCAGCACCAAATTAAAAAAATGCCACGACAACCGGCATTACTCAATGGCTGTACAGGTAGTCATTTTACCAATGATGCCATTAAAAAATTGCTCATTGAAAAAGAGATCAGCTTTTCACAGTATGAAGATGATATGCTTTTTGAAAAAATAGTGGATTGCCTGGTTAGAGGAGGAGTGGTGGGATGGTTCAATGGTCGTGCAGAGTTTGGTCCGAGGGCACTCGGCGGGCGTTCGATCCTCGCTGATCCACGCAGGGCGGATGCGAAAAAGATACTAAATGCGAAAATTAAACGAAGGGAAAGCTTTCGGCCTTTTGCTCCTTCTATTTTAAAAGAGTATGTAAAAGACTTTTTTGAAGTTGGCGACGATACGCCATTTATGGAGAAGGTTTTTCCCATAAAAAAAGAAAGGCAAAAAGAAATACCTGCGGTAACGCATGCTGATGGAACCGGCAGGCTACAAACTGTTGATAAAAATATTTCACCCCGCTATTATGCACTCATCGAAGCCTTTCAAAAAAAAACGGGTATTCCAATCTTGCTAAATACTTCTTTCAATGAAAATGAGCCTATCGTTAACCTGCCCATTGAAGCGCTCAATTGTTATCTCCGTACCAATATGGATATGCTTGTTATGGAAAATATATTGGTTTCAAGAGTTACACTATTTAATGTAGAGAAATAATATCGCTCAAATCTTCCTTCTCTTTCATTTGCAATTCTGCAAATTTTTATGTCTATTTGATAGCTTAACTTATAATTCCTACGAAGGGTCATGTCAATAAACTTTACTACTATGAAAAACTGAAGCTCCTAAAAGGTAGCGGCCAACGGAAATAAACTTCAAAAATTAATCAAGTTAATATATACGGATAAACCGGTTTTAGGCGTTAACTATTAAAGTTATTGACTACTTTGCCAAACGAAATCAAATCATCCTGCAAAACCATGAAGGTTTCACTTATAACAGTAACCTATAACTCCGCCATTTATCTTCAGGATTGTCTTAATTCAGTTATAAGCCAGCAATACCCCGATATCGAGCATATCATTGTAGATGGAGGATCCACGGACGGCACGTTGGATGTAATTAAACAAAACGAAAATCATATCTCTAAATGGATATCCGAAGCGGATAAAGGGATGTATGATGCCATTAACAAGGGTATGACTATGGCAACAGGTGATGTAGTAGGTATATTGAATTGTGATGACATGTTTGCATCCAGTGATGTGATCAGTGCAATCGTCGGTTGCTTTAACGAATATAAACTAGATGCCGTGTATGGCGATCTTGTGTACGTAAACAAAATAAACACCAATAAAGTAATCCGTCTTTGGAAAGGATTTACATATAGCCGTTTTCGTTTTAACTATGGCTGGATGCCGGCACATCCTACCTTTTATGTGCGGCGGGAATTAATAAAGGAAATAGGTGGGTATGAAACACATTATTTTACGGCGGCAGATTACGAATTCATGGCCAGGTATCTTTACCGCTTCCGGATAAGTGCACGTTACCTGCCTAAACTGATCGTAAAAATGAGGGTAGGGGGCCAAAGTAATATTACCATCAAAGGAAGGTTACGGGCGAACCGGAGAGACTACCTGGCAATGAAAAAAAACCTGATTCCATTTCCTTTGTTAGCTTCCGTATTAAAACCTATCATAAAACTGCATCAATATTATTATTCACTGTTTCATAAATTGGAGGTTGAACAAAGCAATCCGGATTGTTTAAAAGGCAATCTTACCACCCCGGTAACGTATTCCAAATTAAAAAATGGTGTATCATCATCGTAAATGAAAACATTATTTTTAAATTGCTTCTTAGTAACTTGCAGCCATCGTAACCATGTTTAATTTTTTCAAGAAAAAAAATACCGAAGTAACCTACCCACAATATCTGCCCTTTCAAACAGATATACATTCCCATATTTTACCTGGTATTGATGATGGCTCCGCCGATATAGAAACTTCCTTACAATTGGTAAAAGGAATTTATGATCTTGGAATCCGCAAGACAGTCGCCACCCCACATGTCATTTCAGATATTTATAGAAATACACCTGAGACGATCAATGCTGCATTGGCTGAACTGAGGGCTGCCTGCGTGCAGGCTGACATCAAGATAGAAATTGAAGCGGCAGCCGAATACATGCTGGATGATTATTTTTTGAAATTACTTCATGAAGAAGCCCCCTTGCTGACCATTCATAAAAACATTATACTTACAGAGCAGTCCTATGCTTCCTCATCGAATAACCTCAATGAGATTGCTTTTGCAATTATGACAAAGGGCTACCGTCCGATCATGGCCCATCCGGAACGCTATTTTTATTATCATGATAATTACGAAAGTTACAGTCACTTGAAAGATATGGGTTTCTTATTGCAGGTTAACCTTTTGTCCCTGACAGGCTACTATGGGAAATCCGTTGCAAAGGCTGCAAAATATCTCCTGGAAAATGACATGGCCGATTTTGTAGGCACAGATATGCACCACAACCGCCACTTAAATATTCTGCAAAAAAAAGAGACACTTGAGTTGTTTAAAAGGCACCTCGACAGAAAAATTTTCAATGTCTTGAGCGATTTTTAAAGCATTACGTGTTGTATTTTTTTCTCCTGTGTTATACAGTTTATCCATGCTGATAGTATGCTGATCGGGCACATTTTAAATTCGTGTATCGTTCAGGCCCGGGTATTAATGCAGCATGCATTAACGCCATTTAACCAGAAAAAAAATACTGCGATGGAAGTATTCAACCCTATTGGGTTGGTCGCCTAACGCATCATTATATCCATTGGTTTTACCAACGGCTATTCAAATTAAAGCCCCATGGGCTTTGTCATTAAGTTAAGCCTCCCTGGGAATTGATCCTCTTTTAGGACGGTCATAATTCGAAAACGGCTATCAATTTTGGAATATTCAATAACTGTTTTTGTCAATCGCCCCGCTCAATCACCAGTTGCCTATAAGCCTGAAAGGCTTAAATGTAAATAGCCGTGGGTGAAACCCATGGATAAGCGTTTTTTGCCTTCAACCCTGCAGGGGTTGAATAACATCGTTACAATAATATTTCTTGCCAAATTGAAACCCATTTTCAATCAGCAAACGTTTATCTTTTCTTAAATCCTTTGGTTCACCAATAGCTAATCATATTAAACCCGCAACCCTGTCTCCCGATTTTCTTTATTTTTGCAGCGAATGAAACATTTAGCAGTACTCAATCATTTCTTTTGGAAATACCGCTCCCGTTTATTGTTAGGCATTGTCTTTATCATCCTCACCAATTATTTTAGGATTTTAGCGCCTCAGCTCACAGGTTTTGTTGTAAATACAGTTGTGCACAAAGCAGACCGGGTCATTGGCGGCGGCCTTTCACATATTCCTGGCAAAAAATATGATATCGTTGTGCAGAAGATCATCTCACAACTGGAATCCAGCAGCTTTAGCCAGCAGATATTGTGGTGCAGTATTACCCTGCTGCTGCTTGCGCTCATCAGTGGCATTTTTATGTTTTTAATGCGGCAAACTATTATAGTTATGAGCCGGCTGATCGAATACAGTCAAAAGAACCAGGTGTTTCATCATTACCAGCAACTGGATACCAATTTCTATAAAACTCATAGTACCGGCGACCTGATGAGCCGCATTTCGGAAGACATCAGCCGGGTAAGAATGTACACAGGCCCGGCGCTGATGTATTTTATTAACCTTGCAGCGGTACTTGTTTTCAGTGTTTATTTTATGTTGCAAGCCAGTCCGAGGCTTACTGTAATAGCACTATTACCCTTACCCATACTTGCAGTTACAATTTATTTTGTAAATACCATCATAAACAAAAAAAGTGAGCGTGTGCAGGCACTTCTCAGTGACCTTACAAGCAATGCGCAGGAATCATACAGTGGCATTAGGGTTATTAAATCCTTTGTACAGGAAAAGGCGATGCTGGGTTTCTTTACTGCCAATAGCGAGGAGTATAAAAAGAATGCATTGGGCCTTGCAAAAACGGAAGCAATTTATTTTCCCAGTATTGGATTATTGATCGGCATGAGTACGCTGATCACCATCATGGCAGGCGGCATGGATGTAGTAAATGGGGTGCCTGGCGCCAGTGTAGGCACCATTGCGGAGTTTGTATTGTACATCCAGATGCTCACCTTTCCTGTAAGCGCTATTGGCTGGACGGCCAGTATGACCCAACGGGCTGCGGCATCACAGAAACGCATAAACGAATTTTTGCAAACCACGCCAACGATAGCCGCACCTGCTGCGCCCTTAAAACCTTTTCTCAGTGAGCGCATCTCCTTTGCCAATGTTGATTTTACTTATCCTCATACCGGAATCAATGCTATTTCAAATTTTACGCTTGAAATTATGAAAGGCGAAAAGGTTGCAATAGTGGGTAGAACAGGTTCGGGGAAATCCACTATTGCACAATTACTTCTACGCATGTACGATGCAAGTGAAGGGTTGATATCGTATGATGGTGTGCCTGTTAATATGATCGACTTACCATGGTTGCGTGCGCAAATTAGTTATGTGCCGCAGGATGTTTTTTTATTCAGTGAAACAGTTCAGAACAACGTCGCCTTCGGAGTGGATAGTGCCAGCCTGGATGAGGTTACAAAGGCCGCCGAACAGGCTTGTATCCATAAAGAAATAGAAGGGTTTGCGCATGGCTATCAAACCATGATCGGCGAGCGGGGTGTAACATTGAGTGGTGGCCAAAAGCAACGGATCTCTATTGCAAGGGCCTTGTTAAAAAATCCTTCGCTTGTAATTTTTGACGATTGTTTAAGTGCAGTGGATGCAAAAACAGAAAAGGAAATCCTAAATAATCTGAATGCCTGGTGGAAAGACAAAACGGCTGTTATCATTACTCACCGCATCTTTTCTTTGCTGGAATTTGACAAGGTGATCGTGTTAGACGAAGGTAAGATTGTAGAACAGGGTACCCATAATAGTTTGTTGCAGCAGAATGGATATTATGCAGGAATGTATGCCAGGCAGCAGGAACATGAATTAACTGCAGGATACTAATCAGCACAGATGTAAGGTTTATTTTGCTATTTCAAAAACAGCTATATCTTTGCCCTTTATTTAATTTGATTGATAACCCGATAATTAAAAATTTACAACTGTGGCGTACGAAAACAATGACAAAAAAATGGAAAGCGTTTATAGTAAACGCATCAGAGCTGGAAAACGTAGGACTTACTTTTTTGATGTAAGAGAAACACGTGGCAATGACTACTATCTGACCATAACAGAAAGCCGGAAACGTTTTGATTCGGATGGGTATGACAGGCATAAGATATTTTTGTACAAAGAAGATTTCAATAAATTTATTAAAGGCCTGGGCGAAGCAGTTGACTATGTGAAGACCGAGTTGATGCCTGATTTTGATTTTGATGCGTTTAACCATGATACACCCTATGAAGGTGAAGATGGCCAGGCTCAGGTTGCGGGGGAAGTTCCACCAATTGCAATTGATAAGGAACCTGAAGCTTTTGTTTATAAGGCTGAACCGGTAGCTCCCGTTTCTGAAGCGGATAATATCGCCCTTGATAACGGTAGTACTGAAGAAGTAGACAAGTGGTAATGAATTAATTTCCTAATAAAATATTGATGATCCTCCCTTATCCCGGGGAGGATTTTTTTTGTATTAATGCCTCGTAAATGCTCTCACTTCCGATCCTGCAAATTGGAATATGATAAAAAAATTACCCGCAAAAGGCTTGCAATTTTATTTTTAATCTTTTACCTTAGCCTTCGCAATTGTTTGTTGTATGGAACAGTAACAACAGAAATAGTAAGATTCAACAACTTAATTTCAGTAGCGCTCTTTCAAAAAACTGAACTGATTAATAGCATGGAGTTATACACCATATTATCAGCGATAGTTTCTATCCTCCCCGTTAAGCTTATCGCTTTTAATAACACCTTTAGCCAGGTTCGCATGTAATATAAGAGCTGTAATAGAAGTTAATTAAGATCATTAGCCGATTTTTTTACCCTCCACATATAGACTTAAAAGAAATGAGCTTCAATTCGTCCCGTTCCAAATTTTTCTGTTAATGTACACATGCGCATGCGATTGCTGTAACCAATTTTTTTAATCATTAAATTTTTTGTTATGAAATCCAAAAGCTTGTCTGAAAGAAACGGCAACGGACATTCCCATGCTGAAACTTTAACTGAAAATCCATCCTATGAGCCGGTAAAAACAACCTTTGAGCAAAGCTATATGCAACAAAATGCATCGGCACAACTGTCAGAGACTGAAGTAGAAGATGTGGAGGGGGCAACCATATTAAGGCCTGGCGAAGGGGATAAGGTAGTATCCAATCAACAGGGGTCTGCATCTTTCGAATCTGAAGCGGTTTTGGAAGAGACGGGGTTTGAGTCACCTTTGCTGGAAAGCGTTCCGATGGATGCTTTATATGCCAGTTATTCAGAACTCATACCCCGGCTGGAAGCGGCGGCAACTGAAGTGATCATTGGGACTGACAACAGGGTGAGAGTAACGGCCACCACTACTTATCCGTGGAGAGCAATTTGTGCCTTGAAGATTACAGCCCAGGACAATTCGAAGTGGATCGGCACCGGGTGGCTGGTAGCCCCAAGAACTGTAATGACCGCAGGACATTGTGTATTTATGCACGATCATGGCGGATGGGCCAAGAGCATTGAGGTAATCCCCGGTTTAAATGATGCTTCCCGGCCTTTTGGTTCATGCACGAGCAGCAATGTAAGAAGTGTTACGGGCTGGACAGTAAACAAAAACAGGGATTTTGATTATGGTGCAATCATACTTCCTGCCAATTGCCGGCCGGGCGACAGAACTGGTTATTTTGGCTTTGGGGTAAAAGATGATGCCTACCTGATGGCTTCTGTACTTAACCTCTCTGGTTATCCCGGTGATAAAGGCGGCAACCAGCAATGGTTTATGGCATTAAAACCTAAATCGCTTACCAGCAGGGTGATTACATACGACATCGATACAATGGGTGGGCAAAGTGGCGCTCCTGTATGGATAAAAGTGGGAGAGGTTCGCACTTGCGTAGGTATTCATACCAACGGGCACCTTTCCGGAAATTCCGCCACCAGGATCGTTACGCCTGTATTTAATAACATCCAGTTATGGAAGAACCAGGGTTTATAAAATGGAAAGGAGGGCAAATTTCAAAAGAGTTATTTTACCCACCTCTATAATATTACTGGTGATGGCCGGCTATTTTATACTCAGCAAAGAAAAGCATATGCAAACAAGCAGTTCTATAAAAGGGATCATACAAAATAAGGCAGGCCGACCTGTTGCAGATGCCATTGTTATGATCAAAGAGGGGTCTCATGAATTCAATGACATAGCTTCTGTTTCTAATGAAAAAGGAGAATTCTTTGTATCAGGTATTGTGATTCCCGGCCGTTATGTATTGCAGATTCAACAAGATAGTAACACCGTTACAAAAGAGATCAATATTCAATCCGCCGATACAATTATCCGTGTAAATATTTGATCCTTTTTTTATGAATTCCTGCCTGCATATTATGCAGGCAGGAATTTTTTTGCCTGCCTGTGCTAAAGGCACGAAGCCTATTTATTTTTTCATTTCTTTAAAGCTGTTTACAAGTCCGTTGGTGGAAGAATCATGGGTGCCAACCGGCCCGGCGGTTTTTAATTCCGGTAAAATTTTATTGGCTAATATCTTGCCCAGTTCAACCCCCCATTGATCGAAACTGTAGATGTTCCAGATAACACCCTGCACAAATATCTTATGCTCATAAAAGGCAATCAGTTTACCCAATGCAAACGGCGTCACCTTAGTTACTAAAAAAGAATTGGTTGGCCTGTTTCCTTTAAAAACCCTGTAGGGGTTGTCGTTACCGGTGCCATTCATTAGTGCTTCTGTCTGAGCAAAGAAATTACTCATCAATATTTCATGATGGTTCCCGACGGGATTATGTGAAATGGCGGGGGCTAGAAAATCGCAAGGTATTATTTGAGTGCCCTGGTGTATCAGTTGGTAAAAAGCATGCTGCCCATTGGTGCCAGGTTCGCCCCAGATAACAGGGCCTGTTGCATAAGTAACATTTGACTCATTTCGGTCCACATATTTGCCATTGCTTTCCATATTCCCTTGTTGAAAATAAGCTGCAAACCTATGAAGGTATTGGTCATACGGAAGGATGGCTTCGGAGGACGTACCGAAAAAATTTGTGTACCAAATGCCCAGCAATGCCATTATCACCGGTATGTTTTTTTCAAAAGAGGTAGTTGCAAAATGGTTATCCGCTTCATGGGCACCCTTCAGCAATTCTTCGAAATTATTGTAGCCAATGGTCAATGCAATAGATAATCCAATTGAACTCCATAAACTATATCTTCCTCCCACCCAGTCCCAAAAAATGAACATATTTTCCGGTGCAATACCAAACTTTACAACATCGGCCTCATTGGTGCTCAACGCAACAAAATGTTTGGCGATAAAAGTTTCATCCTTTGCCTCCTTTAAAAACCATTCCCTTGCCGTATGTGCATTGGTCATGGTTTCAAGTGTAGTAAAAGTTTTAGAGGCGATCAAAAACAATGTCTCTTCAGGATTTACTTTTTTTAATGTTTCGGCAATATGCGTTCCGTCGACATTGCTTACAAAAAAAGTTTCAATGTCTTCCACCCAATATGGTTTCAACGCTTCGGTCACCATTACCGGGCCAAGGTCACTGCCGCCAATACCGATGTTAACAATGAATTTTATTTTTTTTCCAGTATAACCTTTCCATTCACCTGAATGAATTTTTGTGCAAAAAATTTGCATTTGTTGCAACACTGCCTTAATGCCCGGCATAATATCGTTTCCTTCAAACAACACCGCCTTGCCAGAGAAATTGCGAAGCGCTGTATGCAAAACAGCTCTCTTCTCTGACTCATTGATTTTTTCACCTTCAAACATTGCCCTGATAGCATCAGGCAATTTGCAATCGTATGCCAATTGCAATAAAAGTTCCTTCGTTTTTTCTGTTATAATATTTTTAGAATAATCGAAAAGAATATCATTTGTCCGAATAGAGAATTTGGTAAACCGGTTTGCATCTGCTGCAAACAGTTCTTTCATCTGTACGTTTTTTATTTCATCAAAGTGCTGTGATAATGCCTGCCAGGCAGGAGTGGACGTTGGGTTGATTTTTGGAAACATAGTTGAGCCTTATTAATGTGAAAATTGAATGGCAAACGAAGATAAAGTTTGTTACACAAAGAGCGGTGATTGACCTAATGGTAAATTATAAATCTTATGGGGATATAAACTTTCCCGTAAAGGCGCAATTGATTGGCAGACGCTGTTTTCTTTTTTCTTTGAGATGTTTTTTATTGCTGTTAGTTAGAAACAAAGTATTAATGAACTCAATGATTTATGTTATGAGTTTAAAACAATAACTGGATAATCCGCCTCTTTTGGTTCGGCTCCCGGGATAAAAGAACCAACAGTAGCGGCGGTCCGGTTATGCAGCACCACCACTGCGGAGGCGAAGTTCCGATTTGACTTCGTAACGGGTAGCGAGTTACCCGTCAGGTATACCCTGTTTTCTTTTTTGTCTTGATACAAAAAAAAACAAAAAAGCCAAGGCTGCAAAAAAATAACTAAAAATTAATAAGCCTGGCTAAAATGAAATTAAGTTCGATCTGTTGAATATGAATGAGCTTTTGTGCGACTTACAAACTAACAGCAAAGCCGTGCTTCGGTAACATTATTTCATTTCTTAACAGCCAGCCTTATAAATTTTCTTAACGTTATTTTTTCGAGGCCGTAAAAGCCTTAAAGCATCGGCTAGAGATACCCTGTTTTCTTTAAAATGTTTTTATTGCTTTAAGTTAGAAACAAAATATTAATGAAGTCAATGATTTATGTTCCGAGTTTAAAACAGTAATTGGATAAGCCGCTCTTTTGGTTCGGTTCCGGCAAATCCGGAATTCAAAAATGGCGAAGCATCATTTTTGAAAGAAGCAAAAGCAGCGGCGTTCCAGTTACGCAGCCCCGCCGGCTGCGGAGGCGAAGCTTCGAGTTAAAAAAAGGAGAATAAGGACTAAAGTTATTTTTCGCAATTGGCACATGTTACCGTATATCCAGTTTTTTTTGCAATGCCAGGTGGGATGTTATACTTTCTTATAAGTCATTAAGAAGCGAAAGGAGATTTTTCATCATTTCTTTGGTTACATCAAGATGTGTAACCATCCTTACCTGTGAGGGCGAAATAGCAATGCTTCTGATGCCCGATTTTTCGAGTTCCGCTTCAAAGGTTTTTGCTTTGAACCGGTCCTTCACTTCAAAGATTACTATGTTGGTTTCCACTGGCATTATTTTGCCTATAAAATCTTTTTTGATCAGCGCTGCTGCAATTTGTTTCGCATGTAAATGATCTTCTGCTAACCGGCTTATGTTATTTTCCAATGCATAAATACCAGCTGCCGCCAGGTAGCCTGCCTGTCTCATGCCACCCCCGAAAACTTTGCGGACCCTCCTGGCCTTTTGAATAAAATCTGCTTTACCTAACAACAGGCTTCCAACCGGTGCACCCAATCCTTTGCTGAGGCAGATAGAAATGCTATCAAAAACTTCTCCGTATTGTGCTGGTGTTTCACCCTTAGCAACCAGCGCATTCCATAACCTTGCACCATCCAGGTGAAGTTTAAGATCGTTTTGCAAACAGGCTTCTTTTATCAGCCCAATTTCTTCGAACTCATAGCAACTGCCTCCACCACGGTTCGCAGTATTTTCAAGGCTTACCAGCGAAGTTTTGGCCTTATGAATGTCTGTTGGATTAATGGCCGCTGTTATATCTTCAGCAGTGATCCTTCCTCTTTCTCCCTCCAGGGCCTTCACCTGGCAGCCACTGTTAAAAGCTATCCCGCCGCCTTCATAAATGTACACATGGCTTAATTTATCGCAGATCACTTCTTCACCAGGCTGGGTATGGCATTTAATGGCTATTTGGTTGGTCATGGTGCCGCTGGGACAGAATAAGGCGGCCTCCATGTGAAAAATGGCAGCTGCTATTGCCTCTAATTGATTGGTAGTGGGGTCTTCTCCAAAAACATCGTCACCCACCTCGGCCTTAAACATAGCGTCGAGCATAGCAGGTGTGGGTTTGGTAAAAGTGTCAGAACGGAGATCTGTTATCATGCGGCAAATATAACATCAAATCATTTTGCACGGAAAGGCGTTTTAGCCTGATAATTGTAAGACTATTTAACGGGGAATAGATTAGCTGAAATCGTTACATTAATTCGTTCCATCATGTTTACTATAAATAATGCCAATTAGTTATGCCTTATTTGCCCATTTTTCTAACAATGCTGTGAAATATAAGAGAAGATCAGTAACTTTGCAAACTAATTTTTAGCATATTTTATAGTTTAACCATTCCCTTGCAACATTCCGTCAACAAATATTGTCATAAAACGTTAGATATTCTGAATTTAATACAAAAAAATGAGGCAACTTAAGATCGCAACGCAGATTACCAACCGTGACTCACAAGCGGTTGAAAAATACCTGCAGGAAATTTCCAAAATCTCGATGATCACCCCGGAGGAGGAAACCATTTTGGCCCAAAAGATAAAAATGGGTGACCAACGGGCACTGGACAAACTGGTGCAGGCAAACCTTCGTTTTGTAGTATCGGTTGCCAAGCAATACCAACACCAGGGCTTATCGCTTAGCGATCTTATCAACGAGGGTAATCTTGGCCTGATTAAAGCAGCACAACGTTTTGATGAAACAAAGGGTTTCAAATTTATTTCTTACGCTGTTTGGTGGATACGCCAATCAATACTTCAGGCGTTGGCAGAACAAGGCAGGCTGGTTCGTCTCCCACAAAATAAAATTGGCACATATAATAAGGCTAACAAAGCTTATATGGCCTTTGAACAAGAACACGAACGTGAGCCTTCTACTGAAGAATTGGCAGAACTATTAGAGATGAGTGAAACCGAGATCAATAATATTTTTCAAAGCAATACCCGTCATACTTCACTGGATGCACCTGTGCATGAGGCGGAAGACGTGGCTATGGGTGACCTGCTACAGGGTGGGGATGATACAGATGAAGATGTAATGCATGATTCATTAAGAAACGAGATCCGCCGGGTTTTAAAATCATTGAGTCCAAGAGAAGCAGAGATCGTAAATGCCTATTTCGGATTGGATGGCGAAAATGGAGTTACCATCGAACAAATTGGCCAAAAATACGACCTCACCAAAGAGCGTATCCGCCAGATCAAAGAAAGGGCCATCAAACGTTTACAAAAAGCAAGGTACAGCGGTGCATTAAAAGCTTACCTGGGTTAAGATATTTTATTGTTATTGTTAGATCCTTCCATAGAAATATGGGAGGATTTTTTATTTGAAAAATAACGCTATAAAAAAGGGTCGCACTGTTTGTTTAAATACATCAACTATACTGTTACATTTTTTTGTAACTGTCTTTTATACAACTGCACAGTATTTTCCATGCCTAAATATAAAGCGTCACATATCACTGCATGGCCAATGGAAACTTCCACTAAACCAGGTATGTTTTGCGCAAAGTATTGCAGGTTTTGAAGATCAAGATCATGGCCTGCATTGATACCTATATTTAATTCGTTGGCTTTTTGTGCGGCCGCTATAAAAGGCGCTATTGCGACCTCCCTTCTACCTTCGGCATAGTGTTTTGCATAACTTTCGGTGTACAATTCTATCCTGTCTGTACCCGTAGCAGCAGCTCCTTCCACCATTTCAATTACAGGGTCTACAAAAATAGAAGTACGGATGCCTGCTCTTTTAAACAGGCTTATCATTTCTACCAAATAATTCTTGTGTTGAATTGTATTCCATCCATGATTGGAGGTGATTTGCCCGAGGGTGTCAGGTACTAAAGTCACTTGCGCAGGCTGGTTGGCTAGTACCAGTTGTACAAATTTGTCTTCAGTGCAATTCCCTTCAATATTAAATTCTGTGCGAATCACTTTTTTTAAAGCAAACACATCGGCATACCGTATGTGGCGTTCGTCTGGCCTGGGATGTACAGTGATACCATCCGCTCCAAACCTTTCAATATCCAGGGCAGTTTCCACCAGGTCGGGGTTGTTGCCACCGCGGCTGTTTCTTAACGTGGCGATCTTATTAATGTTAATGGAAAGCTTGGTCATTGTTAACTGGTTTGGTCAAAGTTATGAAGTTACAATTTGATTGGTGCTGTAAGCCAGACGGATTGTGTTTGACCGGTATGTATAAAATGATTGCGGAGTTTATTTTTTGGGTGGGTCATTAGAAGGTTGATAATAATAAAATACAAACTATTTTAAGCCCATTTTTATTTGAAATAAAAGTATCCGGAGATAATGGAATTATTAATTGATTTGGCATATTGTTGGTAGTTGATTAATGGTTTGGTGTGGCATCAATAGGAATGGATTTTTGAAAAGCACGATAAGTTTTTTAAAATATTTAGCAAAATAAAATCTTAACAAAATCGACATGCAGGCCATAAATGCAAAACATTTTTTTTAAAATAAAAACCTTTTTGGAGTATCAACGTAAGTTATCATCAATAATAAACTATTGAGCATATCCCTATAAAAAGAATGCCGGCTTCGTTTTAGCGGTGATTTGTAACAATCGATGGTGAACCTTGGACCAGCAAGAATGTATTTTAAAAATTTGGTTATCTTAGAGTGTATAAACTTTCTCCTGGTAATAATTGTTTGATTATTACCAATTTTTTCACTCGCCATTTTGAAAGAGCAACAATTTGCAATTGAATGACTAACGCCATCTATGGCTGGGCCACACTTGCATATAAAATAAAATTTGATGATTAAAATATGTTGATCAATAATTAAAAAAGATATTCATGACAGAAATAGGCATACCCACGCTTTTATTAATGATCGCAAATATTTTTTGTTCCGTGCAGGGACTTAACGACCGACTTTCCTTTGAGCGGTTTAATTTTAAGATAAAAGAAGTACTGGTACACAAAAATCATGAACGGTTGATAACGGCTGGCTTTTTTCATGTGAACTGGCTGCACCTGGCCGTAAACATTGCATCACTTTGCTTTCTTAGCGGGGGGCTTGAACTACAGCTGGGAGGAGCAAAATACCTGGTGGTCTACTTTGCAAGCTTGCTGGGCGGAAACCTGTTTGCACTTTTTATTTACCGGCACCGCGGTAATTATAATGCTTCGGGAGCTACCGGCGCCATAACAGGGATTTTATTTGCCACCATCGCGTTATTCCCAGGTTTTGAAATTGGTTTTTTAGGAATACATTTTCCGATACCTGTGTGGTTTTATGGGTTTCTATATGTTCTGTTTTCACTTTATGGAATTAAATCACAAAGAGACAATATTGGCCATGAGGCGAATTTGGCGGGTGGTTTGGCAGGCCTTGTAGCAGCGATTTTGTTATCGCCTTCATCGCTTTCGAATAATTATTTGCCGATCCTTTGTATTACCATTCCCACGATTTTTTTTATTTTTATCATTGTTTCCATGCCACGTTTTATCTTGGTGAATAATAATTTTTGGGATCAGCGTACCAAGTCTCCTGCAGCTGCACAGGTGGTTCCTAAAGAGAAAATTGATCACCAGCAGGAAATTGATCTCATACTTGAAAAGATCCATCAAAACGGTATTGGAAGCCTTACAAAAACAGAGTTGGAAAAGCTGGATTACTATTCAAAAATTCTAAGGTAGCTATTCGTTTATCCGCAGGCGTAACGCTTAATGAATCGGTAGACTGGAAGCTGTGAAGACTCAAAGAACATTCAAATAAAATTTACAAAATGGAAACCGGAAAGGTAGTGTCTGTTAATAATGCCGATCATTATATTTGGGGCCAAAACAATCATGGCTGGCATTTACTAAAAAACGATGAGCTAAGTGTGATCGAAGAACGCATGAACCCCGATTCTTCTGAGCATCTTCATTACCATGAACAAGCTCAACAACTGTTTTATATTTTATCCGGGGAAGCAACTTTTAAATTGGAAGAAAAGGAAATTCATTTAGCCGCCGGCGAAACAATGCATGTGCCTCCCGGGTTACCTCACAAAATATCAAATAATGGTGCTGCCTATCTGCGTTTCCTCGTGATATCCACTCCCGAATCTCACGGTGATAGAATTGAGGTCAATGCTGTTTAATATTCCCGTGTATTTTAAACAACTGCACCGGCTAAAAAAAGCTAAACCGTATATTGCACCACTTTGTTTTTAAATATTTACTATCCGTTCGTTCAATGACACCGGGTGGGCACAAAACTTTCATCCATATACCTACAAATGAAATTATTTTTTTCGCTCCTGGTTGTATTTACAACGTTATTTAGTTGCAGTGATAATTCAAGCTCAACTGAACAGGAAAGCACCCAATCCGGGTCTTCAACCCCCGTTATCAATTACGCGGTTAAAGAATTTTTCCCACACGATACGAGCTTGTATACCGAAGGGTTTTTAATTCATGAGGATAAGCTTTTTGAAAGCACCGGCTCGCCGGAAGATCATCCTCAAACAAAATCACTTATCGGCATTGTTGATCTGCCAACAGGTAAAATAGATAAGAAGATAGAAATAGACAGATCGAAGTATTTTGGCGAAGGCATTGTTATTTTAAACAGTAAGCTATACCAGCTTACCTACACCAACCAGGTAGGTTTTATTTATGACCTTAAAACATTTAAGCAGATCGGTACCTTTAGTTATGCCAATAAACAAGGCTGGGGTTTTACCACAAATGGCAAAGAACTTATATTAAGTGACGGCACGGATAAATTGACCTTCCTGGATACCGTAGCGTTGAAACCAGTCCGCGTTTTATCCGTCACTGAAAATGGGTTGCCTGTTGATAATTTGAATGAACTGGAGTACATAAAAGGGTTTATATACGCCAATATTTACCTTACTGATTTTGTCGTTAAAATTGATCCGTCCACCGGCAAAGTAGTTGGGAGAATTGACCTGGCCTCGTTGACATTTGAAGCAAAAAATAAGTACCCGTCTGCCGATGTGTTAAATGGAATTGCTTTTGATGCAGCAACAGATAAAGTATACGTAACGGGTAAATTGTGGCCAAATATTTACCAAATAGATTTTTCTCATTAGACCTGTGGAATCTTTATCAAAATCCAGCGTCCTGAAAGCTAATTTTGTAATCAAATCAGTATTATGGCTATTAGAATTTTTATCACGGGCGGAACGTTTGACAAGGAATACAATGAGATCAACGGCAAGTTGTATTTCAAGGATACTCATTTGCACGACCTGCTTGAAATGGGCAGAAATAAAGTGCCGGTTGAAATCAGGACCCTGATGATGATCGATAGCCTGGAAATGACAGCACAAGACCGGGCACTGATAGTGTATCAATGCCAGCACAGCGATGAAGACAAGATTATAATCACTCATGGAACAGATACAATGGAAGAAACGGCCAAAATACTTGGGCCCGCCATCAGCAATAAAACAATTATTCTTACAGGTGCCATGATACCCATCAAGTTTGGTAGCTCTGACGGATTGTTTAACCTGGGCAGCGCACTAGCTTTTGTACAGGCTTTACCACCAGGCGTATATGTGGCAATGAACGGAAGGTATTTCAATTGGAATAATGTAAGGAAAAATAAGTTGACGGGTGTGTTTGAAGAATTGCGATAGTTACCCTACGCATTGCAGTGATATACATGATTTCACATTGCCGGCAAATGATTTACATCATCAGGCTAAAAATTATAGTCAGCCATGAAACTGCATTGTATTGATATCTTCATTTATTATTGATTCCTCTTCTTAGATTAACGCGTTCATTTTATTATATAGGTGTTAATTTCGCTTGAATGTAAATAAATAAATAAATAAATAAATACCTATGATACGGATATGCTTGCTCGTTATTCTGTTGTTCAATTATTGTTATGCACAGCAATTAAATGATTGGGAGAATCCTGCCCTTGTTCATCAGAATAAAGAAAAATCGCATGCTACGGGCATGATCTTTAACAATGCTGCTGACGTAAAAAAAGATGATTACAGCCGGTCACCTTATTATCAATCCCTCAATGGTACCTGGAAGTTTATTTACACAGATAAATATGCAGACAGGCCAGTGAACTTTTATCAAACAGTTCTGGATGATTCCAAATGGCATGATATGAAGGTTCCCTCAAATTGGGAATTAAAGGGTTTCGGAATTCCTATTTATACGAACATCGTGTACCCGTTTCCGAAAAATCCGCCATTCATAGGCGAAAACAATCCCGTGGGCTCATACCGCAAACAGTTTACCATTCCTGCCAATTGGACGGGAAAGCAAGTACTGATTCATTTTGGTTCCATTACCGGTTGTGCGTTTGTATATGTAAATGGCAGGAAGGTGGGTATGACTAAAAATTCCAAATCCCCTGCAGAATTTGATATCACCCCTTATCTTGTTAAGGGAAAAAATGTATTGGCTGTGCAGGTATTTCGCTGGCACGATGGCAGCTACCTGGAGGGCCAGGATTTTTGGCGTATAAGCGGTATAGAAAGGGATGTGTTTTTGTATGCGCTTCCAACAGTATCAGTATGGGACTTTTTTTTGAAAAGCGACCTGGATGCAAATTATACGGATGGATTGTTCAATGCGGAAATTGAACTGCGTAAATTTTCCGGCAATAAAATCAAGGGAGGTACCGTGCATGTGGAAGTCCAGGATAAAGCGGGGAAACCTGTGTACAGCAGCCAGCAAAAAATTATAGCCGGCAACGATTCGGCTCAAACCCTTTCATTTAGTGGGACAGTAATTAATCCGTCGAAATGGAGCGCCGAATTTCCTAACCTGTATGATTGCATCATCACGTGGAAAGACAATGCGGAAAAGGTATTGGGCGTAACAGGCTCAAAAATTGGCTTTAGAAAAGTAGAGATAAAAAATTCACAGCTTTTTATTAATGGTATTGCCACCTACGTGCATGGGGTTAACCGGCACGAGCATGATGATGTAGAAGGGCATGTGCCCACCAGGGTATTGATGACAAAAGATATTCAACTGATGAAACAGTACAATATCAATGCGGTACGCACAAGCCATTACCCCAATGATCCGCTATGGTATAAGCTCTGTGATGAATATGGAATTTACCTTGTAGATGAAGCCAATATAGAAACACATGGAATGGGTGCAGGATTGCAGGGGCGCTACGATACTGCCAGGCATCCTGCACATTTGCCCCTGTGGGCGCCATCTTTTTTGCACCGTATCCACTGTTTGGTTGAGCGGGATAAAAATCACCCATCTGTTATTTTGTGGTCAATGGGAAATGAGACTGGTAATGGAGCCGTTTTTCATGACGCCTATACGTGGATAAAAGAAAGGGATAAAACGCGTTATGTTCAATTTGAATCCGCTGGTGAAGATTGGAACACCGATATTGTTTGCCCGATGTATCCGGGTATAGGATCGATGAAATCATATGCAGCGTCCAATAAACCCCGCCCTTACATTATGTGTGAATATTCTCATGCAATGGGCAACAGCAACGGGAATTTCCAGGAGTATTGGGATGTGATCATGAGCAGCAAAAAAATGCAGGGTGGCTTTATCTGGGATTGGGTTGACCAGGGGATGAAAACAAAAACGCCGGATGGCCGAACCTATTGGGCCTATGGTGGCGACCTTGGGGGATATGCACTGCAAAATGATGAAAATTTTTGCGCCAACGGTTTAATAGCTGCAGACAGAAGTGTACATCCGGGGATCAACGAGGTAAAAAAAGTTTACCAGAATATATTATTCAGTGCGAAGGACGCTGCTAAAGGATTTATTACAGTTACAAACCTTTTTGATTTTACAAACCTTGCGCAATATAAATTTAAATGGCAATTGATGCGCAACGGTGAAATGGCAAAAGAAGATACATTCTCATTAAGCCTTGCACCCCATCAGCAAAAAGACATCTCATTAAATATTCCCTCAATCAAATCACCAGAAGGCACCGAATTTTACCTGAACCTGTTCGCATACACGAAGAATGCAACGGCTTTAGTACCTGCCGGGCATGAAATAGCAAGAGAACAATTTAAAACCGCCGGTGATTATTTTGCAAAAACGACTCAACCCGAAAGCACATTGCAGGTTACAAAGAAAGATGGCGATATCATTTTCACTTCAGGTAAGGTTACCGGCAGATTTAATATGGCCACGGGCCGGCTACAACGCTATGCTATCAATGATGACCAATCTTTTATTGATCAATATCCTGAGCCATATTTCTGGAGAGCCCCAACAGACAATGACTTTGGCAGCAATATGCCAGAGCACCTGGGCATCTGGCGCAATGCACACAGCAATTTGCAAAAGATAAATATTACAGCAGGTGAACAAACGGCAGCAGGATTACCTATAAAAGTGGAATATGAATTGTCCGGCATTCATGTGCCTTACACCGTGGAATATCTTATACAAAACGATGGGGCCGTACTTATAACTGCTTCTGTTGATATGACTGGCAGAAACCTGCCCGAACTGCCCCGCTTCGGCATGCGTATGCAATTGCAGTCAGGGTTTAGCAAGCTTCAATATTATGGCCGTGGGCCGGGGGAAAATTATAGCGACAGAAATACAGCCTCCTTTGTAGGCATGTATAAGGATGATGTTGAGCAGCAGGCAACCCGCAATTATATTCGTCCGCAGGAGAACGGATATAAAACAGACATACGCTGGCTAACGCTTACCAATAACGAAGGAAGGGGCCTTCGCATAGAGGGCATTCAGCCGATCTGTTTTAGCGCTACTAATAATAAAGCGGAGGACCTTGATCCCGGGGTTACAAAAAAACAGCAGCATTGGGCAGATATAAAACCACGAAAAGAGGTTTTTCTACACATTGACCTTAAGCAAAGAGGAGTGGGCGGGGATAATAGCTGGGGCGCATTACCGCACACTCCATACCGTTTGCTGGAAAAAAAATACGCTTACAGTTATATTTTAAGGTTAATTGATAAATAAACTACTCACCAGCATTGGTCTTTCCCGAATAGGGCCGGGTCGTTAAAAAATAAGCGTTGGCATTAGGCGATCAGGCATAGCTATTTGCAGTTTTGTAACCTGCAGATGTATGCTCACTTTTATTTGTTGAAAAAAACTTTATACCCAGTACAATAAAAAGTCCTTTTTTTTGTTTGATCAGGGTACTCAGGCCAATTTTTATCCGTTACTCAATTATTACCTGGTTAAAAACCTCCATTTGTTGTTCACCCAATGCTATTGGTAGCTAAATGTTGAATGGCCGATTTAGGACCCGGGCCAAATGGATCAGGAACTTTAAAATGCTGATAAATGAAAACCTCTACCCGCTGTATCAGTTTCAGTTTGCCCATCCTGCCTGTATTTAAACAAGGATCAACGGGCGCTTCTTTCATCACACCAACAATAATAGTATTTAAATTTATAAGTTCGGGCACCTTGCTAAGGGGCAACACGATCCAAAGACTGTCGACCGGTAGTAGGGTTAATTGTATTGGAACAGCTCGTAAAGGCAGGATTGCAAATGGGATATGTTGCATCGGTAGTCGCGTCGTTGAGCTTGCTGCTACCGGTGACGGCGTGGCCTATACGCAGAAAGATTTGATAGACACTAGTGAATTATTTTATCTCCATTAACAGATCGGTGGAGTGTTTAATCCTATATCACTTTTAAAGTGAACCCTATGAAGAAACTTCTACTATTTTTATTTATTGCTATTAACATACAGTTTGCCACCGGGCAAATTACTACTCCTGTGGTAAGGGCAAACTTCGGTATAGAGGCCGACCTAAGTGCCAATTACTTCAATAATGCGCCACAATCTTCCGTGGATGACTGGTATCTTGATGGCCACCCGGGCACGGGGCAGTTCATAATAGATACTACCGGCGCTGCGGCTATGGTAGCTGGGTATATAAGCAATCCCGCCAACCGTACAAAGTCTTTTTCACGCCTCATGCACCAGGCTCCTTATACGGTGGTCAACAATAACTTGTTATTGGATGCGGTTTTTCACCGGGATTTTCATGGAGATGATTCGACTATTTTTGCCTCGGGCAGTAATAAGAACGGCATGTCGCCCGTGTTGTGGAGTACGCCGATAGCACAGTCTGTACCAGATAAAAATGAGATACTGGATGCGTTTACCCATGTGCGGAGAGCTGGCCCTAATCCAACGGATTCCTTATGGATGTTTGGAGGCCTGTCGATTGAAAATACCACTGGCAGCAGGTATTTTGATTTCGAATTATACCAAACGAATATCGCTTATGATCGTGCTTCTTTAAGTTTCAACGGCTATGGCCCCGATGCCGGGCATACCTCATGGGTATTTGATGCGGCAGGAAATATCCTTAGCCCAGGCGATATCATATTTACCGCCGAATTCAGCAGTTCATCGTTAACACTCGTTGAAGCCAGGATATGGGTTAAAAAAACATCTCTGAGCATTACACCCACCACCTTCACCTGGGGCGGTGATTTTGATGGTGACGGCAACGGGGCGTTGTATGGTTACGCCAATATTTTGCCCAAGAGTGCCGGTACATTTTACACGGGCATTCTTAACAGCGCTGCAGCTACATGGGCAGGGCCATATGCTTTGATCCGTGGCGACAATAGTGTAGTAAATTCTTATATTCCACGCCAGTTTATGGAGTTTTCGGTAAACCTGACCAAACTGGGGATTGAACCAGCCTCCTTCTCAACCAATGCCTGTGGTACGCCTTTTAGAAGGGTATTGATCAAATCAAGGGCATCTACTTCGTTTACTGCGGAACTAAAGGATTTTATAGCGCCTTTTAGCATGTTTGATTATTCGCAAGTGGATGCGAATGCTTTTGTAAAATATTTTTGCGACACCATGCCGCTGACTACCATTAGTGTCTACAATGCCCTGCCAACCTCTGTTTATACGTGGACTACATTTGATGGAAATATCGTAGGTTCAACAACAGACAGCGTTATTACTGTTGATAAACCGGGAACTTATTATGTTTTGCAACAGCTCCATGCCCAATGCCCCGCTTTTGCTATGGATTCCGTCACCATTTTATTTGATTCGGTTTGTGCTGTTTTAAATGTAAATATTACAAAATTTGATGCGTCTTGTAATGGAAAATATACTTCATTAAAATGGCAGGCCAGCAATAACGGGCAGGCCAAAAATTATGTGATCGAGT
Source organism: Ferruginibacter sp. (assembly GCA_039922375.1). GTDB lineage: Bacteria > Bacteroidota > Bacteroidia > Chitinophagales > Chitinophagaceae > Ferruginibacter. The sequence goes on from JBDSAA010000154.1 coordinate 33,414, forward strand.
ATAGCACTGATAACAGGATATTTAAAGAACTGGCCACTGTGCCTGCAAATGGGGAAGCCCATCTTTCGGATTATACTTTCAGTTATCTTTCTGATAAAAATGAACCCATGGAGTTCTATCGGATAAGGGTCATTGGTAAAAATGAGGCAAACAAATACAGCAATACAATTTTATCAAGGTCTTTGAATGTTAGCAAAAAAGCACCCCTGATATTTCCTAATCCAGTGCAGGGAAAAGCCTGGCTATCGCTGCACTCACCGACGGCAACGATAGTGGCTATTTACCTGTCAGACATGGCAGGCCGGCTGGTTAAAACAATACAGATACCCGTAATGCAGGGAGACAATGTTTTGGCTCTTAATGATCTGGCAATACAAAAAGCGGGCGTATATATTGTAAAAGTGAAAAGTATCGATGGCGAAACAATTCAAAAGATTGTTGTTAAAAAATAATTGCCCGGTACCTTGGCTCTGTTGTTGCATGGAACTGAATGAAACCATTTTACACCGTAAAGAAGCGTAACTTCAACAGGTTGTTATTTATTCAAAATGAAATAAAATAATTATGAAAAAATTGATCGTATTGGTGATGGTCTTTGCGTTTACATGGGGTGCCGGCTATGCCATGGAAGTAAAAACAGAGAAGAAGGAGATTGTGCAAAAAAAGAAACACTTAAAGCACAGGAAAAAACACCATGGGCACTTAAAGAAACGCCCCCTGTTACCGCCACATCCACGGCATCGGCCCAATCGCGGCCGTCGTCCACCGGCCCCACCACTTCCACCGCTTCCTCCATTGCCCCCAAAGCCAAAGCTTTAACGGAGATTAAAATTATTACCTAACGTTTGATGATAAAGTGCTTTTAAAGGCACTTTATTTTTTTGTGCGGTAATGGTCAAAAAAGTTATCAAAGGTTTCCAAATATTTTATAGAACATCTAAATTGGCGCAATATTCGCAGCCATTTTTTTATGGTCAAACCATCCATTCTCATTGTCGGCGCAGGGGCCGCCGGGTTGATTGCCGCAAAGGAACTGTTGACGGATTTTGAAGTAACGGTTCTCGAAGCACAGGAACGTACGGGCGGACGTTTACGCAGCATACAACACCAGGGAAATACAATTGAAGCCGGTGCAGAATTCGTTCATGGCAACGTGGCGGTTACAATCGATTTATTAAAAAAGGCCGACATTGCTTACGAAAAAGTAACCGGGGAAATGTACCGAAAGAAAGCGGGTGACTTCAAAAAGGCTGATGAAATGACTGAAGACTGGAACCGGCTCCTTCGCAAAATGAAATCAGTAAAGGAAGACATTACATTGCAGCAACTATTACAACATAATTACCCCGGACCGGAGAATGAATTATTTCGCCGGCACGTGCAATCTTATGCCGAAGGATTTGATCTTGCGGATATTAACAAAGTATCTGTTAAGGCACTTTATAAAGAATGGGATGCAGAAGACTTTGACAACTACCGGATACCCGCAGGTTATTCTGCAGTGGTAAAATACCTGGAAGAAAACATTAAAGCAACAGGAGCAGTTATCCATACAAGGCAAGCCGTAAAAAATGTGCAATGGAAGCAGGATGCCGTAACAGTAAATACGGAAAGCGGTGAAACCTATACTGTCAATAAGTTACTAATCACCGTTCCCATCAGTGTGCTGCAAAACCCTGGCTGCATAGGACACATTCAGTTTAGCCCTGCTATTCATTTTAATGAAAAGGCTGCTGCTGATATTGGTTTTGGTACGGTAATAAAGGTGGTATGTAAATTTAAAAGACCGTTCTGGCAGGAAGATGCTGGCTTTATATTAAGCGATGAGTTTTTTCCTACATGGTGGACACAGTTACCCAATCCAATTCCGTTATTAACGGGTTGGCTGGGCGGGCCGAAGGCTCATGGAATTTCAAATGAAACTGATGAAACCATTTTAGAAAAAGCACTTGAATCATTGGCTGCTATTTATAACCTGGCGATTGAATTTCTAAAAAATGAATTAGACCATGCCTGGGTTTTCAACTGGCAAAAAGAGGATTATGCGTTGGGTGCTTACAGTTATACTACGCTTCAATCAGCGGTAGCAAGGCAGAAAATAAAGGCGCCCGTGGACGATACGATATTTTTCGCAGGAGAAGCGCTTTATTCGGGTGAACACCCCGGCACCGTAGAAGCTGCATTCGTAAGTGGAATACAGACTTCCGCACTTATAAAAAAGATTCAGTTTGTGCTTTAAGCCGGCTGCTCAAGCGGAGCCGATGCCCGGCACATATCTACAAGATTGCCCAATTTTCATAATCAGGATAAAGCCTTCTGTAATGATTGCTTCAACCTCATTCAAACTAACTTTACACGGGAACATTGATCCATTAAAACGCCTGTTCAACACCAATATTTATGACCATTCTAATAGCGCCGGATAAATTTAAGGGAAGCCTTGACTCATTTGAGTTATGCCAGGCAATGTCAGAAGGTATCTTGCAGGTTGACCCTGCCAGAGAAATCATCCTGCTGCCACTGGCAGATGGCGGTGATGGCTTTGGTAAAGTAATGGCGCATTACCTGCATACCACTGCTGTTGTGGAGCAAACGGTAAATGCAATTGGGAAACCGATGACGGCGCAATATGAATGGCATGCTGAAAGCAGAACCGCTATCATCGAACTGGCGACCGCTTCGGGGTTAACTTTATTAAAAGATGATGAACGCAATCCATTACAAACCTCCAGTTATGGCACGGGCTTGCTGGTAAAGTCAGCACTTGAAAAAGGAGCTGCGAAAATTATACTTGGGGTGGGAGGGAGTGCCACCAATGATGGGGGAACCGGCATCCTAAACGCAATTGGCTACAGGTTTCTGGATTCAAATAACCAGGAAGTGTATCCTTGCGGCGGGTCGCTCGGAGATATACAATCCATCCGGCTTCCGGAGCATCCTGTGGATGTCGAATTTATCATTGCATGTGATGTGTCAAATTCATTGCTGGGAAAAAATGGTGCGGTATTTACGTATGGCAGCCAAAAAGGTGCGACAGAAAATGAACTTCAATTGTTAGAAGATGGTATGCAGAATTTTGCTGCTGTATTGGAAAAGCAAACCGGCAAATCAATAGCCCATCTGCCTGGGATGGGCGCAGCAGGCGGCGCTCCGGCCGGCTTAATGCTTTTGCCAAATTGCAAAGTGCAAAAAGGTACAGATATCATTTTAAGCCATAGTAAACTTAACGATCATCTCTCGGGGGCATCTTTTGTATTTACGGGCGAGGGATCTTTCGACAAGCAAACACTTAATGGCAAAGTAGTGCATGCTGTTGCTTCTGCAACTAAGCTAACAGGCATTCCCGTTATTGCCATTTGTGGAAAGGTAGCAGCAGATCATGCAATGATCGCTGAATGTGGTTTAACATTTATTACATCCATCTGCAATGGCCCCATGACGTTTGAAGAAAGTAAGCAGGATGCTTTCAATTTGGTGCGTTTTGCTGCCGCAAATATCACGTCATTGATTGTAAAAAGCGGCACACTTCGCCATGAATAGTTCGTGCGGATAATGATAGGCCTTAAAATTTACAAAGGAATATTCCCGTGCTTCTTTTTTGGTAACACAGCCACCTTATTTTCGAGCATAGCAAAAGCTTTTATCAATTTTTTTCTTGTATCCTTAGGTTGTATTACTTCGTCTATAAATCCCCGCTCAGCAGCGAGGTAAGGTGTGGCGAATTTTTCCGCGTATTCACTTTCTTTTTCTGCGAGCTTTTTTGCCGGGTCGGCAGCTTCTGAAATTTCTTTTTTGAAAATAATTTCACTGGCGCCACGTGCACCCATAACCGCAATTTCAGCACTGGGCCATGCAAAATTCATATCTGCACCAATATGCTTCGAATTCATTACATCGTATGCACCACCGTATGCCTTCCGGGTAATAACTGTTACACGAGGCACCGTTGCTTCGCTAAATGCAAACAACAATTTAGCGCCGTTGGTAATAATGCCATGCCATTCCTGGTCGGTGCCCGGCAAAAAACCAGGGACGTCTACCAGCACCAGCAGGGGAATATTAAAGCAGTCACAAAAGCGGGTAAACCTGGCGCCCTTCCTTGAACTTTTGATGTCTAATACACCAGCTAGCCTGGTGGGTTGATTGGCAACAATGCCGATGCTTCTGCCAGCGAGCCGTGCAAAACCCACCACAATGTTCTCTGCAAATTCTTTGTGGATTTCAAAAAAACTTGCTTCATCACAGATACCGGTAATTACCCCACGCATATCATACGGCTGGTTCGCATTTTCTGGAATAATATTTTGCAGTATTTCCCTTGTTTCGTCTGCCGCCGTGAAAGGGACCTTGGGTGTAGTGTCCTCGCAATTTTGCGGCAGGTAGCTTAATAATTGTTTTACCTGTACCAGGCATTCCATGTCGTTTGCTGCACTTAAGTGTGTGACACCGGATTTTGTGGAGTGCGTATGTGCCCCACCTAATTCCTCCGAACTTACTTCTTCATTCGTAACTGTTTTTACAACATTGGGCCCGGTTACAAACATATAACTCGTGTTTTCTACCATTAAAGTAAAATCGGTAATGGCAGGTGAATAAACAGCGCCGCCGGCACATGGGCCCATGATCGCAGAGATCTGCGGGATGACACCTGAAGACAAAACATTCCTGTAAAAAATATCAGCATACCCACCCAATGATCTAACGCCTTCCTGTATCCTTGCACCACCTGAATCATTTAGCCCGATCATAGGCGCACCGGTCTTCAATGCGAGGTCCATTACCTTGCAGATTTTTTCAGCATGTGTTTCAGATAATGCACCTCCAAACACGGTGAAGTCCTGGGCAAAAACATACACCAGCCGGCCATTAACCGTGCCATAACCGGTGACAACCCCATCACCATAATACTGTTGATCACCCATTCCAAAATCAATGGTTCGGTGAACTACCAATGCACCGATTTCTTCAAAGGAATTATTATCCAGCAGCAAACTGATCCGCTCCCTCGCTGTTAATTTTCCTTTTTTATGTTGTGTAGCTATCCGCTCCTCTCCGCCACCTTTTTTGCCTTTTTCCAGCTTTTTATTTAGTAAGTCAATTTTTGATTTCATTGGTTATTTTTATAGCTTTCTGTTTTTCCAATTGGAGGATACGCTTTCTACAATATGTGTTTTATGCTGCTCCGCCAGCCAGTATTTTAAAGCAATGATGGCGGCCAGTTCTGCATTGTTTTGCTGCTTCTCTTTTAGTTTTTCACCAGTATAATGATCCTTTATAAAATGTGTGTCAAACCTTCCGGAAAGAAAAGCTTCGTGTTCACACACAAAAGTCCCAAATGGCAAGGTAGTTTGTACACCTTCAATTGTATACCCGGCAATAGCTGTTTTCATTTTTTGTATTGCTTCAGTCCTGTCTTTTCCATGCACAATAAGTTTAGCTATCATCGGGTCGTAATAAAGCGGAATGGTCATTCCTTGTTCATAACCATCATCTACTCTTATGCCATTCCCCGATGGTTTTATATAAGTGGTCAGCGTACCAATGGAAGGTAAAAAATCATTGAGCGGATCTTCAGCGTATACCCTTAGTTCAATTGAATGACCGTTGATAAAAAGATCTTCCTGTTTAAAACTGAGTACTTCACCCCTGGCAATTTTTATTTGTTCTTCCACCAGGTCCTTGCCTGTTATCATTTCGGTAACGGGATGCTCTACCTGCAAGCGTGTATTCATTTCAAGAAAATAAAAATTCAGTTGCTCATCCACTAAAAATTCTACGGTACCTGTGCTGGTATAATTGCAGGCTTTTGCAACCATTACTGCTGCAGCTCCCATTGCGCTACGCAGTGCAGGCGTTACAATGGAGGAGGGCGACTCTTCCACTACCTTCTGGTGGCGGCGCTGGATGCTGCATTCCCTTTCAAACAAATGCACCACATTGCCGTGCTTGTCGGCAAGTACCTGCACTTCAATATGCCTTGGGGCTGAAACGTATTTTTCTATAAAAACTGCACCATCCCCAAACGCTGCTTTTGCTTCGCTTGTAGCTCGCTGCATCTGATCTTCGAGGTCAGCTTCTTTTTCAACTACCCGCATGCCCTTGCCACCTCCGCCAGCGGAGGCTTTTATCAAAATCGGATAGCCTGTTTTGGCAGCAATTTTTTTGGCCAGATCAATGTCTTCAATGGCATGGTCAGTGCCTGGCACCATGGGTATATTATATTGGCGCACACATTCTTTTGCTGCTAGTTTCGAGCCCATAATTCTCATGGCATTTGCATCAGGCCCGATAAAAATGATTCCTGCATCCTGCACCTGCTGGGCAAAATCAGCATTCTCGCTCAGGAAACCATAACCCGGATGAATGCCATCCACGCCCAGTTGTTTGGCAAAGGCAATTATTTTTTCTCCATTTAAATAAGAATCAGTGGAAGGGGCCGCACCCAGGCAAACAGCTTCATCTGCAAAAAAAACATGCGGCGTATTTCTATCCACTTCCGAAAAAACCGCTACCGAGCGGATGCCCATCCTTTTTATCGTTCGCATAATTCTTAGGGCGATCTCACCGCGGTTAGCGACTAATATTTTTTGCATGGTTTAATTGAATTACACTGATTAAAACTAATTGCACGAATTTTTTTAGTACGAAGTAGCTGACTTTTTTAGGCACGAATTACACGAATTGGGCGAATTACCCGAATGATAGAAGCCGTTAATAAAATAATTTATACTTCGTGTAATGGCTGTTTAATAAGTCGTGTGATGAATATCTCATTCAAGCTCTACCAGCACCTGGCCTCTTTCTACTACCTGGCCTTTTGATACCATTATTTTCTTTATGGTGGCATTGGCAGGCATTACGATGCTGTTCTCCATCTTCATTGCCTGCAAAATTAAAATTTTTTCGCCTTCGGCTGCCTGCTGCCCATCTGCTACAGCTATCTCTAAAACTAAGCCAGGCATGGGGGCTTTTATGTCTGTGTGTTTTTTGTTACCTCCCTGCACCTGGCTCATTCTTTCAATCATTTGATCCAACGCATCCTGAATTTCTACTGAAAATATTTCTCCTTCTATCGCTATTTTAAATTTTTTGTTCGCGAGATCGGTTTCCAGCACATGGCCGTTAACGGAGCGGTTATCCTTTATGCAATTAAATTCAGATGGAGATTTTTGTACCAGGTCAATTTCTTTTATTTTATTTTCACCAAAAGTGAAAAAAAAATCATTGGTTTTTATTTTGTAGGTTTTTTGCATGGCTGGCATCGTGGCGGTATTAGTATGTTCAAATCTTAATCTAATATAGGCAAATAGCGGAATATGGGTTTATTAACGGGTTAATTATAGAATTTTTTATAAACTCCTCAACTGATTACGGGGTTTTGCGCCCTTGATATTTGAATGAATTTATTAATGCATTCCAACACGATCATTTCCTGATGGCAATTTATTAAGCAGCCAGATTTTTGCAGCGATGCAATGTTGTAAATTTGCCGCTTAGATGCTAAAAAATATTTCTTCCTTTATTAAACTAAAACCTGCACTGGCTGTGGGTTTTCTGTTTGCAACCTCCAGCCTCTTGTTTGGTACCTGGGTCGCTTCCATTCCTGGAATTAAGCACAGGCTTGGATTTAACGACGGCAGCCTTGGCCTCTCTTTATTGCTTTCACCGTTAGGTGCAATTACCGGCATGCTGCTCTCTACCCGGGTATTTAGCAAGATACCTGTAGGCAAGTGGATGCTGACCGGTTACCTGCTTATTTGTTGTATTATGATGCTGCAGATCAATTCCGTAAACAGGATAATGTTTTGGACCTGCTTGTATTTTTTTGGTGCTGTTAGTTTTTTAAATGGAGTGGCTTCCAATACTACGGTTAATTTACTGGAAAAAAAGTATGGCCGGCTTTTGATGAGTACCTGCCATGGGATGTATAGTTTGGGCGGCGCCGTTAGTGCCGGGCTGGCGGTCATTTTATTTTCTTTTCATATTCCTTCAGGCTGGCAAATTGTTATGGTCGCATCCATTATTATCATCATTATTGCTTCTAACAGAAGACTGTATTTAGCTAATACCGATATTATTCATTCAAGGTCGGGCATTAAATTGCCGTCGCTAACCATATTGGGTATCTCCTTTATTTGCATGGTTACTTTTATGGCGGAAGGATGTGTGGCAGACTGGAGTGCCATTTATCTTAAGGAAATTTTACACTCGCCTAAAGAACTGGTTAGCCTTGGCTATGCAGGATTTTCTATTGCCATGACAATCGGAAGATTGAACGGGGACAGCCTGATTGGCGGGATCGGCAGTAAAAAAATAGTGATAGCCGGTTGCTTACTGGCAGCAATAGGTTTTTTAATGGTGGTTCTTGCTCCCGTGGTAGTGGCCGCCATCGCAGGTTACATTTTAGTTGGGCTGGGCTGTTCATGCATAGTGCCGGTGTTATTCAGCGCTTCGGCTAATATACCGGGCGTTAGTACGGTAGAAGGTTTTGCGATGGTTACTACCGGCGGATTAATTGGTTTTCTTACCGGGCCCTCGCTTATTGGTTTTATTTCTGAAAAAACAAATTTATCGCAGGGCCTATCCCTGTTAATTTTTTTAGCCCTGGGTGCAGCTGTAGTAGCATGGAAAAATAAATTTCTTATTAATAAAAAAGACCAGGGTAGTGAGTTACCTTTTGATGAACAGATTTATTAAAAAAACACCTTCTTAAAAGGCTTAAGGTTGCACCTTTAAGAAGGTATTTTGCAATAGCTCTGGTTATCCCGGGGCATTTAATTAAAATATTTAGAGCGCTTTACAGTGACTGACCATTTATATCCAATTGTACCAATTTTGCTTTACCCAATTTTTTCACTTCTTCCAACTGAGTGGCTTTATCACCTACTACCAGGTATATCATGTCCTGCTCTTTTAGTTGCTCATTAATTATCTTTTTAAAATCAGATAGTTGCATATTGATCAGTTGTTCTTGTTTCTCTTCAAGGAACTTCAATGATTTTCCGTATTTGCTTATCTCACCAAGCATTGCCAGTTTTGCCGCAAGGCTTTCGTACAAAAGCGAATTCTGTTTAAGGACTTTATTTTTGGTGATGCTCGTTTCGGATTCACCAAAGTTTTTTTCATAGTCCCTCAACATATCCTGGATAATTTGCAATGAGGCCAAGGTAGCATTAGCCCTTACACTGGTAGTAGCAATAAAGGGAGCAGTTTCCTTCGCCTTTATTAATTGGGACACTGCGCCATAAGTATACCCTTTGCCAATGCGGAGTACCTGGGTGAGTTTTCCGCTTGATCCGCTGCCAAGGATCTCATTGGCAAATTCAAGCCGGTAGCTGTTGGGATCAGTAGCTGGAAGCGCTAATTTGCCCACATACAAAACCGATTGTTTAGCATCTGGTACATCAATGAAAAATACGGTACCGGCATTGGATTGCTCAGGAATTTTATAAGCGGGTAAAGTGACCGGTTTGGGTTTCCAGGTTTTTTCTAAAACAGATAATGCCTTTATCACTTTATCTTTTGAAACGGCTCCGGCTACATGAAATACTGCAACAGAAGGGGAAAAATATTTGTTATAATAAGTTTTAAGATCTTCCATGGTTATGGTAGAAACGGTTTGTAGAGTACCCGCTACCGGATAGCCCAGTATATGCTGATCGCCATAAATAAGCTTGATAAAGTTGATGCCGGCAATGGCGGTAGCATTGGCTTCCCTACCTTTCAAATTGGTCAATAGCGCTTTGTATAAACGTTCATATTCTGTTTTGTCCCAGCGTGGCTGTAGTAGAATTTCCCGCACAAGTGCAAAAGTGGGTTCAAAGTTTCGTTGCAGGCAGGTGGCTCTTATACGCATTTCTTCATTGCCGCTACTAACAGTAATGGTGGCACCCAGCAGATCAATGGCTTCTTCTAACTGTGCCGCTGTTTTGGTTACAGTTCCCTGTAATAACATACTTGCCAGCAGGGATGCAACACCGGATTTTTCAATTGGATCGGCCCAGTGCCCACCCTTTAATACAACTTCAAAATTTACCAGCGGTATTTCATTGCTTTCAAGGCCGTACACTTTTAAGTCATTTGTCAGTGAATGGCTCCAGATGGCAGGCATTTTAAATAAGGGCATTTCACCGAATGCTGGTTCAGAGCGGTTGTGTTTTGTTTTTGTTTTTTCAAAACTTGCATCTTCACCGGGTTGTACATTTTCATCCTGCACACCTGCCACCACTTGTTCTACCCATACTGTGGCGGCTACCGCATTGTCCAATGCCAGGTCTTTTTTTCCTTTGGGTACAAAACTGGTTACCAGGTATGGCTTGTTTTTTATGTATTTATTAAAAACCCGTATCACATCTTCTTTTGTAACGGCTTGCAGCATGGCAGCCTCTTTGCTGATATACCCGGGATCACCTTTGAATTCATTGTCCCTTCCCAACCGTTGGGCTTTATCCAATATGTCCTCAATATTTTGGTACAAATTTGTTTCTAATTTTGCCTTGATGGGAAGGAGCTCTTTATCCTGGAAAGGCGCTTTATCAAATAGATTCAACGCTTCATCAACAGCGGCTTTTACATCGTTTAGTTTTGTATCTGCATTGGCCCTTATTTTAATAAAAAATTCGCCTGCTAATTCTTTACTATTCAGGTAAGCCGCTGCACCCGGTGCCAGCTTTTTATTTTCCACAATTATTTTATATAGCGGGGATGTCTTGCTGCCACTAAGTAATTCTGCCAATACATTTAATGCGAAGTTGTCTTTATGGCTCTGCTCTACGGCAGGAAAAACCATACTCAATTCCGGTAGTTTGGCAAAATTGTCTTCATAATAAAATGACTTGATTTTATCCAGTGTCACGGGTTGCGGTTTCATTGGTTCTACTGCCGGCCCTTTGCGTATTTCACCAAACCAAAGCTTTACCCTTTCTTTTGTTTTGGCTACATCAATATCGCCTGCAATAACCAAAGTGGCATTGGCAGCGCCATAATATTTTTCGTAAAATTCTTTTACATCATCCAGTGTAGCGGCCTGCAGGTCGGGC
>JBDSAA010000155.1:0-4372 GCA_039922375.1 Ferruginibacter sp.
TAAATGAAAACATCTTTCGGCTGAAGCTCATAGCCCACACGTCTTAAGCGGCTTACTATTTGAATTGTCAAAATGGAATCACCGCCCATTTCGAAAAAATTATCTTCAATACCTACCTGGTCTATTCCCAACAATTCTTTCCAGATAGTTACCAGCAAATGTTCTATCACAGTAGATGGAGGGAGATAATTGCCTGCATTGATAATACTTTTTTCTTCCCGCTGGCTCAAAAATTTCCTATCCACTTTGCCATTGCTTGTCAACGGGATATGATTAAGCGCAATCATTTCTGAAGGAACCATATAATCCGGCAACTTCTGGTGAAGCATCAACTTAAGGTCTTTTTGCAATTGCCAGCTTATGTCCGTAAACAATGGAATATTAGTAAGGTGGTTTATACTTCCATTATTTTGATTTTCATGGGGCTGTTGAAAGAACGAATCATTAGGGCCTTTTGAAAGAATAATATTTACTTTCAGCGGATCTTCATGGAGTAAGAGTTTATAATTGTATCCATTGGCTGAAGCCAAATCAAGTACCGATGTAATGTGTTTGGTTGCAGCATCTTCACTGTCATTATGCAGGATACCTACGGAATCAACCAATTCGTTTTGCAAGGCATTGTTTAAAAATATCTCCTTTGATAAACGTGGGTTTGGGGTATCCTTAATTGCTATTAAGTCTTGCTTATTTTTTATTTGATCAATGATGTCATTTTCGCCTTCTCCGTTTTGCCAGTTTTGCCATTTTGGTTGAACAATTTTATTTTTATTACCAACATGGATTACTACTGTATACCGGTACAATGAAAGTTCATTGATATAATCAGCATGTTTCCAGTGGATTTCCACATGTGTAATTTCAGGATAAATATTCTTTAGCCTGAAAAAATAAAGCGGATCAATACAAAATTCATTTTCCCGCAATACCTCCTGCTCAACAGCCCATTTGAATTCGCTGATATCAACTGAATGCGACATGGTTTGCATTTGAAGGCGGCCCCTGAATAGTGCAAGCAAACGGTAATCACGTACATCCCCAATGACGATACGACCCTCGCCGTTTAGTAAACCGATGCTTTTTTCCATCACCGTATCCATGTACTCCACACCAGGGAAATATTGTACAATAGAGTTTAAGATGATCGTATCTACCTGTTCACCCTCTGGTAATACAACTTCGTGTGCGGCGCATACTTTCAATTCTGTTGAGCCATAGTCCCTTTCGCCTTTACTGATCCTATCGGCTATTTGTCCGATAGAAGTTTTTGAAAGATCAGTACCCGTATATTTTTTTACTTTTCCTGCAAGCGGATAATAAATCAGGCCTGTGCCACAACCTATCTCCAATACATTTCCCGGCTGCCCTGACAGGATAACCGATACGATATCGTCTACCCATTGCCGCATCTGGGTTGCAGGGATAGCTTCACCGGTGAAGCTGCTGTTCCAACCTATCAGATTAAATTCCTCATCGATATTTTCTTCCGTTTTTGCATATTCAGTATCGTACAAGTCCTTCCAGTTTTCTACTCTGTCAAGGTACAGTTCGCGTTCTTTTGCTTTCACTATTTCCAACGACGGTACATAATAACTTATCAGCCTTGTATTTCCTGCCTTGTCCATCTTAGCCAGCACTACCGCCTGGTTAACTGATTCGCTTTGATGCAGTACGCTTTCTATTTCTCCCAATTCAATGCGGTATCCACGAACCTTTACCTGGTCGTCTATCCTGCCCTGGTATTCGATATTACCGTCTGCCATCCAGCGGCCAAGGTCACCGGTTTTATATAGCCGTGAGAATGACTGCTTCGTGTAATTATCTGTTATAAATTTCTCAGCGGTTAGTACAGGAAGGTTCAGGTAACCACGGGCTACCTGTATACCACCAATATGGATTTCGCCGATGCCACCGAAGGGTGCCAGTTGGCCGCCTGCATCCAGTATGTAAATTGGCGTATTGGCAACAGGTTTACCAATGGGGATGATAGAAATATCGTGTTGCCCGTCGCTCATTGACCAATAGGTTACCTCAATGGCAGCTTCGGTGGGGCCATATAAGTTATGTAGTTCTACCTGCGGTAATTTTTGTTTGACTAACTCTACATGGGAGGCTTTTAAAGCTTCGCCACTGCACATCACTTTGGTAAGGGAAGCACAATCGCCTTGCTGCAAGTCCGGAAGGAAAACAGCCAGCATTGATGGAACAAAATGAATAACGCTGACCTTATTTCTATCAATAACTGATTTCAAATAAGCATTGTCTCTTTGCCCGCCGGGTTGTGCAAACACAATTTTGGCTCCGACAAGGGAGGCCCACAAAAGCTCCCAAATCGACACATCAAAACAAAAGGTAGTTTTTTGCAACACCACATCGTCAGCCGTGAGCTTAAAATAATCCTGTCCCCACTGTAGCCGGTTGGCAATGCCGCCATGCTCATTCATCACACCTTTAGGATTGCCGGTGGAGCCCGATGTATAGATGACATATGCCAGTTGGCTTGCTTCAATTACCAGCCCCGGGTTGGTTGTTAGCTGATTGTTAATCACTGAAAAAAAATCGTCCAATTCGATGATATCAATACTTTCAGCCCCAGGGATTTTGTTACTGCTTTGCCTACTGGTGACAACCATCGTGGCGGCAGTATCTTCCAGCATATAGCTGATCCGTTCGGCCGGGTATTCAGGGTCGATGGGGACATATGCAGCGCCAGCTTTTAATATCCCCCAGATCGCTACGATCATCTGAAGGCTGCGGCTGAGACATATAGGCACCAGTGTTTCTTCCTTTGCTCCATGACTTCTTAAGTAGTGGGCCAACTGGTTAGCGTGCCCATTTAACTGCCTGTAAGTAAATTGCCCGTCATCCACAATAATTGCAATTGCATCAGGAGTTTTTAAAACCTGCTGTTCAAAAAGATTTACAACATTTTTATCTTTTGAATAAACTGCTTTGTTATTATTCAGTTCAACTACTAAATGGTGTTCTTCCTGTGGGGTAAGCATCGAAAGTGAACTGATCTTTTGCGTAGGTTCATTAACCACTGCAGCCAACAGTTCTCCAAAATGAGCCATCATTCTATTGATGGTAGCGGCGGTAAACAGGTCTGTGCAGTATTCAGTTACCATTGCCAGGCCATCAGGTGTTCCACTAAGAAACATTTGGATATCAAACTTGGCGGTGGTATTTTCAAACCGCTCTACTGACAGTTGCATATCGCCAAACCGTAACTGCGGCACATCCGGCGTATTCATAAAAACCATCATCACCTGGAACAGCGGGTTCCTGCCTAATGACCTTTCTTTTACCACTTCATCCACAATCCTTTCAAAAGGCACTTCCTGATTTTCATAAGCTTCCATGGTAACTGACTGAACCTGCCGCAGGAAGGATGTAAAAGACTCATCCCCACTAACGGTGGTGCGCAGGGCCAGCGTATTTACAAAAAAGCCTATCAGTCCTTCCAATTCCTGCTGCTGCCTGCCGGCAATGGGCGTTCCTACACAGATATCCTGCTGCCCACTGTAGCGGTGAAGCAATACTTTGAACGTTGCCAGCAAGACCATAAATAAAGTGCTCCCTTGTTGCTGGCTAAGTTTATTTAAACCGCTTAGTAATTCCTTATCAATTTGGAAAGATGATGTCGCACCGTTTGTGCTCCAAATTGCCGGCCTGCTAAAATCCAATGGCAATTGAAGTGGTGGAACTGCCTCAAGTTGCTTCTTCCAGTAAGCCATTTTTTTATTCAAAACATCGCCGTCGATATAATGGCGTTGCCAAATTGCAAAGTCTGCATATTGGAACGGCAACGGAGCTAAATTGACAGGTCGCCTTTCTGCGAATGCGCTGTATAGCTCAACAATTTCATTTACAATAATAGAAATGGACCAACCATCAGCAGCAATATGATGCAGTGCAACCGCCAGGATATGATCCTGTTGATCCAGCTTTAACAGATCGGCCCTTACCATATAATCTTTAGAAAGATCAAAAGGCTTATTGAGTAGTTGCTTTTTTAATAACGCCAGGTCGTTTTCTTTTCCTTTTAATTTTGTTGCTTCAATAACATTTAAGTGCCAGCCATCTTTATCTATAATGGATTGATAGGCCTGTCCATTTTCCTGCATAAATACAGTTCTGAGCACCTGGTGCCGCTCCAGTATATTTTCAAAAGCATATTTCAAAGCATTGATATCAAGGTCGCCTTTCAATCTTAAAACAAATGGAACATGATACTGCACGCTACCTTCCAACTGGTCAATAAACCAAAGTCTCTCCTGACTAAAAGATAGCGGGATATGTTCAGGCCGCGGCATCACTTCTATGGATGGAAGCAGCAGTCCTGTTTGCTGTTGCTGAAGGTGACCGGCCA
>JBDSAA010000156.1:0-16693 GCA_039922375.1 Ferruginibacter sp.
CTATCAATGGAGAAAGGGAACAACCAATATTGTTGGAGCAACGGGAGCCACTTTAACGATCAATCCAGTTACGGTTGGAGATGCAGCAAATGATTACAACGTGGTGATTACAGGTACGGGACCATGCACACCATTGACATCAGCAAATGCAGCGTTAGTGGTCAACCAGGTGTTAGCGATTACAACCCAACCGGTAACTACACAAACATTGTGTTCAGGAAATACGGCCAGCTTTAGTGTTGTCGCTACCGGCACAGGGCTTACTTACCAGTGGAAAAAGGGAGGATCGGATATTTTCGGCGCTACTTCAGCTACGCTAACGCTAAATAATATTACAGTATCAGATGCAGGAAATTATACCGTAGTGGTAAGTGGAGCAAGTCCCTGTACTTCCCTTACTTCCTCTACATCCGCATTGATTGTAAACCAGGCAGTGGCTATAACAAGTCAACCGGCCCCTGCACAGACCGTCTGTTCAAGTTTTCCGGTAAGTTTTTCAGTCTCAGCTACGGGAACTGGCATTACTTACCAATGGTACAAAAATGGAGTTGCATTAGTTGACACTGCAGGATTGATCGCTGGTGTAAATTCTAATAATCTGACTATTCCCCAGGCAAAAGTTTCACAAACTGGCACGTATACAGTTATTGTTAGTGGCGCTTCACCTTGTGGAACAGTGACATCTATGGATGCCCAACTAACCGTTAATCAAAGTATCAGTATTACCTCTCAACCAAGTTCTCAGACTATTTGCCAGGCAAGCAATGTAAGTTTTACAGTAGCTGCCACCGGAACAATCACCAGCTATGTTTGGAGACAAAATGGTATTCCTGTTTCAGGATCGAATTATTCCGGAGAGAATACGCCCACATTAAATATAACAAATGCCACAGCCGCAAATGCGGGGAACTTTGATGTTGTAATTAGTTCACCAAGTGGAATTTGCTCCCAAATAATATCTTCCCCGCCAGCAATTCTTACAGTAAACGCCTTACCTGCAATAACCGTTCAACCATCGAGCACAACACAAACATTGTGTTTAAACGCAACTGCTACCCAGTTATCTGTAACAGCTACTGGAGCAGGAATTACTTACCAGTGGTATAGCAATGCAGCGAATTCCACTAGCGGAGGAACATTATTAAACGGAGCAACTTCATCAACTTATACTCCTGTAACCTCGATTTCCGGCGTTTTGTATTATTATGTAATTGTTAGCGGCACTTGTACACCTGCAGTCACCAGTGATGTATCTGGTGCAGTAACAGTAAATGCGCTGCCAGCGATAACTGCTCAACCTTCAATAACAACACAAACACTATGTTTGAATGTAGCTGCAACCCAATTGTCAATAACGGCAGCGGGAGCAGGCCTGACTTATCAATGGTATAGCAATGCTACGAACTCAAATACCGGTGGAACCCTGCTTACCGGAGCAACTTCCTCAGCTTATACACCGGTAACAACATCAGCTGGTACACTATATTATTATGCAATCGTTAGTGGCACGTGTACACCCCCCGTAACAAGTAACGTATCTGGTGCTGTGACCATAAATGGCTTACCTGCAATTATTACCCAGCCTGCAACCGCAACGCAAACCCCTTGTTTGAATGCGACGGCTACACAATTATCTGTGACGGCTACTGGAGCAGGAATTACTTACCAGTGGTATAGCAATGCAGCGAATTCCAATAGCGGAGGAACATTATTAAATGGAGCAACTTCATCAACCTATACTCCTGTTACCTCGACTTCCGGTGTTTTGTATTATTATGTAATTGTTAGCGGCACTTGTACGCCTGCAGTCACCAGTGATGTATCTGGTGCAGTAACAGTAAATGCGCTGCCAGCGATAACTGCTCAGCCTTCGATAACAACACAAACATTATGTTTAAATGTAGCTGCAACTCAATTGTCAATAACGGCAACGGGAGCTGGCTTAACTTATCAATGGTACAGCAATGCTACGAATTCAAATAGCGGCGGGACTCTGCTTGCGGGGGCGACCACGTCGGTTTATACACCGGTAACAACATCGGCCGGTATACTATATTATTATGCAATTGTTAGTGGCACATGTACACCTCCTGTAACAAGTAATGTATCTGGCGCTGTTACAGTAAATGCCTTACCTGCAATAACCGTTCAACCATCGAGCACAACACAAACATTGTGTTTAAACACAACTGCTACCCAGTTGTCTGTGACAGCCACAGGAGCAGGAATTACTTACCAATGGTATAGCAATGCAACGAATTCCAATAGCGGAGGAACATTATTAACCGGAGCTACTTCATCAAGCTATACTCCTATAACCTCCACTTCCGGCGTTTTGTATTATTATGTAATTGTTAATGGCACTTGTACTCCTGCAGTCACCAGTAATGTATCCGGTGCAGTAACGGTAAATGCTCTGCCAGCGATAACTGCTCAACCTTCAATAACAACACAAACAGTATGTTTGAATGTAGCTGCAACTCAATTGTCAATAACGGCAGCGGGAGCAGGCTTAACTTATCAATGGTACAGCAACGCTTCGAATTCCAATACCGGCGGAACCCTGCTTACAGGAGCAACATCTTCAGCTTATACACCGGTAACAACATCGGCCGGTATACTATATTATTATGCAATTGTTAGTGGCACATGTACACCCCCGGTAACCAGTAATGTATCCGGAGCTATAACAGTAAATGCACCTCCTGCAATCACCTCTCAGCCTGCTGCGTCTACGCAAACTCTTTGTTTGAATGCGACGGCTACGCAATTATCAGTTTTGGCTACCGGAGCAGGAGCAACCTACCAGTGGTACAGCAACACAGTGAACTCCAATAGCGGAGGAACATTATTAAACGGAGCAACTTCATCAGCCTATACCCCTGTAACAACATCCGCCGGAACGCTATATTATTATGTAATTATTAGTGGTACATGTACACCTCCGGTAACCAGCAGCGTATCAGGCGCAGTAACTGTAAATACACCACCGGCAATTACCGTTCAGCCTTCCACATCAGCACAGAATTTATGTATAAATTCTCCTGCTACACAATTGTCTGTAACAGCCACTGGTATTGGTGCAGGGTATCAATGGTATAGTAATGCAATTAACTCCAACAGTGGAGGAACATTGATTGGCGGTGCTACATCATCAGCGTATACTCCGTTAACAACAACTGCAGGCATCAAATATTATTATGTAGTTGTTAGCGGAACCTGCGCCCCTTCGGTGACAAGTGCCGTATCGGGAGCGATAACAGTAAGTGCTGCTTCGGTAGGCGGCGTTGTTTCCTCCAACCAAATCATTTGTGAGGGCAACTCCCCAGCGACCTTAAATTTAACCGGCAATATTGGTGGTGTTGTAGAATGGCAAAGTGCAAAAGATCCTAATTTTATTACCACCATCACACAGTATAACATTACCACTGCCAGCTTAACTGGTTCAACTATTGGAGCATTGTCTTCCACTACTTACTTCAGGGCTGTAATTCAAAACAACCCTTGTAGTTCGGTATTCTCATCCGTTGTTTCTATTGCAGTTAATCTTCCGTTTACTCCAGTAATTACTGCATCGCCGGCTTCAACTATATGCTTAGGCCAAACGGTAACTTTCACGGCTGCAGGCTTGAATTCACTTGCAACAATAACAAATGGCGACTTTAGTAATGCTAACCCTCTGGGCTGGAGTGGTGCAAATGCAAACAATAATAATGGAGATCCTAATAGTGATTGGGGTGAAACTGGCGGAAAAACTTATAGCGGGGTGCCATATAACTCTGGTTCGCCTAGCGGACCAAAGTTTCAAATAGTAAACGGGACCACCAATTCTGCGGGAAATATAAGTATTTTGTCTTCTCCCATATTTAGTACAGTTGGACGAGCTTCTGCGTCAGTAGAGTGGTACCAGGGCTATAATCTTATTGGAGCAGCTATTGCAAGAGTTGAAATATCTATAGATGGTGGAAGTACCTATTCTACATTAGTTCAATATACCAGTTCATCACCTGCTATTCCGACTAACCCTTTTAACACAAAAGTTTCTATTGATTTAAGCGCTTACTTAGGGCAACCTAACATGAAAGTCCGCTTCTATTATATCGGTACCACCGGCAGTAATTGGGCGATTGATGATGTCAATATAGTTGGCCCTTTTCAACCGCTAACTTATACCTGGCCTGCGGGTTTTACCGTGTCCGGAAATAGCGCTTCGATAACGCCATCCCCACCCGGAACTTATAATTATACTTTGACCACATCATACGGAGGATGTGCTGCTACTACCACAAACTTTAGCGTTACGGTAAATCCTTTACCAACTATAACAGGAACACTTGAAGTATGTGCAGGATCAACAACGCAATTGGCAGGTTCAGTTACCCCGGCTGCATCAACTCCGTGGGTATCCGCATCCACTTCTATTGCTACAGTCAGCAACACAGGGCTAGTTACAGGAGTATCAGCGGGCACGAGCATTATTACTTATAAAAATAGTAATGGGTGTACGATTACAGACGTAGTAACAGTGAATGCCCGTCCTGCTATAACCGGAACGCTTACTGTTTGTGCAGGAACAACTACGGCCTTATCGGGTTCAGGAATTCCCTCAGCATCTACGCCATGGGCATCTGCACAACCTGGGGTAGCTACCGTTAGCAGTACCGGAGTAGTTACAGGAGTTGCTGCCGGAACAAGCGTGATAACTTATACCAACAGCAATGGATGTACATTTACGGCTACGGTATCAGTTAGCGATCCCGCAACGATAACTACGCAACCTGTCACGGCGAATTTTTGTTTAGGCAGCAATGCAACCATTACCGTTGCAGCTAGCGGAACTTCTGTTACCTACCAATGGCAGGTAAGCACAGCAGGCAACGCAGGCCCGTGGACAAATCTTACAAACGTGGCTCCTTACTCAGGAGTAACTACTAATACTTTGACAGTTGCTACACCGGCTATAACATTAGCCACAAATTTTTACAGAGTTATAGTTAATGGCAACGCAACTTGCGCAGCATCTGCAAACTCCAATGCCATCGCCCTTATGTATAGGAATGTCTGGATGGGAACAACCAGCAGCGATTGGAATACTACCAGCAACTGGTCAGATAACCAACTGCCTTCTACAGCATGCCCGAATGTTTACATTCCAAACAGGGCAAATCAGCCAACTTTAAATACAGCGCCTGCACCTCCAGGTATCACTAACCTGATTATTGATCCCGGGGCTATATTAACCGTTGCCAATTATTCCGCAACATCGTTAAAAATTGCCGGCACAATAACCAACAACGGCACTTTTGATGTAAGAAATGGTTCGTTGGAATTCAACGGCACATCTCCCCAAAGCATTGCTGGCAGTTACTTCTTTACAAACACAATGAAAAATTTGAAGGTAAGCAACACCAATGGAACGAACGGACTCCTTACAGTGTCTGCTGCGGCTAATGACACATTGAAGATTACGGGTGAGATCGCTTTCGGAAATGTAAGCAACACCACCATCACTACCGGCGATAATATAGTTTTAATCTCAAATGCTGTAGGAACCGCAAGAGTAGCTGACGTGACTAATAATGGGGCTAATTCAGGGAATAGCTTCAATGGAAAAGTTACGGTTGAAAGATTCTTTACTCCCAGCCGCTCCTGGCGCCTGGTTACTGCACCAGTGAACAATACAGGTAACATATTCAATTCATGGCAGATAGGGGGAAATTATGTTGCCGGTAGAGGCATGTTTGTTACCGGGCTCAATCCTACGGGTAGTGCAGGCAATGGGCTGGATTACAGTGTGTACAATAATTTCTCAATGAAGACCTATAATCCTGTCTCTAATAATTATGTGGACATAGCAAATACTATCACCCAAAATCTCTCAACAAATTCCCTAAATGCCGGCAATATCGGATACTTCGCATTTATCCGTGGCGACAGAAGCAGGAATCCGGATAATACAATATTTGGGAATGCGAACGTTACCACTTTAAGTGCAAAAGGAAATTTACAAACAGGAACCCAAACATTTAATGTAACAGGTGGACCGGGTGCATTTGTGTTGTTAGGTAATCCCTACGCTTCTTCAATAGATTTTAGCAAAGTTGCTGCCACCAATGTGAATACACGCAGGTTTTATGTGTATGACCCTACATTGAGCACGGTTGGTGCATTTGTAGTCATGGAAGACCTTGCCACTCCCGGCACATTTGCACCTACCAATATCAGCATTTCGCCACAAGGCAACCATATTCAATCTTCGCAAGCCTTTTTTGTAGAAGTAACAGGAAGTGGGCCTTCCCTAACTATAAGTGAGAACGCCAAATCAGCTAATTATAATACTGCATTTTTCCGCCCTGCTACACCATCATCGCAGATACAATCTTTGAGGGTAAATGTGCTTTATGTAAATG
This sequence comes from Ferruginibacter sp., assembly GCA_039922375.1. Classification (GTDB taxonomy): domain Bacteria; phylum Bacteroidota; class Bacteroidia; order Chitinophagales; family Chitinophagaceae; genus Ferruginibacter. Next base: position 6,411 of record JBDSAA010000156.1, read on the forward strand.
CCGATAATACGACCTTGCTTACGGATGGTACATTTGTCCAGTTTGATGGTAGCTTTAATGATAAGGTAGATATACAGGATGCTTTAAAATTTGGTAACATCACAGAAAGCCTGAGCTTGCTACGTTATAATAAATATTTAGCTGTAGAGAGAAGGCCGCTAGTAACTGACAATGATACTATATTCCTGCAGTTATCACGATCTACGCAACGTAATTACAGGTTCCAATTTATACCATCCAGTTTTGACCCAGCAGTAACCGCCTTCTTAGAGGATAGCTTTACCGGCAAACAAATTCCATTAAATATGACGGTATCATCTAACCACGATTTTGCGGTAACGGGTGATCCAAAAAGTGCAGTGATCAACCGGTTCAGGATTGTATTTAAAGCAGTGGCACCGGGACCACTACCTGTTACATTCAAAAGCATTAAAGCCTATAAACAGGCTAGTCATGTCAATGTAGAATGGACAGTAGAAAATGAAAGAAATATCAGCAGGTACGAAGTGGAAAGAAGCGTAGACGGGGTAACTTTTGTAAAAGCAAATACTACCGCTGCAAGTGTTTCCGCTGGCAACAGCAAAACATACAACTGGCTGGATACAAATCCCGTTTATGGAAACAATTTTTACCGTATCCGAAGCGTAAACCTGGATGGCAGTTTTGAATATACCAATGTTGTTGTTGTTAAATTAGACAAACCTGTTTCAGGTATTAGGATCTATCCTAATCCTGTAACTAATGGTATTATCGGCGCCGAATTTAAAAACATGGCGGAGGGCATTTACAAAGTGAGGTTACTCAATAATCTTGGACAAGCCATATTTAGTAAAACGGTCAATCATGCACAAGGCACATCGTTGGAAAATATTGAATCCAATTACAAATTAATTGCTGGTATATATCAGTTGGAAGTAACTAGCCCAACTAAGGAAATAACCATGATTAAAGTGATTGTAAAATAGCTTACAAATAAATCTACACACCTACCATCAAGAGGTTGTCTCAAAACATGAGCAGCCTCTTTTTATTTGATTATTTTAATGTTACTTATTTAAAATGGTAGTTTAAATCATCAGCAGATGAGATCAGTAATCGGTGAGTGGGTTACGTTTCATTTTCTGAGTTTGCCCTGCTAGACAGCTTAACTAGATTGCTATAATTAGCATACTGGTTATTAAAATAAATGGATGCTGAACTTTGCAGGATAAAAACATTTTCGAAAAAAAAATATCCAGCCAACATAGAAACATCGGCCGGATATTATAGTAATACAAAGGGGCGTTAATTTTATTTTTCTAGTTTTATTTCACCTACATCCGTGTTACTATCAGTTACTACCAACTCTTTGATCTCAGCATTGCGATAAGGGGCTTTGGCGGTTACCACCAGTTTCCATGTGCCGGGTTTTACCTCTACCTGGAATGTACCCTCCGTGCTGATATTAGCCTTCACTGTATCAGTTTCCTTGATTGCCAATACCGCATCTGCAGCGTCAATCGGCGTTATTTTACCACTAATGGTGGGTGCTAACTCTTTCATAGCTGAAAAGCCAAGAATTACCAGTCCGGAAAAACATACTTTTAAAATTGTTTTTTTCATAATGAATGATTTAAAAAATTAAAAAACTTTTATTGTTGAGACAAGTAGATTTAATCCATGATCGACGGGTATGGTTAACAATAATTGCTGAGAGGGGGAGTTATAAAGGGGCTAATTATTTATAGTTTTCACAGAAAAACAACAACTATGCCATGGAAGACAGAATGTGGAAAACTTGGTGGCATATCTGTAAAACAGTATTGAAAGAATTGAATATTAAAGAAGATAATTAGAACATGTTCGAATTATAGCGCTGCTACTTTTATTGACAATAACGATATCTTACTGCTGTTTTGTTTACACAGTATTTATCCGAAGGGTTGCTGCAGTTAGAATATGCCGCTTATCTCCATATCCCAATATAATCAGTTAGTTTTGCAGCACTTAAAACCATTTTGGTACGGATGAAGAACATTAGAAATTTTTGCATTATTGCTCATATTGATCACGGGAAAAGTACACTGGCAGACCGTTTACTCGAATTTACCCACACTATTGGCGAAAGGGATATGCAGGCACAGGTGCTGGATGATATGGACCTTGAAAGAGAGAAAGGAATCACAATCAAAAGCCATGCTATCCAAATCAATTACAACTGGAAAGGAGTGGAATATGTGTTTAACCTGATAGATACTCCGGGCCATGTAGACTTTAGTTATGAGGTAAGCCGGGCCCTTGCCGCATGCGAAGGTGCCTTGTTGCTGGTAGATGCATCGCAGGGCATACAGGCTCAAACCATCAGCAATCTTTACCTGGCCATTGACAATAACCTGGAGATCATTCCGGTGATCAATAAGATCGACATGGATGGTGCTATGATACCAGAAGTAACCGACCAGATTGTAGAACTGATCGGTTGTAAGCCTGAAGATATTTTATTGGCGAGTGGCAAAAGCGGCATTGGTATCGAAGAAATATTAACCGCTATTATTGATCGTATTCCTCCGCCATCAGGTGATGAGGATGCACCGCTTCAGGCATTGATATTCGACAGCGTGTACAATAGCTTCCGTGGAATTATTGTTTACTACCGTATTTTTAATGGCACTTTAAAAAAGAATGATAAAATAAAATTCAGCAATACCGGACTTGAATATGGCGCAGATGAAGTAGGCATATTGAAGCTTGGCATGGAGTCTAAAAGTGAAGTGAGGGCAGGTGATGTAGGGTATATTATTACCGGCATCAAAAATGCGAGGGAGGTAAAAGTGGGTGATACCATTACTACCACCGTAAATGGATCTACAGAATCTATTAAAGGTTTCCAGGATGTAAAGCCCATGGTATTTGCAGGAATATTTCCGGTGGAAACGGATGCGTTTGAAGAGTTGCGTGATTGTATGGATAAACTGCAATTAAACGATGCCTCTCTAACCTTTGAATTGGAAACCTCCCAGGCGTTAGGTTTTGGTTTCCGTTGTGGTTTCCTTGGCATGCTGCACATGGAAATTATCCAGGAACGCCTTGAAAGAGAATTTAACCAAACAGTAATTACAACGGTTCCCAACGTAAGTTTTATTGCCACCACTTCTAAAGGCGAGGTGATCACGGTAAATAATCCTACGGAAATGCCGGACCCTACCAGGATAGAGAAAATAGAAGAACCTTTTATCAGGGCGCAAATGATCAGCAAGCCGGAGTACATTGGAAATATCATGACCTTATGCATCAGCAAAAGAGGAATATTGGTAAACCAGGGATACTTAACACCAACACGGGTAGAGCTTACATTTGATATGCCGCTGACCGAAATTGTATTTGATTTTTACGATAAATTAAAAAGCATGACAAGAGGGTATGCATCTTTTGATTATCATCCAATTGAATACAGGCCCAGTGATATTGTGAAGATGGATATTTTATTAAACGGGGAAAAAGTAGATGCTTTGAGCGCATTGATCCACCGTGCCAGGTCGCATGAATTTGGCCGTAAATTATGTGAAAAACTTAAGGAGCTGTTGCCACGCCAGCAATTTCAGATTGCAATACAAGCTGCTATTGGCGCCAAAGTGGTAGCGAGAGAAAATATAAGCGCTATGCGCAAAGATGTGACTGCAAAATGTTATGGAGGGGATATCAGCCGTAAACGTAAGCTTTTGGAAAAGCAAAAAGAAGGCAAGAAGAGGATGAAGCAGATCGGCAATGTAGAAGTACCGCAGGAAGCGTTCCTGGCAGTTTTGAAGTTAAATGATTAAGATCACTGGATCAACAGCTAAATAAATTTTTTAACCATTAGTTTATTTTTTATGAGTAAGTTTTCATTTGATAAGGACATGAGGCTGGAGGTAAAAGCCAGGTTTATTGCAAGGGGTGAAGATGCTCCGGTTACTGGTGATGGGTATGTTGTAAGGCTATATGACAAAGATGTTTTTGGTGATGATTATTTGGGTGAAAGCAAACTCAATGAAGCAGGTGAGGCTAACATAATTTGCCAGAAGGATTTAGGAAATGCATTAACACTTGATATAATGCCGGATTTTTATTTCGTTTTGTATAAAGACAAAGTGCCGGTATTTCAAAGTAAGGTGATGGAAGATATCGACCTTCAAAAAATTGAAAATTATCAGCCGGGTGAAGGGGAAGTAGTTGATCTCGGAACTTTCCTGATTGACGCCTGAGAATAAATTATTGGAACATCATTCTATTTAATTGAATCCGCTTTTCGCGGATTTTTTATGAAAGAGCTATCAGAGCTTGAATTTGTTTTGTTAGGTGCAACTGGAGAAATCTCTTGTTTTGCCGGTGGATTTGAAATGTAATGCTTAGAAGTATCTGGAGAAACAACTGTAAATGGTTTCCCCATAAATATATTTTCATCTTCAACAATTCTTATTTCCATGATACCCTTTGTGGTGGCGGTGCAGGAACTATCAGGGTATTGTTTTGGCATTGATTTTTCACTCCTCCTCAAGGGTAAGGGTGGAAGGGCTAGCCCCATGGTCATTATAGTGTCTGCTGTGATAAATGATTCAGTATTTAGCTCTCCTTTAATACTGGTATTGCAAGAAAATAAAGTTGCTCCAAATACCACCAGGCTAGCCACTAAAAAGCTTTTCCACCAAGGCATTTGTACATTGAAAATATTTGGAGGAAGCGCTATTTCCGTACGATGCAGTTGTGCGTTTTTAAATATGCCGCAGATTTTTTCTTCTTTCTTTTGTAGAAAAAAATTACACAATTCTTCATCAGTCATTGCGGTAAAATCAACTACTGTTTTGCAACAGGCAACACAATGCCGGCCGTTTTCATTTGCAGTCATGTTTTCCCAATCCTGGTGGCAGGGAGCAGGTATGGTAATTTTAAGCATAAAAAAAGATTTCAAAAGAGATGCATTCATAAAAGAATTACATAACCTTTAAAATCTTTTTGTAAAATTTTTAATCGCAACATCCAACATCCACCATCTAATTTCTCTTTTTAGTCACAGGCTTTGTTTTCTTATTTAATTCAGTTTTAGTGTTGGGCATTTTTTCTAAAGGCACCTCTTCGTCAGGAGTATTATTCTGCAACCGATCTTCCATGGTATTTCCCTGTGCATCCTTCACAGGGTTGGGCACGGGTTCTTTACCTTCTGCAGTAACCTGGTCAAATACTTTATTCACATGTACCCATTTTCCATTCTTCCATTTAAAACCTTCATAGTCACCATCAGGTATGTAAGTCCATTTTTTTGCAGGCTGATTACTTTCTGATTCCAGGTGTTCAAAAATAACCATGGCCAGTTCGTCGTCATAAGTCAGCCTGGCGCCCGCATTCTTTTTATACTCCATTATATAGCGGCTTACGGCTGGCTTAAATACAGAGTCTTCTTCAAAACTAAACAGGCGGCCACCGAATACCGGCTCATCATTACTGAAGTGTAGCACTTCAATTATTTTCCTGTTACTGCGGATATTATTTTCATCATAACCCAGCAGCGTATAATAGTTTTGATTGCCACTTTTTGTTTGAATGATTTTGTAATACACGGCACCGATCCAACCCTTATTATTTGCAAGAGTATCTGACAGGTTAATGGTTACATCAGATTTATCAATTAATGGAAAAAGCTTTAAAGCGCCGTCACTTGTTTTCATCTGGATGGCGCCATGCTGGCGAACAATGTTTTCGTTGATTACCATTTGCCATGTAAATATTCTGAAACTACTATCAGGCCCATACAATTTTGAAATGGTTACAAGCGAATCGAAAGGATAATAAAACGAATGCTTTGTGATTAAGGCACGGACAAATGTTTTTGTAAAAATGCTGTCAGCGTTAAACCTTTCTTCAGGCGTAAAACCCTGAATCAGTTTCAAAGAATAATTTTTTAATGAATCTTCTTTTTTTTTCAATAGTACCAGATCCTCTTTTTTAAGGCGTTGCCCAAAAACAAAAAAGGTAACGATACTAAAAAACGAAAACAGAACCAGTTTTTTCATGCGCTAAATTAAAATAATACTATGGGATTAAATTTATCCTCACCAGATTTAACGAAGGTTTTAATTAATCAGCTAATTAACAATATCGCCTCCACCATTTTACTCCAACTGTATTTTTTCTTTTCTACAACAAGATGAGGTAAAAAATATTGCTCGCCTTTTGAGAAATATTCAATAATTTTTTCCGCTATTGATGCAGCAGTTGGTTCTGCTACCAAGCCAACTTTATCATCAGGAACCATTGCCGGTAGCCCACCAACATTGGTTACGATCATAGGTTTTTCAAAATGGTAGGCGAGGGGAGTAACACCGCTTTGGGTGGCAGTGCGGTATGGCTGTACCACTACATCAGCGGCGCATAAGTAATATTTAACATCACTATCAGCAATAAAATTAGTCTGTAATATCAGGTCATCTTTTATACCAAGCTTTTCAATTTGCTCCTCATACTGTTTGCTGTTATCATAAAATTCCCCCGCTACCAATAATTTAGGCATGGGTATCTTAGAAACGGGAAAAGAGCTTTGTAATATTTTCATTGCCTCCAGTAAAATGTCCAATCCCTTGTATTTCCTGATGAAGCCAAAAAATAGCATTATTAATTCTTCATCCTTAATTCCTAACTGATCCCTTGCTATTTCCTTACTCACCTTATCCCCAAAATTATCATACAATGGATGCGCTACAATCCTGGCTGGTTTATCCGGTGCAAATTGCCTAAGATCTGCCATCACCTTTTCACTCATGGTAATAAAAGCATCGACAGGTTTTACAAAATAGCGGGTTAATAAACTATCCCATGGCTTGGGTTCGTGTGGAATTATATTGTCTGCAATGCACACAATTTTGGTATGCTTATTTTTTTGGATAATACGTAAGATGGAACCCAGGCAAGGTGCCATAAACGGAAGCCAGTATCTTACAACTACTACGTCTGGCCGCAGATTTTTTATTTCATTTCCTACATGCCACCAGTTGAATGGATTGATCGAATTGATCTTTGTGCGAATGTCTAATTCAGCAGGCGCCTCATCGGTTGTAAATTGTGAAGTGCCCGGAAATAAAAAGCCCGGATATTGTAAAGAAAAACTGTAGATAGTAACCTCATGTCCCTCCTGCAAAAACTCCCTTGCCAGCCGTTCGTTAAAGGTAGCAATACCGCCACCTCTAAGTGGATGTGCAGAACCGATGATGATTATTTTTTTAGGCAAGATGCAGATTGGAAAATGAGAAAATGAGAAAATTAGCCAATTAGCCAATGTGCTAATAAAAAACTGACATCAAAAAAACAGACATCAGACATCTAATCCAGTCCGATTTTTTTATCAATCAAATAATAGTTTCTGTCAGATGAATTGCGTGCAATCAATTCACCAAGAAAACCTGCCAGGAATAATTGTGTACCAATAACAATTGAAATGATACCGATGTAAAACAATGGCCTGTCCGTCATATTAAATTTTGAATAAAATATTTTAACAGCAAAAAGATATACCCAGATGCACATCCCTATAAAAAATACAATGCTCCCCCAAAGGCCAAAAATATGCATCGGCTTTTTTCCAAACTTACCCATAAACATAATCGATGCAAGATCAAGGAAGCCGTTTACAAAACGGGTCCAGCCAAATTTTGTTACCCCGTATTTTCTTGGCCTGTGCTCAACTATTTTTTCACCAATCTTTTTAAATCCGGCCCATTGCGCCAGCACAGGAATATACCGGTGCATTTCGCCATACACTTCAATACACTTCACCAGTTTGTTCTTATACGCTTTCAGCCCGCAGTTAAAGTCGTGCAATTTTATATCAGTCACCTTACTGGCCGTTACATTAAATAATTTGGAAGGAAAATTTTTTGTGAACTTATTATCGTAGCGCTTTTTTTTCCAGCCACTCACCATATCAAATCCATCAGTTACAATCATTTCTCTTAAGCCCGGTATTTCATCCGGGCTATCCTGCATATCCGCATCCATGGTAATCACCACATCTCCTTTAGCTGCTTTAAACCCTTCATTCAGTGCAGCACTTTTTCCATAATTGCGCTGAAATTTTATACCACGAATGTGGGTATTATGAAGGCTTAGCTTTTCAATTACTTCCCATGAATTGTCGTTGCTGCCATCATCCACCATTATCACTTCATACGTAAAATTATTGGCAAGCATAACCCGTTCGATCCACGCAGCAAGCTCAGGCAACGATTCATCTTCATTGTAAAGCGGCACTATAACTGATAGATCCATTGAGTCATTTTTTGTTTGCCCACATTCAAATTAAAGTGGATGGTTTAATATATTTTTTGTCCGGGCTAAGAAGCAATGTGGGACATCCTTGCGTCGCCCTCTTGTACATTTGATCATTGAGCAGCCCCTTAAACCTGCTACCGTTTTTATAAGTTGGCATTTTTATATTTCTGCACTAAAAACCCCGATGTAATGGCTGTTACCATCGCACCGATTATCAGGTAACCAAATATTGCTCCCATAATCAGAGCAGGTAAAAAACTCTTTTTTGCGATCTTTATTTTTTCCTCTATTTCAGGAATTGTATAATTGCCAGTCTTCAGCAGATCTGCTTTATAAATCACTGCCATCTCGTCTTTCAATTGTGGCTGCAACAACAAAAAGCCCACGGTAAACAGTACCATTAACAACGTAACAACAATAAAGCATTTAAAGCCCTGTGAAAAATATGTTCCAAATTTGTTGACATTATTTTCCGCCTTTGAAAATGCATACAAAGTCCACACGATACCAGCCACATAAACAGCGTAAGTAATGTATTGTAAATTGTTTTGAAAATTTCCTTTTATATAAAAAATGATCACCGATACCAGGATCATTAACAACCCCGTGATCAATCCCTTTTTCGTAGCGCTCAATGAATTCATCTAGTTTAAATAAATTTTATCTCCGTTAATAATTCCAATCACTTTTCCTTTTAATCGTTTTCCAACAAATGCTGAATTTTTTGATTTTGAACGAATGTCTTTTTCATCAAAAATATATTCTGCAGCAGGATCAAAAAGGGTAAGCGTAGCCGTAACGCCCTCTTTAATTTCAGGCACCTCCAGCCCAAATAATTCTCTCGGAAATGTAGTTAACTTTTCCACCAGTTGGTCTATTGACCATTCACCATTCACCATTGACCAAATCACCCCAAACAAACTCTCCAAGCCAATCATGCCATTCTTCGCATATTCAAATTCACACACCTTGCTGTCGTAATTCTGTGGCACATGATGCGAATCAATAAAGTCAATCGTTCCATCCAGCAAACCTTTAACGAGTAACTCTCTGTCTTGCTGCGTTCTTAAAGGAGGATTTACTTTCAAATTAGTATCATATTGCTGCAGGTCTTCATCACAAAAAAACAAATGATAAGGCGTAACAGAGCAACTTATTTTTAACCCAGCCTCCTTTGCTCTTTTAATATACTCAAGGCTTTTAGCAGAAGAAACACCGGTGAAGTGCAATTTGCTGTCGGCGTACCTGGTAAGTTTGATATCCCTTGCCACCATCAGTTCCTCGGTCATCGCCGGCTTACCCGGAAGGCCAAGCCTGGTGGAAATAATTCCTTCGTTCATCAATCCGCTGCTGCCAATGCTTTTGTCATCCGGTATTTGAATGATGGTAGCATTGATGGTCTTAACATATTGTAATGCCTTCAGTAACAAGCCACCATCCTGGATCGCATTCAATCCGTCACTAAAAGCAACGGCACCTGAATTTGCCATATCATACATTTCAGCCAGTTCCTTTCCTTCTGCATTTTTTGTAACTGCACCAATGGGATGCACCCTTACACCTGTTGGCGAAGGCCGTTGTACAATATACTCTACCTGGGATTTAGCATGTACCACCGGGTTGGTATTTGGCATTAACATTACGTCGGTAAAGCCTCCCGCTGCCGCGGCCCTTGCGCCTGTTTCCAAAGTTTCCCTGTATTCAAACCCCGGATCACAAAAATGCGCAAAAGAATCGATCCATCCAATGCTGACATGCAATCCATCGGCTTGAATCAGGTGATCCGCCTTTTCAGTAATATTATCCGCAATAGAAGTGATTAAACCATCCAGAATAAAAATATCTTTTATTTGTCCGTTAAGTGAAGATGGAGCGCTGACAACAATCGCTTGTTTGATTAAAATCCTCATGAATTAAAAAGTTGCGCTAAGTTACAATATGTTGTCTTTTTAAAATTGAAAATTTCAGTTACTTTTGCCATCCCTTTATAGTATTACCGGATTATTTTA
>JBDSAA010000157.1:0-59099 GCA_039922375.1 Ferruginibacter sp.
GATGCAATCCTTGACAGACTGACAGCCAATGCTCACAGAATCGAACTTAAAGGTGAATCATTGAGAAGAAAAAAACTAAAAGACTATCAATAACCATTTGTATTTTTAATCATCATTTAGCTCTTACTTTTATTACCTGCTGCGCAGGTGGGTCAACATGCCGGAAAGGTGGGTCAACATGCCCGGAATTTACACACAGCAGGCCCACAGGAAAGATTGCATGTGAGTAACGGTAATGTGCTGGTAACAGGTGAAGTTCATGTGAGAGATGCGGTGGGCGTGGGTGCGCTTGCACCGGAACAACAATTGCATGTAAGATCCGCTACCTCAAGCGAAGGAATTTTATTGGAAGGAGTGAATCCCATTCTGCAACTTCGGCAAAGTAATACACCCAACCCGGGTTATACCAATAAAGGTTTCCTGCAACTCTCAGGCGATCACTTACGCACAGGCACAAACAGTGGCAATACAGATGGAAAATTCATCATCCGGAACAACGGTGCCGACCGCTTGTCTGTAGATGCTGCCGGGAATGTTGAAGTGACGGGTGATGTAAGGAGAGCCACTACAGGCACCAGGAGTTTGTTGCCGATTTGCTATGGCAGGGTAGGTTTCAGCGCCCTCACTTTCAGCGGCACAGATAACCTTTCAGTTTCAAGAACCTCCACCGGGGTGTATGAATTATACTGCTCCCTGTTTACGAGCACTACCACTATTCTCGTAACGATGAACGGTTACGCAGGTGGCAGTTATAATCCTGTAAGATGCGAGTATATAGCTGTTGGCCATTACCGGGCGACATTTTACAATACCTCCTTGCCATCCAATTCAGATGCAGCATTTAGCGTAGTGGCGTACGAGTAAGTTGCCGGCTCATTATATTAAACTTCAAGTTGGTTCCTCAGGCGCCGGACTCCGTCCGGTGTCTAATTGTTACTTATCTTCCAACTGAATACAGAAACGATTTACAAGAACCCATCGCCCCTTACCCAATTGAAAAACCAAAGTACAAGAGTATGATCCCACTATCGTTTGAATTTAAACGAAAATTGCGATTGAGTAGGATTTTCTCGTGTGTCGTCTTCCGTAAACGGTTTAAACTTCCAAATTGCCATAATAGTATAGTAAATCGTAGTTAAAATTATTGATTATGCTTTATTGATTACAAATACCTCACTTTAAAATGGGTTTCTGCAGCCAGTGAATCAAACTCGTGATCACCTGTTATTAAAGTTGCTTTCTTGCTTATTGTTAATGCTGCTGCAAACGCATCCGCATAGCTAAGTTTGTGTTTTGCCTTTAAACTGGCTGCTTTATGTGTAAAGACCATATCCACTTCAATCATATGTATTGGAAATTGTTGCATCGCTTTCCACACAAGGTTAGCTTTATCTATTCCATCTTTACGGTAGGCCATATAATACACTTCTCCAGCATTTATACAAGTCATGTGCAACTCAAGCTTGTCTGCTACCGCATCCATTAATAGTTGCTCTACTTTTTCTCCACCTTCTTCCTTTCTAAAATAAGCCAGCAGGGCGTAACTGTCTAAAACAAAATTTGCCATTCTTATTTCTTTACAGGTTTATTATGCAGTTTCTTTTCATCCAATGCTTTTTCTTCGTCTTTCATTTTTTTCATATCCTCCGCAAGGTTACCTCCTTTTAATATCCCTGCAAATGATTTAAAATATTGTTCATTCATGGGGGTAATCAACACGCCCTTGTCTGTTTCCTCAAAAATTACTTTTCCACCGCTCTTTATTCCATACTTCGTACGAAGCCGCTTTGGGATTAACACTTGTCCTTTGGAAGTTAAGATAGCTGTTTCCATACTTTTTTAATTTAGAGACCAAATATATAAAAGTATTACTAAATAAAAAAGTATTACTAATAAATATTTTTATGACTTTTTTTATAAGTATTCCTGGAACGTTACGCCGCTGCTGTGTTACTACCGAAACCCATCAGGCGCCGGACTCCGTCCGGTGTCTAATCGTTACTACTCTGCGAGCTGAATACAGAAGCGATTAACATGAACCCTTCGCACATTGCCCAATTTAAAAACCACCAGCCCTGCCCGATTGCATCATGCAGAAAGGACAACAGGTATTACCGTCCACGGGTAGCCGCCACTTGCCAGCATTACGTTCATTAAAAAACCGCCCATACAGCCATTGCATCCCTGGCTGATAATGTGCGATTACCAGGCTTTTCTACTACTCAATTACCAGGTTATTGTAATGTGCGATTACCAAATTATAACGTAAAATCGCTATTGTATTGGACTTAAAGGCGTAAGAAGAGAATATATCCCGATAGGGGTGCAATTTGAGTAGCCCGGGAGCAATCCGGGGGTTAAGCTATGAGATTACAACCCTGACGGGGTTAATGAAAGGAGCGGGAAATATTCAACCCTTTCCGGGTTGATCTTCCTTTTATTCAGGTCCCCGGGTTGCACCCGGGGCTATTTAAATTAAAGTCCTTTGGACTTTTTGCTAAAGGCCTGGTTTTATACTCCGCTTTACAATAGTCACTATTTCATCACCATCAAAAATATTTGATTAACCGGCGGCCGGTTAGCATCCATATTTTGAATTCAGCCGTCAAATATTTATCTTTTACCTCATAACAATTGATGGCTATTGGCACCATCATACTTTTTAATTTTTTGGCAAATGAAAATGCTTCAACGAATTTTTATCGGGTGTTTGTTTATTTTCTTTTTCACTGCCTGCAGTTATATCACCATTACGCCCAGGAGTAAGCGCAATATTTACCGGGAAAGACCCAGCACACTGCTGTTAGAAAAAATAATTGAATTCAGGTTGGAGCAATTGGGTTGGCCCCGCTCAAAACAGGATTTTATGAGCAAAGGCCGAAAATATTACCAGGCATTTGATGGGTTTAAATATCACTATACCGATTTTATGATAGTTGATAGTAACAAAATGATCTTTTCTTTTTCTCACCATAGTAAAGATGCTGACCCTTACATCGAACCTGGTTTGATAAACATAAACAGCTACCAGGGTCATGTAAAATTTTACAAAGTAAATGATAAGTTTGTGTGGAAACTTAGAATGAGATAGCGGGTGGCTTTCAAAGGCTGGTGCCTGATTTTTAAACAGTAATGCTTCAAGGTTTTTAACTGCCATGTAGTTATTTGTAATAGAGGTTGCTTATACAAAAGGGTCGCCAAGGCACCTTACCTACTATAACTTAATTCATTCATCAAACAGCGGCAAGGTTTCCTCTACGAATTGATAAATATTGAAATGAAATGTTATAGTGAAACGGGATCTGTTTATCTGTCTCTTTGTTTACCCGCTGTGCAAGCTATCGCCAGCGCAATACCACTAAATGCCAGCGCCTGGAACACACTGGTTACTTCATTGCCATTGTCACTTGCCGGGGCTGCAATGGCCCTTGGTATATGAAGCATTATAAGCCACAAAAAAAGCATCCATGCCAACAACTGGCCAACCAGTTCTAATTTTATTTTTAGAATAATCGCAACGCCTGATCCGATTAGCGCCACTGCGGCAAAATATGTCCAGAAAATATGACCAGGTATCCAGGAAGGAACAAGTGTGGCCACAAAATCGGTGTATAAAAAATGGTCGATACCAAATGCAATCATGGTGATTGAAAAGAAGATCCTGCCGGTTGGTATTAATTTTTCCGGCAAAGAAAAAAAATCACGCTTACGAGATGATCCCGTTTCTTCTTTAAACAAACCTGCAATTATAAATGCTCCGCCTGATAAAGCTAATTCCTTCAGAGGATTGGTCCACAGCCCCAAATGACGTGGCGAATTTTCACTGATGAACAGTAAATAAGGAACGTGGAAAATAAGGAACATCGCAAGAAAAAATAATCCCAAAAGAAGTGAAGCCGCTTGTATATTTTTCATCAAAACTATACAAGCGCCGGCTGCTATTAAACCTGCACCGGCAATGTATGCGGGTACTGCGGCGTGCATCCATAAGGGCCAGGGAGGCAATACTACCGGGCGGAAATCTGCATAAAGAAATTGCTGAAATCCCATGCCCGCTACGCCAATACCATAAAAGGCGCAGGCAACTTTCGCAAAATTTTTCATAAATAGTGAAGTTGATCAATCGTTCAATTGGTAATAAACATAATGAGTAAATATCAGTATTTATTTTTTGTTTTCCATTCCATTTCCCTCATGTGCCGGGTTCAGTCCGGTGTCAAACATTTGTGCGATCTGCAAGCTATAAGCAAGGCTGGGTATTTGTAATATCAAATTCGTTTCTTAATCCGATTTTTCGGGAGAACCTGACAAGCATTCAAATTTCCATAACGCCTTTTTGAGGCAGCCCTTAAGAATTCGAACGGAATAAATATTCCTATTCCCTAAAATATCAGGTGGGAAAAGATCCACAATGGTATTCAGTAGACGAGGGCGATGCAACGATGCACCACATGGCTTCACAGCCCGGACCAAAACATTTTTGTATAGAAGGACCAGGTAGGGTAAGCGAAAATAACCAATACATTATTTCTTTACTTCAAAATAAGAAATCCCCGATCCGGCTCTGCCATCATCGCTGATGCCCTGTACAACTATTGCATACCTGCCGGGTATGTCAGCACTATAAAATGCCGCTTGCTCTTTGCCGTTATTTGTTGTTGTTATTGTCGGTGACCAATACAGCAGGTTCCTGAAATCGGGTATCCGGCTGAGCGACTGCGTTGCCGTCTCGTACACCGGTGAATAAAAATCTCTTTGCAGTTGTAACCCTTCGTAATCAACAATGGTGGCACGGGGATCTATTTCAAAGCCCTCTATATCCCCGGTGTATGTTGTAAAGTTGACGATACCATAAAAAACGCTGGTGCCCAGGAAATATGGCCTGGTCACCACTTCCAGTTTCCTGATCTTTAGCGGATCGTATTTCATCAGCTTCTTAAGATCAAAGATTGCAACACCATCCAACAATACCAATGGGTCCTCAGAAAAAAGCGTTTTATCTAATGCATCATATACAGGCAAGTGGAATTTGCCGCCACGTGGCCTCACACCTACCTCCAATACATATTCTCTTAGTACTTCTTCCAGCGTGGTAAATCTTACATAGTTGTCGAGAAGGTAAGTTACATCGGGCCTTAAATAAAAAGCCGTTGTATCCGGCAGTGGCAATGTTGACTGGTTGAGTTTGGTGTATGAAAAACTGTTTTGCACCTGTGAAGCGATATACATTTTTAACAGTGCGGCATTTTCAATAGTAAGATTAACAGGTGCTAATTGTTTTTGAGAATAGTCCGTAGAAAATGGTTGCTCTATATCCACTTTGTACAAGCTATCGTACTCAGTATTTGTTTGGGCGATAATATCCGCACTGCTATAAAAATTCTTTAACTCAAATTTTACCGTCCCTTTTTTATCGGCCATCGATATTTGAAATTGTGTTGGCGTACCTGGCACCGATAGGTATGCGCTTACCCCATCCAAAGGCAAACCAGGTTGAAGTGCGGTTATTTTTCCATTGATGATGTGCCCGTTCAGTTCAGGCAAAAACCGGAATGCAGCTTGCTTGTCAGACAAAATATCATCCCACCGAAATCGCCTCCATCCCTGCGTGAGTACCAGGTTGTCCAAAGCAATCAGGGCCGTCTCGCTTTTGTCTGTAAAATAATAAGCTGGTGATTCAACACTGCCCAAAAGATCAGCCGTCAACGCCAGGTAATTGTTAATGTCTGATTCATCGATGCCGGTAAGCGAATCCAGGCGATACACCGCCATTGACATATTTGCGGCAATACTATTGCCGGCTTCAGTGGCAGTATTGATACCCACATTAATTTTCTTTCGTAATCCATATACCTGTGCGTCAGCAGCAGCATTTATTTGTAAACCGCGTATTGGCTTTTTAAAAAACAATCGTTCACAAACGGGCTGCCGCTGTTCATTAAAAACAGTGAAATGCGAAATGCCGTCACCCGTTTTTGCTTCATCTATAATAAATTCGGCGATGCCATTTTTAAAGGCGCTGCTCATCACCGCTTTCACCACATTACGTGTATGCACAAAAAGATAGATAGCCGCCGATGTAGTATTATCAGGGGTGCGTACCGTTACCTTTAACTGGCCTTTTACATGATCGAGCTGCATCGCATATCCATTGTCGTATGCGGCAGGCAGTTCTTGTACCCGCTGCTCACCACCCGGCAACTTAACAATAGCTTTGTATTTTGACCCCTGTACCGGCCTAAATGTAAAACTGCCGATACCAAATTGGAGCGGAGAAAATTTTGTAATTACCTCCTCTTTTTCATTCAGTACGGAGCCCTCACAATGCACTCCCTTGCCGGCGCTGTTTACCACCCTGAACCCAACCTTGCTTTGAATGCCATTTACGAGGTTGCCACCTTCCGGGAAAAAAGCTATATCATAGGCAGGCAATACCGCGGCAGTAAAAACAGGCTGATCTTTTTGTACGTTTATGATCGTTATTTTTTTTTCAAAAAAATACCCGGCGCCAAAATTCTTCATCCAGTTAGTGTAGGCACGCAGGCGATAATTGCCCGAAACAAGCGTGGCCGGTAAATACAGCGATCCATCACCAGTGCCTTTTTCCAATGCGATTTTTGCCTGCAAAACGGGGTTATTGTTTTTATCCAGCACTTCTACATACGCAACTTTACCGAGGTCTATTGGTTTATGAAAACAAGCATCCACATTGTAAATTTTGAACCAGCAAATTTCTCCCGGCACATACATATTTTTATCCGTGTGCACAAAAATTTTCTCCTGCAAATTGGTTTTCCGGTAATTGTCAAACTGTTTTTCAATGGCTACATTTACGGCAACCTGTGCATTTGTATGGAAAAGGCATACAACAAAAAATGCCGCTAACATGTTTCTCCGGCGTGTTATCATCTTCATCATCAAAGCATTTACGGGCTGGTGAGTATTTGTCAAGGAATTGTTTTTGATCATGAGGTTTATTTAAGGCCAGTAGTTCGGTTTTATATTAGTGCCCCGCAATGTACAATCAACGCATTCTGTTTGAGCTGCATAAAATGTTTCTATTCCCCCGAATGGTGAAAACTTTTCTGGTGCTACCGGTAATTTTCCGCCGGCTTTTACTGCAATACTATCTTTGTTATTTTCAATAACCAGTAACGGGCATGAGTAAGGAGGATTCCAGCCCGGCAAATCGCTGTTTTTAATCCAAATCCTTTGCTCACGGATGGTGCAGATATTAAAAAAGCCAACCACTGGCTGACCAGGATCACTAACACAATGAATGTTGCCATTTAATTCAGAAGGTTGCGGATCAAATACAGACCCGACCGCCTCTGTATTCTTTTTCATTCTTTCAAGAAACTCATACCCTTCTTTGCTCCAGGTATATTGTTTTACAAATACAGAATACAGTACACTCAGTTTCCAGGATGCCGGCGGTATCTTTATTATGGGCAGGTGAATAATATCCTGACTCAGCTTTGCCGAAGACCCCAGCAGGATGGCGCTGGATGGATTGTTTTGCCAGCATTTATATATCTGGCGGTCATTGGAATCCCGATAAATGACACCTCCGTTTGGGTTGCCTGGATCTTTTCCGTATTTTAATATGGCATCGTAAAGAGAATGAAACTCCCAGGTTTCATCGTATTCCCATTGGTAATAACGAGAATTGTTTTGAATGTTATGTGTATTGACAAAGATGTGAACGCCATCATTTTCTCTTACCCAATTAACACTATCAATGGGCGGATTGGGACGGATGTTCACAAAATCTGAAAGGTATTCCTGGCTACTGGTCTTAACAAAAAGCCGGTATTTTATTGCGGGATCAAGGTGCAGATTATCGATTGTATAATTTCCCGCGGTGCTTTCTACAAGAGAAAAAGAAAGATTATTACTGCCTTCAATTTTTACATTCGCCCTTGTTTCTTTTACGGTAGCCTTATTATTCAAGCTGGTAGTACGTGATAACTTAAGACGGGTTACTCCTCCGCCATCATTTACAACACCCTCTATTACGAGGTAGCCTGAAACAACCGGCAGCGCAGGTGAGTCAAACTTTTCTTTGCAACCTGCGGCAAGCCAAACCAAGGCAAATACTATCAGTTTATTCATACTTTTTTACAGTTAAAATTTGAAACCCGTGCCAACAAAGATTTATAATTTTTGATCATCATTTTTTGCCACGGCCAGTAGTTACCTGGCCTGCCTTCACTATACTTATTTTAAAACCGGATATTATAATTGATATACGGAATTGCGCTTCCAAAAATAGAAAGCTTATAGCCATTAACCGCTCCATCTTCGGAAACGTAATACACTGAATATGGATTTTTGCGGCCGGTAAGATTATACACACCGATCGTCCATGAGTTATGCGTTTTTTGATGCACTTTATGATTACCCTCTATATTCATTGAAAAATCTGTGCGGAAATAATCCGGTATCCGGTACGCATTGCGGCCGGCATAAAGTGTACGGGCTGAGCCGGCAAAATTAAACCTTCCTATAGGCAGGGTTATGGGCCGGCCGGTGCTATATGTTGCATTTACTGAAAGGCTGAAACGATGACTGAGACGGTAATTGCCAATCATAGTGATGTCGTGTGGCTTATCATAATTGGCAGGATATTCAAGTCCTTTATTGATCAATTCACCTGCAAGCGGGTCATCTTGTTTTAACAATATCCGCGACCAGGTATAACTGATCCAGCCGTTTAGTTTGCCTGTCGATTTTTTGATCAAAAACTCTACCCCATAAGCTTTTCCTTTTGTAGCGATCACATCGGTTTCTATATGATGGTTGAGCACAAGGTTTGCACCACTTTTATAATCAAGATAATTGCTGATCTTTTTGTAATAAACCTCCACCGAAGTCTCGATTGTGTTTGATTTGAAATTTTTATACAATCCCAATGAAACCTGCTGCCCATGTTGGGGTTTGATGGACGGATCACTTAATTTCCAAATATCTGTAGGCGCCATGGCTGCGGTATTCGATAGCATGTGAATGTACTGGCGCAGCGAATTGAATGACGCCTTTATAGAAAAGCTATCGGTAAAAGCATAACGGGCAGATACCCTGTATTCGGGCCCGCCATAGGTTTTAATGAACTTTCCTTTTTCATAACCGATGGTACCGGTCATGTTGCTTTCTGTGACAGGCAAACCGGGTGCATAGGTATTCACTTTGGCAGGTCCCAGGTAATTGTAAACTGAAAACCTGAGCCCCGCTTCCACAGTAAATGCATTGCTGATAGTATAGCGGTCGTTTACATACAATGCAGATTCGAGTGCTTGCTCAGCAGGCAGTTGATCAGGTACTACTAACGATTCTTTTCCGTTGGGAGTGAAGTAGCCGGGGTTCAGTTTATAGTAGATGGAATTTAATCCAAAGTCAATAGCATGCTGGTTGTTGAGATGATAATTAAAATGCGCTTTTAAATAAGTCTGGTTGATATCAAAGCCCATTTTATATGCATTCAGCGGAAGCTTGTTGCTGGAAATATTGTAAGTGTATTGATCAAATCCGCCGGTAACCAGGCTGTTTATTTTGTTGTTGAAAACATGTTTCCATTTAAGCGAGGCATTGCTGTTGCGATAGCCGTACACTGTATCGCTGTTGAGGTTAAACCGGTCTTTGCTTAAATATGCGGTAAGATAAATCGTGTTCTTTTTATTTATCTCGTGGGTGATGTTGAGGTTAAAATCATAAAAGCCGGCTTTGCTGTCTTTGTATTGATCGGGCAATAAGCCCAGCATCCAATTGGCATAGGTAGTTCGGGCGCCAATGATGAAGGAGGTCCTGTCTTTTATTAATGGCCCTTCCAGGTTAAAACGACTTGTAAGCAGGCCAATGCCTGCAGAGCCGGCGAGCTTCTTTTTATTTCCTTCCCTGCTGTTGATACTTAATACGGATGAAAGGCGGCCGCCATATCGGGCGGGGATACTGCTTTTATACAATTCAACATCTTTTACCACTTCAGGATTGAATGCCGAAAACATCCCAAAGAAATGAGCAGGATTATAAATAGTGGCATCATTAAAAAGGATAAGGTTTTGATCCGCAGAACCGCCTCTTACATTTAAACCGGTGCTGGATTCTCCAACGGTTTTCACACCAGGTAAGGTGGTGACTACTCTCAAAATATCTGCCTCCCCAAATACGACGGGCACCTGCCTGATGGCTTTTATATCGATCCTTTGCATGCCCATCTGGGTGCCTTTTACATTGCTTATTTTTTTTGCCGATATCACCACATTCCTGATCGTTAATATCTGGCTCTGCATATCAATATCCAGTTTGCCATCACTATGCAATTGAACCTGCCGCCTGGTATCCTTCATGCCAAGGCTCTGTATATTTATTGTATGGCGGCCTTTGGCCACATAGATAGAAAAATAACCAAACTGATCGGTTACTACGGAGACATCTGGCTTACCAACATACAGGTATGCGCCTGCCACTGGCTCCCCTGTTTTTGAATCTTTCACATTGCCGGCCAGTAAAACCTTGCTCTGCGGTGAGGCTGATGACACATCCCCGATCTGGTACACTTTATTTTCCAGCGTAGCTTTCTGATTATTTTTTTCTGCAGTGGTAATTGGCAGATCGCCGGGTTTTTTACCAGGGCCGGTTTTGGCAGTGTTTGTTGCTGAAGTGGTGGAAGGAAGAACAGTGTTGATTCTATTGCCTTTTGTAATAAAGGCATCCGAATCAACAAACGAAAATTGAAAATCAGTTTCTGCAAAGGCCTGTTCTAATACTTTTGTAAGCGGCTCATTTTTTACATTGATACGAAACGTTACACTGTCAAACTGTGCAGCATCATAATAAAAGTGAAGACTGGTTTGCTTTTCGAGCTCGAGTACAAGCTGTTCTATACCTGCGCCGTTCAACTGAACAGTGATCAGTTTTGATGAATCTTTTTGGGCAAAACTATTGAGTTGGCAAAAAACAATGCCTGCTACCATTATTATAAATGAATAGTAATTTTTCATTTTACTTTTTTAGATTGTCGTAATACGCCGTGGCACTGGTGAGCATAACTTCACGATTGTTACGAAAGCTGAGATGGTTTGCTTTGACAAATCGTTGCACGTCTTTTTTTCGTTCGCCAAATATTCTATACAGGTCTTTCCGGTTTTTTATTGGGTAAAATTTTCCGTCTTGTTGAATGTAATAATGATCTTTGGGATCAGCAAAGCGTTTTATTTCCGAATTCATTACTATTTCTTCGCGGAAAGTTTTAACCTGCTTTTTTAATAGAGAAACCCTGCCGTTGTATACGATGTTGTAAAAGCCGGTTCTATCCAGTCCGGCACTGGTGCTGTCCTTTTGGAGCCACACAAAATTTGAGTTATAAAGATTGAAGCGTTCTACCTTTCCATTCAATAGTTGTATCCAGCTAACCGGACCAATAATAGTAACAACATCAGATATTTCATCGTACTGCATTAGAACGGAATCGTACTTTATTCCGTCATAAACAATAGTGCCTTTTGCGGGAACTATTGATTGAAAGAATTGGTGGCCGTCTGTAAATTTAAAAGGATACTGTTTGTATTTGCTGCCATTATATAAAGCCGATTGGGAACCGAAAGCTTTGTGATAGACGGCCATTGTATTAACAAGTGCTTCCTGGTAAAAACTGGTGTCAGACACGGTGCCTTGTGCAAGCATTTTATTTGGAGAAAAAAGCAATATACAATAGGAAAGTAAAAAAGATAACAGAAAACCATTTGATCTCATACAGTAATTGAATTAAAGCAGATTGTGATGTGAACGGGGGTTTAAAATTATGGGAATAAATTGATAAAGCACAAGTGGATATAAGCTGGTTTATTTATGATACCTGATTTGTGATGTCTGATGTAGAATGTGTGCCGTAGGATGTAATGACGTCTGATATGATGGAGATGTAATGATGTGAACTCTGCCTGCGAGGCAATCTATAAATTAATATTTATGTATTTCAAATAAACCACACAATTGCTTATCCAACTTTGGTTTTATTTTTTAATAAAAAGTAATGACCACTGCAGGAAGATAATTCTTTGGTACAAATCCATCGGCTTTATTTCGATATGTTGCGGGCCTGCGATTTTATTGTTTGCCTAAAGCCGGTAGCCCATTGTTTTGTAAAACAATGGGCTACTGGCTTGATTAATTTAGGTAGCAGCTCCCTAATGTAAAAAGCTTATTTACTTGATAAGCGACTTGAGAAATCGCTTATTACATTTTGATATTTTCTTAATATTCTGTCCCATCAAGGAATTGCTCATCCGCCTTTACAGAAATCCTTACATATACCGGTGGGATAGACATTCGCTTTCACCATTTCAATGGAATTTTTATCTTTGTTGCCACCATGCATACCAATGTTCACATACCTGTTCATTCTGCATTAAGTAACTATATTACGGCAATATGGGAAACAACTGCACCAGGTATTTCGCAGGAGGTGATTTTGCCACAGGGGATCGTTGAAATGGTATTCAATCTATCGGAGCCAATGCAGGGAATTTTGCCTTATAAAAATGAAAGGGTAGTTACCCCTGATTATTTTCTGCAGGGATGGAACACCCATATTGTGGATGTGCACTACACTGGCCGGCAACATTTGTTTGGTATTCGTTTGCAGCCTTATATGGTGAAACTATTGCTAGGTATTCTTCCTTCAGAATCCAGGGACACACTGATTGATCTTTCACTGATAAAACCAGGTTTTAAAAACCTGTGGCATCAATTGAATGAAGCGCCGGGATTTAGGGAACGGGTGGCCATTGTCGAAACAGTGTTTCCGGTACTTACTCAAAATACCTGCACAAGAACACAACATTTTTGCGACCTGTTTTCCTCTGCCGGCGAACACCCTTTTCAATCCATCGATGAACTTTCCAGGCAAATATGTTGTTCATCGCGGCAACTGAACCGCAAAGCTCAGGCATTGTTCGGCGTTTCTGCAGAAGACCTCGTCATCCACAAAAAATTTCGCAGTGCTGTAGAACTTATGCACGGTGATCAGCGGTCTCTCACCCAAATTGCTTACCAGGCGGGCTTCTATGACCAGGCCCATTTCTGCCGCATCTTCAAGGATTTTACCGGGTTTACCGCAAAACAATACCAGTGGCAAAAAAGCGAACTGCCCTTTCATATTTTCTCCTGATTTATTACACTAATTAGAAAATGCAATTACACGAATTAGCGGTATCCTTATTCCCTAATTTGACCGGTATCCAATTGGTGTAATAAAAGTTAGTCCTATTGCATTTAACTTAACGCAAAGCCTCCGCGTTTGGACAAACATGTCCGATTGATACAATTTTCAGCGCCTCCCTGTTTGCACCTTTACATAAATAAAAACATAAAACCATGTTCAAAAAAATGCTAAAAAAAACAGTCATGTATGTCGTTGTTGTTTTGGTGGCTTACCTGGCCATCGGGTACCTATTACACGCAGTTGTATTTCCCGAGCAGAAGCCGGATATCTCTACCTACTTTAGACCGGGAGATATCTTCTATTCCAAAACAGAAAAAGTAAAACAAACCGTAGTTAAACAGGAGAACGGGTTTGTTTACTGTTCCGCCGCCATCGAACCTTTTGCACCGGGGCCGCCTGAGCACATTCACACCGATTTTGATGAAGTGTTCGAGATCAGCAACGGGGAGTTAAGTATGCTGGTGAATGGCGAGGTAAAAAAACTGCGTGTGGGTGAAAAATTGCATATCCCAAAAGGCACGCCCCACAAACCTTTTAATGAAACGGGGGACACGATCCACACAAAAAACCTGGTGGCATTCCCCGAAAAATTTGCTTTTCACCTGGTTCAGGTTTACGGGCTGATGGACCATAAAAGCCTGGGTAAGTCAGCAGGTACCTTATTTCAGATGTCGTTGTTGAATCATGCGGGTTTTGATTCTTATTTGGCCGGCCCGCCGGTATTGATGCAGCAAACCATGGGTTTTATACTGGCCCCGGCAACCCGTTTGTTTGGATACAAAAGTTTTTACCCGGCATATGATATCCGGGCGAATGGGAAAGGTTAATCAATTAATGGCAGCGGGGCTTCAAGAGGCCCCGCTATTTTTTTGTCTTCATGCGGAAATACAAAATCAGCCAACATTGCAATACGTTTCTTCACACAGTGCAATAGTATGCTATTTGTACAGATGGTGCAGCAATTAAGCCAGGTGTCTGTCATCCAGCCGTTCATGTAATTTCACTTGGGCAGTGCCTGTGCTGTAATTATCTTCATCCCATGTTTACATTCTTTGCCTGGATCATTCTATTTATTCTTTGTTGGCCACTGGCTCTTTTTGCTTTGGTACTGTATCCGGTTTTTTGGATACTCATGCTTCCATTCAGGTTACTCGGTATTGCTGTGGATGGAGTCTTTGGTTTCCTAAAAGGCATTATCATGCTTCCAGGCAGAATACTACAGCGGTAGCACAGAGGAATGAAAATAGTTATCGCTCCATAGTTGCAACTGACTCTTCTGTCGTCAGACTCCGCCCGGTGTCTAATTGTTACTAATCTTACTTGAATGTAGAAGAAGATGAACCTTCCGCACATTACCCAATTGAAAAACAAAGGTTGGCACAGGCAGTCAATGAGGCTTTACAGCAGTACCACAGCCGGGTAAAAAATCATTTATATTTCATGTTTATATAAACAACGATCAATTAATACTAACTTTTCATTGTTGTAGTTCACCCTCGTTGATCTTCATTTATGTTATCAATTAAAGCTGCAAATAAAAAAATAACGCTGGTGATCCTGCTGCTGTATTCAGTGGCCGCTTATACACAATCCGTATGGATAGATTCTGTAAAAAAAGTTGCAGCCTTTCAAATGACGGATACCAATAAAGTATTTACCCTCAACAGCATCAGTGATTTCTATACATTAACTGAACCCGATTCTGCTTTTGTATATGCACAGCAGGCTTTGGCGCTTGCTGAAAAATTAAACTTCGACAAAGGAAAATTCTGGGCAATTGTTTCCACCAACAAAGCATTGTACATGTTGGGCAATTATGCACTGGAACTGAGCTTCGCCTTCAAAGCATACCCACTGGGACAAAAACTGAATGATCTCCATGCCGTGGGCTGGTCTATGGGTATGTTGGGAGATTGTTACTTTAACCTGGGCGACTATCCCACCGCTCTAATGTATTATCGCCGGGTGAAACAATTAGTGGAGCACAATTCAATGGATGACCTGTTTTCTATATACAGCGGATTGGTACCGGTGTTTGTCCATCTTCATCAATACGACTCTGCTTTATTTTATGCAAAAAAAGGCTACGCATTACAATCGCAGAACCCTGCGTTGAACCAGCCGGATGCGAACGGTTATTATGCTAAGGCGATGGTGTACCGGTTTTTGGGAGAAGCGTTTGCTGCCACAGAAAACCTTGATTCAGCTTTGTACTATTATCATTTGAGCATTCCTTATACAGAAAAGGGTGGTATAGATATGAACAAAATTGATGTGTATAATGGCATGGCTGATGTGCACAGGAAAATGGGCAGGCTGGATTCGGCTACCTGGTATGCGAAAAAAGTAACGGATAAAAATTTGCCGAAAAAGTATCCTGCCAGTTATCTCCGGTCTGCCAACACGTTAGCGGCTATTTACGAGCTTCAGCATATACCGGACAGCACCTTAAAATACCTTCGCCTCGCTTATAGCATTAATGACAGCCTGTTCAACAGGGACAAAACCATCGCCATTCAAAATATATTTTTCAATGAAAAAGAAAAAGAAAAAGATATAGCAGCGGCCACTGCAAGACTGCAGGATCGATACACGGCTTACTTTATCATTGCACTATTTGTGATCCTCCTGGTGGCCGCAGGTATTGTCACCAGGAATAAAAGGATACGGCAATTACAACTCATCCGCAACAGCATAGCAGATGACCTGCACGACGATATCGGTTCTACCCTGAGCAGTATCAGTATCATGAGTGAGCTTGCAAAAGAAAAGTCTCCCCAGGCATTGCCCCTGCTCACTTCCATTGAAGAAAGTACATGGGCCATACAGGAAAACATGAGTGATATTGTTTGGACGATCAAGCCTGGAAATGACCGTTTTGAAAATATATTGTTTCGGATGGAGTTATTTGCCATGGAGATCCTGGAGGCTAAAAATATTAACCTGGAATTTAACAGCGATCCCTCCCTGGTGGTTACAAAATTAGCCATGAAACAACGCAAAAACTTTTACCTGTTTTTTAAAGAGGTGATCAACAACGCTGCAAAACATTCCGGGGCAAACAAGGTAAGTGTAGTACTCTCGAGAAAGGATCATCAGATAACAATGACCATTGGGGATGATGGCAAAGGCTTTGATACTTCCCATGTGTTTGTTGGCAATGGCATGGGCTCACTTAAAAAACGGGCTGCTGAGCTGAATGCTTATTTTAATATCACTTCTCATGTTAACTGCGGTACTACTGTGCAACTTTGCTTTAAAATCACCTAAACTGGTGAGCGGTTATCACGGGTAAAAAAGCTTTCTTTATACTGGTATATGGAAATAAGGGTTGCCATATTTGAAGACAATACCACCTTGCGTAAAAGCCTGGAGCTGTTAGTAGACAGTGCCGATGGGATGCTATGTACAGGCGCTTTTGCGGATGCGAATAAGCTGGTACAAAATATAGTACTTGCAGAGCCGGATGTAGTACTGATGGACATCAACATGCCCGGTCTATCAGGGATTGAAGCCGTGCAGGTGATCAAAGAAAAATTTGCTGGCATACAAATACTAATGCAAACAGTGTTTGAGGACAACGATAAAATATTTGCTGCCATTTGTGCCGGTGCGTCCGGTTACCTGCTTAAAAAGACGCCGCCAAAAAAAATCATTGAAGCCATCCGTGAAACCTACGCAGGCGGTGCGCCTATGACACCATCTGTTGCTGTGAAGGTATTAGACATGTTCAGGCAGCAATCATTTATTCAAAAAAATGAATTCATCAATCTCTCAGAAAGGGAAAAAGAAATTTTAGCGTTGCTGGTAAAAGGTAAATCCTATAAAGCCATCGCTGCAGCGTGTTTTATCTCTATTGATACCGTGGGCACACATGTACGGCATATCTATGAAAAACTGCATGTCCACTCCAAAGGCGAAGCTGTTGCCAAAGCCATTCATCAAAAGCTGGTGTAAGTAGTCCCATATTATACGATCGTCCTTTTTCAAACTGCGCCTGGTTGCGTAAGTATCGCAATGTAGTCTACCCGAAAAACTCCTTACATAATGCACGGAAAAATCACCTGTTCCGGTGATTGCCAACTGAACATGCGGTAGATAATTTTACCGTATCAACGATCCGTTATTTACCAATAAAAAATAATCAATGAAAAAGTTTTTCTTTTTACTGCTGATGGCATCCCTTGCAAACCCAACGTTTTCACAAAACACAAAAGACAGTGTAGACGACCGCTTTCATGATGACCTGCTTGATCACCTTGTGGGAACATGGAACGTAAGTGCAGTTGCACATGGTTTTTCATCTACTGGTGTAATTACAGCATCATGGGTATTAAATCATCAATTCTTTCATCTTCATTTCAAGGGAAATGATACCATTCCCTGGTGGCACATGCCGATGGAATACGAGCAGTTTTTCGGATACAATCGTTTTGCAAAAAGGTACACCAGTCATGGGATGAGCATTGAGGGGGATGGAGATCCTTCAGAAGGATTTGCTTATGGTTACCGCAACGGCAATGAATTGAAGACCATCGCAAAGTTTGGTTCAGACACATCTGTGATCCAGCGTTTCACCTGGCAACCGGCAACCAGTACATGGAGTATCAAATCAACAGCTGAAATTGGAGGAAAAGAGGGGAATGAAGTATTTCTTGAAATGAAGTTGGTGGCAGTAAAACCCTCCTCCAAAAAATAAGTGCTTTAATTTGCCCGCAGATTGAAAGTGTTTTGCAATAACAATACAGGCGGATAATGAAGCCGCTGCCAATGTTTTGTAAACTATCCCCATACATCATTTGGAAAGGTCAACATTGATATTTGGTATAAAAGGGATTTCTTTTTTTACCCAAAAAAGAGAAAGAGCAAAATGGTATTTGCCATGAAGCATAATCAACAGTAAAGTTCCGTAACGAAAAAGTTATAAAAGATAAACTTCAGCAAGAGTATTGATGAAACAACAATAAAACAAATGCAATGTGAATTTGCCGAAGAATAATTAGGTATCAGCCAGAGCAAACTCCGCCGACAAATATCTATTAACCCTTTTGCAATTTAAAATTAACGCCTTACCTTATATAGCTAAATATGAAAATATGAAAAAGGGCATACAGCGTTATACAAGGTTATTGGTAGTGAGTAGTATTATCTTATTCACCGGTATTTTTAGTCCCGGCCATGCGCAACAACAACAATACGCCAACGCCTATACTTTTTGGGATTTTGGGCAGGACGCCGATAATGTACAAAATGTTGAGCAAAAAATTTGGATTGCTATGCCGGCACCTTCTACGCAGTGGGTAATGACATGGGCCTGGGTAGCCGATCCTGCACATGGTGGCTATTTAGGATTCAATACTGATGAGAACGGAAAGGGGCAGGCACTTTTCTCTTTATGGAATGCAAGCGAGGCAACGGGAGGAAGTTGTAAAGAGTTCGGCGGCGAGGGTGTGGGATGGAGTTGCAGAACGCCCTTTGAGATCAGGCAGGATGCGATCTACCAATTGCGTTTGACCCTAACCAAATCAACAGCGGATGGGGCATGGTGGGGAGCCTGGATAAATGAGCGTTCGGATGGGGAGACACCGAAAGAGTTTTTTCTTGGAGAAATAAAAGTAAAGAGTGAGATGAACCGGATTCGTGGCAACTCAATAAACAATTTCAGCGAATATTATGGACCAACCAAGGAGCAATGCAGCACCGTACCACTTTCAATTCTTGGGGTTGCTCCTCCTGGTGCCAACAAAGATGAAAGCGGCCACTACAAGCGAAATGCTGTATTCAATGGCTCAAGTAAGCCACAGGATAATCCTTGTAAAACCGGCAATGAAGCGCAGGGAACTTTATTTAAAATAGAAAATCATGACTTTGGATCAGCTAAGGGTGCACTGATATTTCTCGGTGGCAGCAGCAGCGATCATAGTTTGCCAGAGAACATCCAGCCACCTGCCGAGTCCAATGATTAGCAAACGGGAGAAATTCTGATACTGCATTGAACGAGGTCGTTGCTCCTCCATTATTTTTTACAGGCCGGCAGAAGGTCGATGAGGAGACCGCTCCCATGGCGGCAGCAAAAAAAGCCTTTAGCACAAAATTGCCTGCTACAAACAAAATGTTATTCCATTTTCGGCGTTATACCACTACATATTCTTCAATTGTGTCTGGTATAAAATCTACATATCCCTATGAGAGCTTCAGTGCGATATAAATTTCTTGTTTGTCTTGCGTTTGTATTTATCACTATGGCGGCGATGGCGCAAACGGCTATACTGCCCAATGCATTTTCTCACAATGATTACCGGCGAAAGCATCCTTTGCAGGATGCCTTGAACCATGGCTTTCGGTACGTGGAAGCGGATATTTATCTAAGAAAAGGAAAACTGGTAGTGGCGCATATTTTACCCTGCCTCAAAATGAACCGGACGCTGGAATCGCTTTACCTGCAACCGCTGCTTGAATATGTGCAGCGTAACGAAAGCCCGGACAAAACTAACGACTGCCCACTCACGCTGATGATCGATATTAAATCGGATGCAGACAATACTTACCGGGCTTTATTGGCGCTGCTCGAAAAATATAAACCCATCTTATCGCGGTACAACGGCAATGGCATGGTGCCCGGCAATGTGACCATAGTGGTCTCGGGGCATAAGCCCTCGGCATTGATCAGCAATATGGACAGCGGGTATGTTTTTATGGATGACAACCTGCGGCAGATCACCGCTTATAATTGCGCTGAACTATATCCCATTGCAAGTTGCAAATATTCCCGCCTGCTAAAATGGAAAGGCAAAGGGGCCATGCCGTTAGCGGATATTCTACTACTGAAATTTTATGTAGCCAGGGCGCACAAGCTCGGGCGTAAGGTTCGCCTCTGGGCCTCACCGGAAAATAAAGTGGTGTGGAACGAATTGCTGAAATATGATGTTGACCTCATTAACACCAACCGCCTTACAAGCCTGCGAAAATTTTTGACCGGCACTTCAAAAGCCAGCCTTTGATAATGCTGCTAGAACTCCAGGCTGCACTTTAATTTTAGTAAAAAAATCTTGTTTAGTGCATCCACCCTATTACCTTATTTATGAATCGAAAATAAGGTTATAAGGTTGATCATTGGTGTGTGATTTGTTTGTACTAAGGTTTGTACAAATTCACTATTTTGCCCCTTTGCGAAATATAGTAACCAGTATTTATGTGTGTCTCGCCGCTGTAAATGCACTTCGCATTATCTTTAGCTGCAAACTTACCTTTACCAATGCAACAGCTTTTAACACACCTGCAAAATTATTCCGTACTAAGTTCGGGTACACTTGAATCGTTGACCGGTTGCTTTGAAAAGGTCGTATTGTCAAAAAATGAGCTCTTGTTAAATGAAGGGCGTGTTTGCCGGCATTTATACTTTTTAGAAAAAGGTGCACTGAGAGGATTCTATAACCTCGACGGAAAGGAAATTACACATTGGTTTGGTTTTGAAAAAGATTTTGTTACCTCCTTTCACAGTTTCATTACCGGCGAGCCGGCAGTAGAAAATATTCAGTTGCTGGAAGGAAGTATTTTATGGGCCATTTCGAAAGAGACATTAACTGGTTTGCTTAACAGCCACCACGAAGTGGAGCGGCTGGTGAGAATAGCCTATGAAAAATATTATATCAGGCTGGAAGAAAGATTTGTGAATGCACAATTTAAAACAGCCAAAGAACTGTATGAAAATTTGCTGCACCAAACTCCCTACATATTGGAAAGAGTTCCGCTTGGCTTTATTGCTTCGTACCTGGGTATCAGCCAGGAAACCCTCAGCAGGATCCGCAGTAAGCTTTAACATTATCGTTGAAGCTTTTTGACATATGTCAAAAATTAAACAAATGGACAAGAATAGTTTTGTTCTATAAAATATATTATGGAACAAAAACAATTTCAATCGCCATCAGCCGCCTTCATTGCAGCTGCCTGGTCAGCCTTTTTTATTGGTACTGTTGCTTTCATTATCGGACTATGGAATGCCGATATGCAACTCAACGAAAAAGGATATTATTTCACCGTATTAATGTTTGGGCTTTTTGCAGCCATCTCTGTTCAAAAAGCTGTACGGGACCAGCTTGAAGGCATTCCTGTAACCAACCTGTATTATGGAATTGCCTGGTTCGCCACCATCTTATCCATCGTGCTACTCACCATTGGCTTATGGAATGCGGAACTTGAAAAAAGTGAAAAAGGTTTTTATGCAATGTCATTTACGCTCAGCTTATTCGCTGCCATTGCGGTACAAAAAAATACAAGAGACATGCAGGCTTCCAAAACCACCGAACTGCTTTAGCCGAAACATTGACATCCAGCCTACTTATGTGTAATGATGAGCACAGAGCCCGCAGCTACAGAAAATATCACCCCTGGTAAAAGTTTTAATGTGCGGATTTCGACGTCATTATTTAACACCACCGTGCCGGTTGTGATGATCACGTCTGTATTTCTATCGGGCAGCTTTCCGCAGCTCCAGTTAGCAGGGCTTTCCCATGTTGTATTGCCTATGGCGGCATATTTATTTATAAATGCCAATGTAAATAGCACACTGGTGCTGCTACTTGTAATGCACCGGTATTGATAACCGTACCAGGCAGATGGAATATTAACGAGGCTTAGCGTGGAGGCATTTGTGCCGGCATAGTTGTTCGTATCGCTTATATTAAAAAACGAAGTGTCGCCAGGCTTTCGCAGTTGCCATTGATAGGCTGGTCCCGTCACATTTGAAGTGAGGTTAAAATTTGCCGTATCGGGACAGAGCCTCACCTCCACGGAGGTTGCAGCAACCGTATCACTGTAAAGCGTTAGCAAAGTAGCGATTGCATTGGTGACGGTTACATAATAGTTTCCTGTTGATGTCGGCTTGAAGGTGGAATCAGACTGGATGGTGTCAATCAATCCTGTTCCCACCTTATACCATTTATATTGGTTGTTTGAAGGCGACCCGCCGACAGCAACAGAGAACTGTCCATTCTGCTGCGTAATTTTAATATTGGCTTGCGGGTGATACAAGAGGGTATTGTTACTGTTAGCGCTAAACGCCTGTACCAACTGTTCAATGGCATTGAACCTAAAATGGTTGTTCTGAACTTGCAGGCTCCACACCGAAGCAAGGGCTGCAGGTATGGATCCATTAAGCTGGCAATTGGTAAAGTCCGCACTGTTCAGCTTTTTTAAGTTTGTAAAAGATGCAGGGATATCCCCGGTAAACCGGTTGCTATAAAGGTCAAGTGTCTCTAAAGTAGCAATGTTTCCTATAGTGGCAGGGATGTTGCCCGTGAGATAATTAGCACCCAGGTCCAGGCCAACCAATGCAGAAAGATTTCCAAATGTTTCCGGGATGTTTCCGGTTATTTTATTATCGATCAGGGTTAAATATTTCAGGCTGTCTAAGTTTCCAAATGAGGAGGGAAAATGCCCGGTAATATTATTGCCATTCATCATGATGCTGGTAACCCGGCCGTTTTTAACGACTACCCCACCCCAGTGGTTAACAGGTAAACTTGTTTTCCAATTGTCTTGCCTAAACCAGTTACTACCATTTGTACTATCGAAAAAATTGACGAGGGCCAATGAATCCCGGGCATTAATTGCCTGTGCCTTTGAGTTAAAAAATGTAATGGTGTTGATACAGATAATTGAAAAAAATACAAGAGTAGTTTTCATGCCTGGTTAAAAGATTATTATGGATCAGCACTTGATTTACAACGAATGTTTATCCTTGCTAATCAAGTTTTGTTGAAGATAGGAAAAAGTTTATGGTTTGTATGGCACCCCAGCTGCTGTAAAAGGACAAGGCACAAGGACATTTCGTTCAAAAAATCTGGCGCATTATATGTTGCCCGTAGGGACAAGAAGAAATATAATTTTTTTGGATTAGGTATAACATTCACAAACCTAAGCTGAGAATAAGTTAGCCTTTATTTTCTTTTTTTTCCTCGCAATGCTGCGGAAAAAAAAATCAAAGCTGCGAATAAAAAGGCTGAAAATGTCAACATGATCCTAAAATCAAGGAACTCGCCGCCGGTAGTTCAATGATTTAAAGCTTATGCCCGGCTCAAACAGCCTTGATTTCTTAACGGATCATATTGACATTTTCCAGCACTTTTTATTAGAGGCCGCTACCGGTAACTAATTGCGAACGTTTCACCTAATTCTAATAATTTTTTTTGCCAACAGGCTGCCACCGGCAAACGCTCTTGCGGCATTGTTGTAAAATTAAATTTATATTTAAAAAAAATTCTCACTGGACGAACGACAATTATTTATGAAAAAACCCCTGTTAATCCTTTTAAATGTATTACTGATTTCTGCTGGTGCATACTGCCAGGCTGATACCCTAAATGCCCCAACAGCTGTGTTGCCGGAGGTTTACGCAGATCCTCATATTGCTGTTTTTGGTAAAAAATTCTATATCTATCCAACTACTGATGGCTTCGAGGGCTGGAAGGCCACCAGCTTTACCTGCTGGTCATCCCCTGACCTGGTAAAATGGAAGCATGAGAGCGTAGTACTGGATTTCCCCAAAGATCTTAGCTGGGCGAAGGATAGGGCATGGGCTCCGGCCATCGCTTACAAAAAAGGAAAGTATTACTACTATTTTTCAGCAGAGACAAATATCGGCGTAGCCGTTTCTGATAAACCAACTGGTCCTTTTAAAGATGTACTTGGAAAACCTTTGGTAAGGAAAGGTATGCTGCCCGGGCAAATGATAGATCCGATGGTTCTTGTTGATGATGATGGCGCAGCGTATTTATATTTTGGACAGGGAAATTGCAACATGGTAAAACTGGCGGATGATATGATCTCGTATGATACAACAAAAATTAAATCATTTAAACCAACTGGTTATAATGAAGGGTCATTTGTATTTAAAAGAAACGGAAAGTATTACCTCATGTGGTCGGAGTTTGACACCAGGGATCCAAGGTATTCCGTTGCCTATGCTACTTCAGATTCTCCCCTAGGCCCGTTTGTAAAAGCAGATAATTACCCGGTCTTAAAAGGCAAGGGTGTGGTAAAAGGTGCCGGCCATCATTCTGTTGTTAAGGTTCCTGGTAAAGATGAATGGTACATTGCTTATCATCGCTTCAAAATTCCCGGCGGAAACGGGTATCATCGTGAAACCTGCATTTCCCCCATGCGCTTTGATAAAGAAGGAAACATTATGCCTGTTGATGTTTTTGAAAAACTGAAACCGGTTACAAAATTTAAGTAGGGAGATAATAAAAGCAGCTTGATGTTTTTAAAAATAGGTAATGGGGTTTATCAATTATCATTATCTCCCAATTTGCTCACGAATTTCAGGTCGGACAATGTCTGTAGTGAGGTTGCCACGATACTACCAAGGTTGCACACTATGCAGGTGCACTCCCGCCACCATAAATTATTTACCACTTGACAATTCAACATTATGGTTATACCTTTTATACTTAAATTAAAAAGGTATGAAAAAGAGAATTTCATCTACACTGTCCGGGTTTAAACTTATTCGGATACTTTTTATTGTAGCCGCTTCAGTTAGTTGTATCAGCACAACTGCGCAAACCGATCAACCGGTCAGCATCAAACAAATTCTGGATGCTCATAATGTATTCCGTAGTGAAGTGGGCGTTGCTGGCCTAATGTGGTCAGATACATTGGCACAGTTTGCACAAAATTGGGCAAATGAATTGGCCAATAACAGGGACTGCGAATTGAGCCACAGGCCCGCCGATGAAAATGATCCATGGAAACAGCTTTATGGAGAAAATATTTATTCAGGAGGAGGTTCCGATTGGAGCCCTACCATCCTGGATGCCGTTAGTGCCTGGGGAG
Organism: Ferruginibacter sp.; assembly: GCA_039922375.1. GTDB lineage: Bacteria > Bacteroidota > Bacteroidia > Chitinophagales > Chitinophagaceae > Ferruginibacter. Next base: position 25,058 of record JBDSAA010000157.1, read on the forward strand.
AAGAAAAGCAACATTTTGATTCAAATACAAAGGACTGTAAGGACGGAGAAGTATGTGGGCATTATACCCAGATGATCTGGAAAAACACTACCATGGTTGGTTGTGCTATTGCGAAATGCTCCGATGGAAATGTGATCGTAGTTTGCAATTATGATCCCAGTGGTAATTGGGGCGGCGAAAAAGCTTTTTGACCCAAATCTTGCAGATCTGTTTTAATAGAAGATCCAGCTCAGCTATTCACTGCACCTTGTCTTGCAGTGATAAAATTAATCAGCTCATCCAATTCAATGTTTGCCCGCCTGCAGGCATCATTGATTTCCACTCTCGAAACATTGGCTGCAAAGGATTTTTCCTTTAACCGTTTTTTGACATCTTTCAACTCCATGCCATCATATCCGCCGGGACGCATCAACGAATAAGCATAAATTAATCCTGATAATTCATCAAAAGCAAATAACATTTTATCCATATTGGTTTCCGGTTGCACACCAAAATGATCGGGTCCGTGTGAAGCAATGGCATGGATGATCTCCGGGTCAATATTACTTTGTTCCAGCGTTGCAATAATTTTTTTACAATGCTGCTCAGGCCACTGATCCCAATCAGCATCATGCAGCAGGCCTGCCATTTCCCATCGCCATTGGCCGGCATCATCCCATTGCTCTTTTCCGACGGCCCGGCATTTCATTAAGTGAGCTACCTGCTTCATGTGCAATTGCAAACGCTCATTTAATACCCATTCATAAAATAAGGCTGCTGCCTCCGCCCTCGATAACACATTGCCTTTGTTGGCAGCATCACCAAAGTTTGTTCTTTTAGGAATAATGACATAAAAATGGTTGGTGCAAACTTAATAATTTATAAAAAAAAACCGCTGCATCAACAGCGGGTTAGTCATCCAGATCTGGTGAACTATTTTTTTCTTTTTGCCCTGTCAAACTGTAGCAACATGTCTGCCTTGCCATCTTTATTTATGCGCCATGTTTCCTGCAGGTACATGGTATCTTTCGTGCCATTGGCTTTGGTATTTATTTCCTTTGCCCATACCAGCACCCAGTTTTCCTTTTTATCCTTGCTGTACACCGGCATAACTGCCTGGATGGTATCCAGTACCGAGGTATATTCTGCCCGGCCTCTCTTCCAGCGGGCCTGCAGGCTGTCAGCGCCCCGTATTACCGAATTATCACTGTGAAAAGCTACGATGGTATCGGCCACCCAGCTTTTCATATTATCCATGGTGTTATTCTCCCAGTCTTTCCAGCTGCCTTGCAGGATGGTTCCGGTAAAGTCGTCGTTGCCCATTTCAAATGAGGAGGAGTAAGATGCCGTATAAGGCAAAGCTGGTTTTGTGGAGGCGCTGTCAGCCTTGCCTGTGGTTTCGGTTGAGCTTTCGGCTGCTTTGTTGTTACAGGAAATAGCTACAACAGCCAAAGAAAAAAAAGCAATTAATTTTTGCATGATAAACGTTTTTTAGGTTAAAAAAATAAAGAAAAATGTAGGAGGGAGGGAAGGAGTAGCTTTGCAAAGGGTTAAAACAAAAACTAATATAGCGAAAATATCTTAATACGTGTCAAAGGGCAATTTCACGGGTGCATTTAAATTGCCGCCGGGGATTAAGGGTGGTCAACCTTCATAAAAGGATTCGTAAGTGGAAATAAACTTTTTAAATGTTGGCCACCCTTTCCACATCCAACGGCTTCACTACCTTTAATGCAAATACTTGCTATATGAACAGATACATAATAGTTTACCTGCTCTGCTTTTCCTTGAGCATTCCGGCCTTCACACAGGACATTGTTGGCAAGGCCAATTCCTTTATCCAATTGCTGGGCAAAGCTCAACAGGTGAAGGCTCTCTATCCCTTTGATACCACCGAGCGCTACCGTTTCCATTACGTTCCGCAGGATGACCGAAAGGGCATTTCGGTAAATGAACTGAACGAATCACAGCGGACTGCATTGACGGAACTGATGAAAACCTCTCTCACTGATGAGACCGTGAAGAAAGTGAATGACATCATGCAACTGGATCTTATTTTAAAAGAACTGGAACAGCGCAAACCCGAAGATCATTACCGTGACCCAGGCAAATATTTTGTTACCATTTTTGGTATCCCGGCAGCAAACACCATTTGGGGCTGGCGTTTTGAGGGCCATCATATTGCTTTTCATTTTTCTGCCAATAAAAAGCTGCTCGTTTCCGGAACGCCTGCTTTTATGGGTGCCAACCCTGCCATTGTATTGAGTGGCCCCCACAAAAACAAAGAGGTATTAAAAGAAGAAACTGAAAAGGGATTCGCCTTACTGCACGCATTGTCGGCAGATGAATTAAAGAAGGCTGTGATAGATACCAATGCACCAGGCGAAATTATTACTGCAGCCAGCCGCACGGCCATGATCACTAACCCGGCGGGTATTCGTTACAGTGAATTGTCTGCTGCTCACCAGCAACTGTTATTACAATTGATCAGCGTGTACATTCAGCGCTATCCCACTTTATTTGCCGATACCATGTTGAAAGAGATACAAGCCGCCGGCCTTGATAAACTCTGGTTTACGTGGGCGGGCGATACCGGGCATGTGGTGGGCAAGCCTTACTATTACCGTATCCAGGGACCTACGATCATTATTGAATACGATAATTCGCAAAACAATGCCAATCATATACACACAGTAGTGCGTGATCTTAAAAATGATTTTGGGGGCGACCTGTTGCTGGAACATTACCGCAAAGGCCATTAACCTTGTTGGAGATTTATTATCGTTCCCACTTGGGGGTAGTTATTGGATTGTAAAAACATGATTCCTTATGGTGAGCCTTCATTAGAGCAATCTACCAGTAAACCGATAAATCCAGCTTATGGACCGTTTAATTAATTTTGTAACATGGCAAACAATACTTCCCAGCATATACTCAATACATCGGCAAATCTTTTAGGCTTTTGCCTGTTTGTAATAACATCATTGCGGATCGCAAACCTGACAGAGACCCACGTGATTGATGAGTTGACTTCTGTTATCGCTCTCCTGCTCACCCTGTCGTGTGGGTTTTCATTTATATCGCTCCGGACAAAAAGTAATGCTAAAGAAGAAAGGTTTGAAACTATTGCTGACTACCTGTTTATGCTGTCATTGGTGGGAATCCTGGTAATCATTCTGCTCATCACGTTTAATTTCGTTAAATAATTTTACGGAGGAAAACATCAATGTAACGCTGGTGAAGCTATAAGGGTCTTTGTGGGCTGATCGATTTATTCAGTAAATGGGCGAATAAAGGCGGGAAGATCTTCCAGCCGTGAAGTATTTGTTGAGTGCTGTTTATTTAAGTTTGTCCGACATAAATTCTACCAGCTTTTCATCACTCATTTTATTTGAAGTGGATTCTGCTGTTACCGTATTTTTAAATTGCGGGGTATCAGCCAGGTAATGTATAAATTGTTCCTGGATCTGTCCAGTACCTGTTACGTGCAAGTGCGTTGCATTCTGCAAATGACTAGCGATTGACTTAAAGTATTTTGCCTGCAAAGTTTTTGCTTCATTGTTAAAATTCTTTTCACTCGAGTTTTGGGAAAGGTTTTCCCCCTTTACATGTGCAAGAACCGTAATGTCTTCCTGTGTTGCATCACTGGTTCCTACTATCGTTGCATGTTGTGTATCCATCCATACACCGAATTGTTTTTGATTGGCCATGTTGTGTTGTTTATATTTATACCTCTTGGGTCAATAACCATACCGCTAAATTCATCCCGCATTTACCCTCATCTAACCTCGGTATTTGTTCAAACAGCTTTTCGTAAATCGTGATGTCCCGCATTACATAAAAAACGTTTTTTTTATATACAAATTCTTTTACTTTTGACGAATCTTTTTTGTATTTTACTGTACACCAAAAAGCATGCATATGAAAAAGTTACTCTCCCTTCTGTTTTTTTATTGCATGGCTGCCCATGCGCAAAAAGATACAAAAGCCCCCGTAAAAATGGAAGGCGTTTATGCCATGACCAAACAAGTCTTCAACAATAGTATTAAAGATTCGGTTTTGCCAACTAAACAATTGAAGATTTTTAATGGCCGTTATGTGATGTACGCAGCGCCTGTGTCTCCCTCCGATTCAATGGCCAGTTTTGGAATGGGCAACTATCGTGTTGAGAATGGCAAGGTCATTGAATATTTTTTTTACAGGGCTTCGGATGGAGCGCAAAAAGACACCACCGTACTTGCAATTGAAAAGTTACCAAACGGCTACAAACAGGTAATTGTATTTCCGCCCTACCATGATACCGTTTATACACTTATAGAGGAGTACGATAAGATAGATAGGCCAACAGTATCACCGATCGATGGCGCATGGCGATTAACTAAGTCATATTTTGTCAGGACTAATGGGGACACTGGTTTCAATAAAGTAACGCAATACAAAATGTTTTACAACGGCCATTTTATCTGGGGCGCCGGTTTTGTAGATAGTGCATCAAATAAAAACAAAGGTGTATTTGGCTATGGTAATTTTAAAATGAATGGAAACAAACTCACAGAAACCAATACTAATTCAAGTTATGTGTCCCAACTTATTAACAAACCGGTTGATCTGGATATAAAATTTGTGAGCAAAGATGAATACATTCAAACCATCATTTGGCCAAACAATCAAAAAGCCGTAGAATTTTATAGCCGGATGAAATGAGGGCATGTTGACTGGTTGAAAAAATCCTAAGACATATTGAACGGTCTGGCTGCTTCTGATGCCAGGCCGTTTGTATTGTACGATTATTGATTTATGAAGGAGTATTTTATGATATTGGTTTTTCCAATACGAAGTGGCCGGTTGACATTGCTGTTAAATTACTCCCGCCTCAATCCACATAGGTTTCAAAATCTGGAGACAATATTTTGTTATACAATATTTTAATCTGGCTGTGTAGTATTCGGTCTTCAGAAAGGGGTGGAAGATTGTCTATTTCAAAATATTTAACATCCAATACGTCAAAACCTTTCTGTATTGAAGTTGTAAGCAATTCGCAGAAAAAAATCATTTTATAAACATAGAACGGCTGTGGCGGATGCGGATGCATTTTCTTGTCAAACACAGCCACCAGGTTTTTGGGAATGATGTCAAGCCCAGTCTCTTCTTTAAATTCCTTTATGATTACTTCTTTAGGACTGTATCCCACATCGGCCCACCCGCCGGGGAGCGCCCATTTATTATCCAGGCTTTCTTTTACAAGGAGTATTTTTTTATCGGGCGAAAGTACCATGCCCCGTACGTCTACTTTAGCGGTAGGATAATCTTTAACCAAAGGAAAATATTGTTTAATACTTTCCAAAGATTGGCCGCTGATTGTATTTAAAACCTGGAAGCTAAGTTCCTTTATCTCTAAATAGCGTTCTTTATCATACCCGTTTGCGGTGTACAGCAGTCCTATATCTGCAATAGCTTTTAGCCGTTTTGCTATAGTAAGAAGCCCATTATCCATTCTATAAATTATTTGATTGACACCATTCATTAGCGTAGCTAAAGTTTATTCCTTTCAAAAAGGTGTAAACTTTATTTGCATATTATCACTTGAATATTACAAGGTAAAACTGTTGCAAAGGGTTGACTAAAACTGCCGCAAGAAAATACCAGGTGGGCTGTGCCGGGCTCGAACCAGCGACCCTCACGTTGTCGACGTGATGCTCTAAACCAACTGAGCTAACAGCCCTGCAAGAATTATGGTGCAAATATAAAATTTAAAACCATCAACCTTGATTTTGCTTGCATTTAAAATTGTCGCAAGAGTTGGCAACCTTTTAAAAGTTCATTTCAATTATAAGTCTCCTTATGAAGGTTGGCAACCCTTTAATCCCGGTGAATCAACAATTTTAATAGGATTAAAACAGCGATGACATTTTTATTAATATTTTTTCACGCAAAGATGCAAAGGAGCAGAGACGTAAAGTTTATGCATAAAAAAGCTCCCCGTGGTAACAGGGAGCTGTAAACGTATTTTGCAAATAATGTTATGGTAAGCCCAATAAAAATCCGATTGAAAAATTGGCATCCCAATCAAATACAAAAGTATCGCAGCTTGTCGCATCAATGATCCCTTTGTAAATATTAAGGCCCGCTTTCATCTTTGGTTTTTCAGCGCTGTAATCTGATGGTGCTTTTAATACTGTATAACGTTCATCACCCTGCCGGTGCTGGTTGGCCAATTCAAAAGGGACACCTCCAATAATAAAACAAACTTCCCGTCGGGCTGCTGGTATTTGACTTGCCTTTGTTTTCACCGCATTGTAAACATCCTCATCTTTCATATCCTTTTCATAATATTTGGCTCCGGGTGCTTCAATGGCTCCTATCCCACTGCTGGCTACCCATGATATTTTTGTATTACCCGAACCGATGTCTGTAACAAAGGCGCTTTCCTTGTATGCCGGCGGCAATGCACATTTTAATGCCAGTTTTCCTTCCTGTTCAGGCGTTACCAGGTTTACAACAAACCCCATCTTTTTTAATTCAGAACTGATGATGGCGGTTTTAGGTTCTTTTTGTGCACCGGAACTGATGATAAAATGCACATTCTTTGACTTTACGCCTTTATCAAACATGGAAGAAATATATTTTTTTAATCCGGATCTGATATCATCAGTAGTGGCAAGCCCTTCGTATACCAACGATTGACCAAAATCCTTCGATTTTATTTCCCATCTTTTTTCTTTATCCATATTAATCACAAAAGAGTTAAAACCTGTGGCGCCTACTTCTACTATTCCTTTCAACTCACCGTTAACAGGCTTTTCTGGTTGAAAATTGAATGTGCGTAATTCGTCTGTACTGCTTTTCTTAGTGGTTGTTTCTTCTTTTGCATCCTTATCTTTCGCATCCCTGTTTTCAGTTTTCACTACATCAGTTTCCTGGAAGGATTCTGTTTTATTGTTGAACAGGCCTTTCTCGGTAGCCAGGTAGCCAAGCCCGATAAGCGGTAAGGCAATGATAAGCGCTTTAATTGGCCATCGAAGCTGGCTCCAGCCAGAAGGTGTTGTTGACATATTTATGGGTTGTTTGTTTTAAATAAAAAAGAACAATAATGGTGCTTAAATTTAATGTAACAATGAAAATCCTTTATCAATTCTTTCATCGCTGCTTAGGTTGTGGCCGCTGCTGCCTACCGCAGATACATTTAGCACGGTCAGGTTGCGCTCGTCAACTTTCTTTACAAAGTCTTCCAGTTCCTGTTGTGAAGGTGTACCTCCTACAGTGATATTATTGTTTTGATCCAAAAATTCGAGGTTGCTGCGGATAGACGCAATATTCTGACTGATGGCTTGTGTAGCCGCACTCATCGCTTCCTGGAAAACCCATCCGTCTTTTATATTAAAAACATCCGCAAGCCCTTCTGTAGCATTTTTCATTTTTTGCGTGGCTTCCATTTTTTTCGCCAAAATGGTGATGCTGCTATCCAAAGTGCTTACATAAATTCTTGCGGCACTTTCATTGTCTTTCAGCACTTCAATTACTTTGGCAAACTGGTTGGCGTATTGTGCATAGCTGCGGGCATTGTGTTCTTCCGCCTCGCCTTCCTTTCCTAATAAAAAAGCCTTGGTACGGGTTTCTTTTGCCATGCGTGTATTCTCATTTGCCTTCTCAGAATTGTTTTGAGCAGTAGCCTCAGCAGCCATTTCTTCTTTTTTGGAAGCCTCATTTACCAGGCGTTTTACAAATGCATATTTTTCTTCGGCTGTACTTTGTGCCTGGGTGCCGCTTTGTATCATATCTATGCGCACGCCATCCACATGAGCTATCTTTTCCTTTACTCTTTTTAAAGTGTCTTTGGCATCGCCCAATAACATTTGCAGCGCAATAATGGGGTTGTTTCTGATAATTGATTTTTCACTTTTAAACAACAGTGTTTTTCCAAGGCGGTGCAGCACACTGATGATTTGTGGGGCCAGCATCAGCAAAACAATTACTGCAATTGCAAATGCAATAAATAAAATTGATTTGGTAGCATAAGCCAGCAAAGTATCAATGTTGCTGAAAAACCAAAACGCACCGCCGATGATCAGCGCCCAATAAAATATGGAAGAAATTGTTTTGCGGCCCTCTGCCGTTTTTAACGGGGCAGGTAAATGGTCGCCCAGTACCTGGAATATGGGTAACTGGTTTTTTAGTTCGGGGGGTATTACCGTAAGTGAAGAGGATGTGTTGCTCATTTTTAATTTATTTCTTTTTGAATAATTGCAACAACCTGTTGCATTTCGTTTATGACACTATTAACGGACTGGTGGCCATTGCTTATTTTAGCGTCTATCGCTTCCAGTTGTGGCTGGTATTTTTGGTTAATGCCTTCATTCTGTGTTTTCTTTTCAGCCAGTTTTTTTTGCAGGGCAGCTATTTGCTTTTCTAGTTCATTGATCTCTGTTGTAAGGCTTGTTTTTTCCTGGTCTTTCTGCACCAGTAATTTGTCTTTTTCTTCCTGCCGTTTAATTGTTTCCGCATCCAATACTTTTGTAAGGCTGCTGATGTAAAAATCTCCCGTTTCCAGCAACTTGTCTTTTGTAAGTGTTTTGTCGGCATATTTAAGCGAGGTGTACGCAGCCTTTATGTTGCCGCTGTTGGCGCCGCCCATTTCCACGGAAGCATTCCAAACTTCAAAAAAATCACAGCCGGGTTTGTTGATGGATTCCAATAACTGGTACACACGTAGTTTCATTTCCTTCACATTATTCCCGGATGCATCCGTGGGTACGGTCAATCTATCATCTGTAGTAATAGTAGCCGCAGGTGCTGCGGCAGGTGCAATGGTTGGCATAGGCTCTTCCCTTCCGGAATCAGTAAAAAGAATTTTTTTTAATCCTTTCAAAATACCTTCCCCGATTCCTTCTTTATTGTTGCTCATCTTTTTTAAAATTGAAAACAAAAGTAAAGGAATTTTAATGTATAAGTATTTTCAAAGGGGCTTTTTTACATGGCAGGTAACTGCAAAGTGTCAGCGCCCGTTTTTACTGCGTTGGTGGGTGCTTTTGTGATGTTTTTATAGTGGCAACGGTAAGAGTAAATTACCTATCGTTGAGGAAATATTCACTGTCGGGCCCGCGTCTTGAGATGCGGTGTTCGCATGGGCTACTTTAATTGCCTGGCTGCATGATGGATACGTACAATTCCGATGGTGTCTGAATTAATTGGGTATATTATCCTGTAATTCCCTTCAATTAATTCACGAAGCAATTCAGAATTAAATTCAGGCACTACCCTACCTGAACGCGGAAAATTTTTAATTTGATCTACCCGATTAATGATTTTTTCAATGTGCCGATCCGCATACACTTTCGAGTCTTTGAAATTTATTCGTGTATTGATCTTAAATCTTCAATTGCAAATTCTGTCCAAATGATGACTACCATTCTTTCACGATTTCCTTTACCATATCATGCGATATAACCTTGCCAGCTTCAAGTTGTTTCAGCCCACTTTCAACTTTTTCAACAAAAACCAATTTTTCGAGAAGTTCCTCCAATTCAAATTCATGGGGAAGGCCATTAATTGTATCCAATACTTTCTCCCTTTTCATATTCATAGTTTTGACTAAATTAGGAATTTTTCGTGAATGTAAGCCTGCGCATACTATGTCCGATCAGGACCTCCAGCGTTATCAACTCAGTTCAGATCAAAAATAAACCCACCATAGATCCTGCCGTTTAATATTCCTGCCTTACCTGTTCTTCTTTCATTTACCATTGCATCATTGTCTTCGATATAAGCTATGCGGAAATGTTTCAGCCTGAAAGCAAAAGAGTAGCTCAATTGTTTTACGGCAATCCCTGCTGAAAGCAACGCATTATTGAACGGGACATAATTTACACCAAATGCTGCATCATACAATCCATCTTCGGTAAACAAGATATCGGCTCCCACATTTAAGCGCTGCCACTTGTAGGTAAGGCCCAGGCCAAGGGACCGTAGATTTTGTACGGGCGTATTTTTTTGCCCCGAAACAAATGCATCAGCGTACAATTCCGTGCCTGCCAGGTTCATTAGGTTGATGCCAGCCTGCAATGCATTGCTAATTTTATAGGTGGCCGAAACATCCACATCAAAATGTTGATTTTTCACAAGGCTATCGCTGAAAGTGCCGATGCCGGTCTTATAATTATTGTCAAACACTACCGATAAATTGGTTGGTATATTAAAGTTTTGCCAGATGGATTTCACAGTGAGTCCAACGCTCAGCCTGTTGTTGACTTTATAAACCGGACTGATAAAAGCTGCATATTCTTTCAGGTACATCCGGGTAGAGTCTACCCCTAATGTATCTTTCGGATTAACGATCGGTACCCTTACAAAAAAGGCCGTCCGTCTTTCATCCTGCATGGTGTAGACGCCACCAGCAGCGAGCGAAAATTGCTCGTTGATCTTATAAAATCCGCCCAGCTTAACGTTGTTCTTTAAATTGGTAAGCAAACTAATATTGTTTGGTTTTTTATTGTGGGCAATTGCGGATGGGTTCCAGAACATAGCTTCGGACATGTCACGGGAAGGCGAAAAATTGAAGCCGGTATTGGCAGAATGACTGAGCGGGGAAGCGAGCAAAAAGCTACCGTAATTGACATCCCCTTTGTTAAGGCTTTGCAAACGAAAGGTGCCTGCATTAGGGAGGGTCCCAATAATAGGCGTAACCGTACTTAAAAAGTTGAGAAATGCAGGTGCGCCCACCAGGGCAGTTGCAGAAGAAATATTGTCCAGGTCCTGACCCGGTTGTTTTACAATCAAACGCAACACACTGTCCGCTGCTAATGGAAGTAATTCTGCCTGCTGGCAATTGGTGTTTAGCATCCAGTCTTTGATGGTTACGTAACGTTTGGTTCCGTCCCTGTTTTGCCTGTCCTGGTCTTCAGAAATAAAAACCCTTTTTGCTACTTCTTTGCAGTTGGTACACCTGGATACCACATATACGGTTACGATTTTATCCTGCAGCTTTGTAATAGGCACGCCCGTATTAAATTCAAAATAGCCCGAAGGCCGGGAGGCGGTAAGGGTGGCACGTGACGGTAAAAAAGTCGGCACTACAACAATATTTTCAGCGCCTTTGGTGGAGTTCTCATGCTGGTTGATACACCGCAGCCTTCCTTTTATTATCACTGGCTGACCTTGCAAATTATCACAGGTCAGAAACAATATTCCAACATAAACAATGATTCTTTTCATGGTTAGTAATTTAATGGGAAATGGGGTTTAAGAAAATATCTTGTTTTGCGATTTCCGGTGCATTGATTCGGAGGGAAATAGTTTTGTCCTCGAAGTCTTTATGGGATGTAGTGAGTGTAATTTCATCCCCCAGGGTATATTCTTCCAGCCGGAGATTATACGAGCCATCCGTGATGGAAATAGCGTAATACCGGGTACCATCTACATTCACTTCTACCCCTTTGATAGGGATCTCAGCGGCGGTTTTTATTTTGCCGGAGATAAATACTACGGTGGTAAGCGGTAGAGTAAGCTCCAGCAGTTTTGAATTGACAAGCATTGTATCAAATTGCCGGGTGGCGTATCCGGGGCTCGATACTTCAAGTTTAATCTTATTATTGCCGGCCATGTCTGCAGGTATGCCGGTGAACAGTGCCTGGCCCATTTTATCGATTGATTGTGAGCGTATATATTCTTTCAGATAAATTTTCACATCCCCTTGTGTAACCGGGTTTTTCTTTTGATCAAACACACGAACAGTCACAGTTTTTTCTGTTGCTTTTTGAGGCAGGTAAAATCCTCCCAACACTATCAGTAAAAGCCCAACACCGGGCCCCGCCATCTTAAATTTTGAATTTTGTTTTTGGCCTTTCGATAGGGCGTAGGTATTCATCGTACCAAAAACGAGCGCACTCACCGAAATTCCAAACAGCACCAATACCAGGTAAAACATTCGCCGGTCCACCTCGTCCACTGTGTTATTTTGTAAAAATGTTAGGTAATAATAAACGAGCGCAATAGATATCAATAATCCGGCAATAGCAACTATGGTGTAGGCTGTAATGTGGGAACGAATGGCGGGGACTGGCTTATTTTCCCGCTGGCCGGAGATGCCTTTGTCACCAACGCCCTGATCCACACCATCAGGCGCAGCATGCGCAATGATATTTTCTACTGCACTAAAGAGCATACCTAGTTCGGGGTGATCTTGTTCGCCCTGCCACCCGTTCAGCATTGCCGACTCGATTCTTTTAAACGCCAAGGGGAGTGTCAGGTCTTCCAATATTACCGGTACCAGTATTCCTTTTTGAGCCGCTTCGCTTGCTTCATTTTTTACCCATTCCGATCCGATGGATCTTTTGGTCCATACAACGATTACGCAGCTAGCCTTGTGTAATTCGTTCTCTATTACGGTATCATATTTTTGCCCGATCGGAATTTGTCTATCCCACCATACACTCCAGCCCCTGTTTTCCAACATCGCCGCAAGTTGCTTTACGATGGTCTTGTCTTCACTGGAATAACTGATAAAAACGTCTGCCATAATCGAACCGGTTTAAATTGCCCGAGCGTTATTTTTTGTTTCTCCGCTAAGAAATCACAGACGAGGTGCCATATAAAATAAATGTTGGCTTGTAGATATTGTAATTGCTCCATGGCAGATGTCTATGGAAAAGGCTTCAGAAAGTTACAAAAAAAATCACTGTTGCCAATACCTTAAATGGTTGATACAGAAAGGGGTTCAAGGTTCGGCGGAAGAACGCTCGTTGGAGGGGTACAAGAAAGCAGCATGAAATGCGGCACTTGGCTATTTTAAATCTGTTGGGAATTTTTGCTAATACTGTATAACAAAACGCAATGAAAGATGCCCAATGGTATGTCTTTGAACCGAGCGTGGCAACGATGCTGCTATGAAAACTAATGACGGTAACCAAAATATAAAAACAATGGCCTGTCTTTTATAACAGGCCATCGTTTTTCAATTACGTAAGAGGTTTTAATATCCCTTGTTTTGCACTAAATAATCGGGCAGGTTGGAAGCTCCATCGATGGCCGCTTGTGGTATCGGGAAGATTCTTTTCTGTTTGTCGGTACTTGTTTTTTCCGTCCAGGCGCCTTCGTATTTTCCAAGGCGGATCATATCTGTTCTGCGGATCATTTCCCAGTAAAACTCAAATCCTCTTTCACGGAAAAGCAGGTCTAAACTAATAGCATTAAGGGGCGAAGGTTTCACTGTGTATGCCGTTCGTGACATTCTCACAAGGTTTACATCAGCCAGGGCGCCGGCGGCATCGTTCTTTCGAAGTTTTGCTTCTGCCCTCATTAAATATACATCTGCAAGCCGGATGATGGAAAGATCGGCTTCGCCAAAATTTCTGCCACTGACGGATTTGCGGCTGAATTCATATTTCTCTACGCGGTAGCCGGTGGAGTAATTACTGCCCGCCGTTGAAAAATCTATGAATTCAGTAAACTCTACCGGCAGGTTTGGATTGCTCCGGGTAGTATTGAAAAGTTTACCCACTTTATATTTGCCATCAGCGCATTTTTCAAATGTACTCGTATTCCTGCGGATGAGGCCGTACTGCTGGCCACGGAGTATGCCACGGTCAATGTTGAAGTCGGCCACACAGGAATCACCGGGATTGGTATAGATAGAAATATTTTGTTTGTAAAACCGTGGATCGGCCTTAGCAGGATCGACGGGAGCATAGGCATTTACCCAGGTGCGGTAATACTCAGGTGTTATGCCAGGTCCGTCCGTACCATTGGCGGCAGGAAATGCGGGTAGCGGAAACTGGTCTCCGGATAGTGAGAAATAAGCCATCCTGTTGTGGCCATTCAGATCTGCACGCTGGTCTACGGCAAAAACCAGTTCTTTATTGTCGTGGTTGTTATCTCCGAATATAGCAAAATAATCGGGTGATAAAGCATATTGACCGGAGCTAATGATTTTATCGCAATAATTGATCACGGCATCCATATCTTCCGTCTTAAACTGGAATGCATCTGCATATAAATCCCGATATACCGGAGCGTTCAAATGCAGTCTCGCCAGTAATCCCCATACACCGGCTTTGGTAAGCCTGCCGGGCCCGGTTGTATTACCGAGCAAAGGTTCGGCTGCCAACAATTCACTTTTGATATAATCAACTGCTTCTGTTCCACGAATAATGGTAGAAACAGCACCGGGATCATCTTTCACAAAAGCGATCCCAAAAAGATCAAGACTCAACATGTTGTAGTACGCACGCATGGCTCTTGCTTCTGCGATATACATGGGTGCTGTCGCATCTGTATTTGTTTTTAAAGAAAAGATGGCAGTGACTGTACGGGAAATCCCTTGTGTAATAGAATTCCAGGTGCTTCTTACATTGGGATCAGTAGAAGTGGTTTCATGCCGGTGCATGGAAATATAAATCCCGTTGTCTCCCCAGTCCGTTCCCCCCCTGTAAGGCAAAATAGCTTCATCGGTTGAAATTTCCTGTAAATCAAAATATGCAGTATGCAGGAACAACCCTGGCAATACCGCATATATCGGGGCTAATTGGCCGTCTGCAATTTGTCTTTCTGTAAGGCCAACCGTTGTCAGCGATTCATCCAATACTTCTTCGTTGAGCTTGGTACAACTGGTTGCGAGCAGAACCATTGCGGCAAGAAGCGTTGATTTAAAATATATTCTTTTCATCGTCGTAATATTTTTATTTTTTAGCACAAATAATTGTAACTGTAAATGATGCCTCCCCAATTAGAAAGTAAGATTCAATCCAAAAATGATCGACCGGGCTTTTGGATAACCAAGGTAATCGATGCCTGAAGAAACCACACCTTCACCGTTTGTCCTGTCGATGTTTACTTCCGGGTCATATCCATTGTAGTCTGTTATTACAAAAAGGTTTTGTCCTGTGATGGAAAGCCGCAAAGCATTCATCCATCCCATCCCGATTTTTTTGGTATTGACATTATATCCAAGGGCAGCATTATTCAACCGCAGGTAAGCGCCATTTTTGAGGTAGCGGGTACTAATGCCCGCAGCGTTACTAATAGATTCTTCCGGGCTTCCGATGCCTTCGGGTGTGGTATTGATTCCTTTTACCAACCGGGCCTTGTAAAAGAAACTATTGGCAGTGTTGTCGTAAATATTATTACCTGATACGCCATTGAAATTTACCACCAGGTCAAAGCCTTTATAAGCCATGCTTCCTGAAAAACTGTACAGTATATTTGGCATTGCTGTTCCCGCCGCAATCCTGTCTTTGTCGGAAATAATACCATCATTATTTGTATCGCGGTACTTACTGGTGCCATTGGTATTAAACCCAATAAAATCAAGCAGGTAAAAAGTACCCAGGGGTTCATTATTTATATAGCCATTTAAGGTAGCGGAAGTAAGGCCTGAACCAGATGCGGAACCCGAAGTGATGACCTTGTAAGGTGAATTGGTTACTTCATTGTTCATGTAAGTAATATTGCCACCTACACTATAGGTAAATCCCCTGCCATTTGTTTTGCGGTATTCGAGGTCCAATTCAATACCCTGGTTGGTGATCTTCATATTCTCGACATTATCAAAAAAGCTTTGTACGGGCTGTATTGGATCTGAGGGGGTTGAGTTAAGCAGGATATTGCTGGAGACTTTTCTAAAGACATCGAGTGACCCATTTAGTTTACCCTTCAGTAATCCGAAATCAAGCCCAATATTGGTTTGTTTGGATACTTCCCATTGAAGATCAGGATTATCAAGCCTCACAAATGTAATGCCTGCCGGATAGGTACCTGTGGGGGTAAGCGGATAGCTGGCTGAACTGGCCGACGAAGAAGTGTACGACGCTTGGGTCACTTTTGCCGGAATTTCCTGGTTACCGGTTTGTCCCCATCCAGCCCTCAGTTTCAGGTTGCTAAAGAAAGAATTGACCATAAAATCTTCTTCAGATATTTTCCAGCCCAAAGAAAAGGAAGGGAAATAGCCATACTTATTATTACCCCCAAATTTGGTGGACCCGTCTGCCCGGAAATTGACCGTAGCGAGGTATTTATTGTTGAACTGATAATTGATCCTTCCGAAAATTGATTGTAATTCATTCACAATAGCGTACCCGCCCGGCCTGTTGTTTACCAGGGTAAGATCCTGGCCTAAGCCGGGGTTATATTGGGGTTCAATACCTGTAATCGCAAACCTGTTGATACTGTAGTTGCGGCCTTGCAAAAATATTTTTTGATAGGAATGGCCACCCAGTATTGAAAAAGCATGGTCGCCTCTATTAAAATTATAAGTCAGGTAATTTTCAACCAATGTGTTTCGGTTGGTAGTGTAAAATGTCTCCAGCCTTCCTTCCCGAAAAGGAATAGCATTTGGCAAAGTTTGCAGATCCCTGGTGCCGGTGGAATTATCAATACCAAAATTGAACTTGTACACCAGTCCTTTTATTATCCGGAAGGAGGAAGAAATATTACCCAGTACCCTGTTGATCTTAGTGATGTCTTTGTCCAGCTCAAAAGATTGCAATGGATTATTGATATTCTGGTACTGAGCCGGCTTGCCATTGGCGTCATATGCCGGATAGGTGGGATTGTTGGAAATGGCATCACCTAACACACCTCCAATGGGAGGCCGGTTGTTTACTGTGCCGGAGGCGGTTAGGTTCGCCTCAATGATCAGCCTGTCGTCTAAAAATCTTTGCGTAGCATTAAAGCGGCCTGTGTACCTGTCGAAGTCGTTCAATTTAATAATACCTTCCTGCCTTTGCATTCCAAAGGATGCATAATAGGTAAGCTTTTCTGCGCCCCCGGTTAACGCAAGATTATAATTTTGTGTGAGTGCAGTCCGGGTAATTTCTTTTTGCCAATCGGTATTTCCTCCTTTGTCATCCAATACCCCTCCCACACTTTTTACCATGGTTCTGTATTCATTGGCATTAAAAACCGGCAGGGCTCTTGCAAGGGTAGATACACCTAAACTTGTAGAAATGGTGAGTATTGACACACCAGCCTTCCCTCTCTTGGTAGTTACCAACACCACACCATTAGACCCACGGGAACCATAAATAGCAGTTGCGGATGCGTCTTTCAAAACATCGATGGACTCTATATCCTGCGGGTTTAAAAAGTTTAAGGGGTTTCCGCCGCCTGTGCCACTGTTATCCAATGCCACCCCGTCTATTACAAACAGCGGTGTGCTTTGCGCCCTCAAACTGCCAGGGCCACGGATGGTAATATTGAAAGCACCACCAGGTTCGCCACTTGCAGAAGTTACATTTACCCCAGCCACTTTACCTTGCAGCAATTGCTCCGGTGCATTAATAATTCCACGGTTGAATGCTTCACTTTTTATAGATTTAACGGCGCCCGTTACGTCCTTTTTGCTTTGAGTTCCGTACCCAACTACCACTACCTGGGCAAGGTCTGCCGAAGCAGGCGTTAGAGTAACATCCAACGTTGTTTTTCCATTCAAAGCGATTTCACGGCTGGCATAGCCCACAAAAGAGAATATAAGTATTGCATTTTCATTGGGTACTGCAATGGAAAAGTTTCCGTTTGGATCCGAGATGGTGCTTTTGTGGGTCGATTTTACTGAAATGCTGGCTCCTGACAGTGCTTTTCCTGTATTAGCGTCTGTTATTTTACCACTCACAACAAAGTCATTGAAGGTGCGGAGGATTTTTTTCGGAGGATCTTTGGCAAAAATTCCGGTGTAGCCGGCGAGCAATAAGAGTGTGAAAAGAACACTGGTTATCGAACCAGCATTCCTGCTTGCTTTTTTTCTCATATGAAATAGTTTAGGTTGATATTACTAATTTACAAAAGAAAAGAATAACATTCAGCGGAAATAAATTTGAGTTTTTATTAATGTTTTAATAGCAAAAACATAATCAAAATATAATTCAATAGTTTATTTGCCGCCAGCCGCTACGGCCGGTCAAAATCATGTAAATCATCTAATCGTAAAAATCATGGTTCAGACAAAGGAAGGGCGGGGAATAAAAAAGAAGAAAATCATTTTCCAATATTGAGTCTGCTTAATAGACTTTTATATTTTATATTTAACCTGAGGGCGCTGGGCTTATTTTTGGTATATAAAAATAGATAACAGCACGAATAGATAAAAAAACTAAAATTATATTAATTCCAACAAAAAATATATGGATGAACACCTGCTGCTGCATACCTTGCGCATTGAATTAATGAATGGAAAAGTTTTGTTCTATAATATTGATGCGTACCGCAAAGAAGAACTTGAAGAGTGGCTGCAGGCACGGACAAACGACCTGATGGAATTTTCAAATAATTTTCTTTCCTTTTATGCGATCCCCGACAGAATGGTGTTTGTACGCATCTCTGCTATTAAGCGTTTGATTTTTCTATGGGATGCAGCGGCCGATGTTCTTTCGGAGCCGTCGCAATACCATGACAATTTTGAAGTGGCCGAGATAATTGATGGTGAATTGCTGCTGCCTGCTGTCATCATTTTATTACGGTCAGATCCGCAGCCATTGATTTTTTCTGATCTTGATCCTGAAGGCGACTTCCCGGGTATAGGCGAAGAGAGTTTTTCCAATGATCATTTTTTGAAGGGAGGCTTTATTTCGCTGCCGGATGAAGATGGGGAACAGAATTATATTCCGGTAACTAATATTGATTGCCTGGAAATGGCACGTGCATTTGTTTACCCCGATGATACGTGGGAAGAAATGGAGAACATGCGCAGGATGGAGGATAATAAAAATTAGCGCAGGACAAGTTTCATCGCTGTGGCAAAGCGTCCAGTCAACTTTTAATAAACAAAATGCCATGTAATCCAAACCTTCACCACCGCAGAAGCATTCGCCTGAAAGGGTATGACTATTTGCAGGCTGGGTTGGCACTGCGATTATTGTGAACATATCTTCGTGATGAACAATCCAGCCAACGTATTCGGATTATATAATCACCATAACCTAAAAATGGAAGGATGATAAGTTTATAAAAAATTCCGGACAACAATAATTTAAAATCATTTTCTGCGGACACACAACATCTTTTTCCTATTTTATTTAAACTTCATCATGAGCACATTTAAGTTTCCATTGCTACTGTCTGTTTGTTGTTTTGTTACTACCGCCTTCGCACAGCCACTCCTTTACACGCAGGCGAATGCACATTCGCACAATGACTACAAACAACGGAACCCTTTTTTCGGCGCTTATAACGAAGAATTTGGTTCAATGGAAGCTGACATTCATTTAATAAATGGAATTTTATTGGTAGCGCACGATTCAACAGACATGATTGAAGATCGCACCTTTGAAAAATTATACCTTATTCCTCTTGCCGAAGCTATCAAACAAAACAAGGGATATGCCTACAAAGATTCCGAAAGGCACCTGCAATTATTGATAGATCTTAAAACCGACAGCATAAAAACGATGGATGCGCTGGTTAAGCTGCTAAAAAAATACCCTTCTATCACCAATACCAGATCGGTCCGCCTGGTCATTACAGGCAATCGTCCTCATGAAAAGCTATACCCTACGTACCCGCCATACATTTGGTTTGATGGAGAAGCAGGGAAAAAATACCCGCCGCAGGCCTTATCCAGGATAGTCATGTTGAGTGCGGATTTTGGTCGTTTTACCAGGTGGAAGGGTGACGGACCGATGCCCGATTCTGCTAAGCCGGTTATTGCCTCACTTGTTAATGAAGCACATCGTTTACATAAACCGATCCGCTTTTGGGCAAGCCCTGATATCGCCAGTGCCTGGAAAGATATCATACAATTAAAGGTAGATTATATCAATACTGACAATATTGTTTCGCTGTCGGATTTTTTAAGGCGGCGGAAAGATTCACTACGCCTCATGCCTTTTAACCGGATCATCCGCTCGGCTGGCGACGTGATACGTTTCGGTAATCCTGAACTGGAAAATCATGCGCTGGATGTAGCTGTTCTTTCTGAGAATGGCAAAGTGGTGATTGAAGACCGGTATGGCATTACTGCATTGGACGCCATCAGCAAAAAGATCATTGCCCGTTGGGCTTTCGCCGATGCCCCACTTTATAAAAAGTACATGAGCACCTATTCGGGCGTACGTTCATTTAAAGACAAGGGCAAAACATGGATAGTCTGGAGTGCAGCAGAAAGGGATGGTGCCAATGCAGGTTTAATGATCGCAGAATGGAACAGTGGTTTTCAAAATATCTCCCATATTCCTATGGCAAAAATATCTCCTGCAGACAATGCAATTCCCAATGAAGTTGCGATAGTCACAGAAGACGGTGCTATTTTTATTTACCTGGTACTGAATGGTAACAACGAACTATTGAAGATCCGCTGGAGTGATCGAAATATTGTTTGGCGGTCTGCCACCGGTGTAGCCCCTTATGGCATTGCTATCGCGAAAGGCAAAATATATGTGAGCAACTGGGCAGGAAGCATTGCTACAGACAGCACCCGGGAAAGAGCCGGCGTTCCATGGGGCCTTGCGTATACCGACCCCCGCACCGGTGCTACTTCTACCGGCACGGTAACCATATTTGATCCTACAGGAAAGCGTTTGAAAGAACTCACTGCAGGCTTGCACCCCACTGCAGTAAAAGCTTCTAAAGATGGAGCCTATATTTATATCGCCAATGGTTCCAGTGACAATATTTCCGTCATTAAAACTAAAACAAATACCATTTCCGAAACCATTGATGTGGGGCTGCTTAAAGGTAAATATGCTTTGCAGGGAAGTACACCCAACGCACTCGAGTTAAATGCAGACAATAGCATTTTATATGTTGCCAACGGGTTTGACAATGCTGTGGCAGTGGTGGCTCTTGGCAAAAATGCATCCTCGCTTGGCAAGGGCAAATCGCAGGTAACGGGTTATATACCTACAGAAGCATACCCTGGTGGTTTAAGACTGATAAAAGACAGGTTGATAGTTGCCAATCTTGAATCAGATGGGGCCAATGTGATCGATCAAAAAAAGAAAGCACGTTCTATACATCACCAATTGGCTTCTGTTAGTATTATACCTGTTCCAGGAAAAGCCGCCCTGGCAGCATATACAATGGAAGTTGCCCAACTCAACCTGGTAAACCGTACAGATCAATTACAACTATTGCCACGGGAAGGGGTACTACCTGTACCTGTGCCTGAGCGGTTGGGCGAGCCTTCAGTTTTTAAACATGTTGTATATATTATTAAAGAAAATAAAACCTACGACCAGGTTTTTGGAGACATACCTTTGGGAAAAGGCGACAGTTCACTCTGCGTTTTCGGTGAAAAGATCACACCCAATATGCATGCCCTTGCAAAGCTGTATGGATGGATGGACGATTACTATGCTTCCGGAAAATCATCGGCAGAAGGGCATCAGTGGACAGACGCCGGTATGGTGTCTGATTATGTAGAAAAAAATGTAAGGGCGTGGTTCAGGAGCTATCCTCACCGGCAGACTGATGCATTGGTTTACAACAAGAGTGGTTTTATCTGGAACCAGGCAGTGGATAACGGTAAGGCAGTGAGAATATTTGGCGAAGCATGTACAACAGTTTACGATAAAAAGTTAAAATGGGCTGACCTGTTTTCCAATTACAAAGCGGGAAAAAAACCCGATTGGCACAATGAAAGCACCATTGCCAGGATACGCCCAATCATTTCACCCAATTTCCCTGATTGTGATAATATTGCCTTCAGTGATCAGCAGCGTGCGGATATTTTTATAGAGCAATGGGCAGCATACGAACGTGGGGACAGCCTTCCAAACCTTATGGTCGTTTCATTGCCCAATGATCACAGTGCGGGTACTTCACCGGGGTTTCCCACACCCAATGCTATGGTGGCAGACAATGACCTTGCCGTAGGCCGAATAGTGGAGATCATCAGCAAAAGCAAACACTGGGATTCAACCGTTATATTCATTACGCAGGATGATTCACAAAGCGGTTGGGACCATATCTCTGCTTACCGCACCATTGGCCTTGTTATCAGTCCGTATAACTCAGGCAAATTAGTATCATCTAATTATAACCAGACCTCGATGCTGAGAACCATTGAGCAAATACTGGGCCTGCACCCTATGAATATTATTGATGCAACAGCAAGGCTGATGACAGACTGTTTTCAAAATACAAAAAATGCGATAAAATATACGGCGCTGCCAAACAACATACCCCTTGATCAAATGAATAAGCCACTACAGGCACTTCGGGGAATAGAAAAAAAGTATGCTATCCAATCCCTTGATGAAGTATTTAATGAAGTGGACGGGGGTGAGGATGATACAATGAACCGTATCATTTGGTTTTATGCAAAAGGCAATACGCCTTACCCAGGTACAAAATAAAACTGGCTTTTGATAACAGACCACACCACCAACTGAAAAAAATTCCGTTTAAAAAGAAAATTTTTCATCTTTTTCTGTCAATCATTCATCAAAGTATTTGTATAACGCTGTGGCATAAAGCTTGTAATATTTCCTTCAAAATCATTTATTGTTAACTCATTAAAAAAAGGAGGAATTATGAACACCGTAATGAGAAGAAACAGCAATGCTTTTAACACCCTGCCTGCGCTATTCGATGACTTTTTTGGCAAAGACCCGTTTAACTGGCGCCTGTCAAGCTTTTCTGACACCGGCACTACCGTACCGGCAGTAAACATTAAGGAAACAAAAGATAATTTTGAAGTACAAATGGCTGCTCCGGGCATGACAAAAGATGATTTTAAAGTGGAGTTAGAAGGAAGCATGCTGACTATTTCTTCAGAGAAAAGTAGTGAGCAGGAGTCAAATGAGGAAAACCGGTATTCCCGCCGGGAGTATTGCTACCAGTCATTTCAGCGTTCATTCACTTTATCAAAAGAAGTAGTGGATGAAGAAAAGATCCAGGCTAAATATGAAGGTGGAGTGCTGCACCTGGTAATTCCTAAGAAAGAGGAAGCAAAGCAAAAACCTCCAAGGCTCATTAAGATCTCATAACCCCTAATCAGGGAAAAGAGGCTGCCTCAAATCGTGAGCAGCCTCTTTTCCTTTTGACATCAACAAAAAAAAATCGTCTAGTAATTTGCAATTTTAGACAGTGAGCATTACTAAACCCTACCATTAGAAAGGCGTCAAAAAATAGGCGACTGAATTTTCTATGAGATACCTCGTATGACTCACGGTTTACTGGGATTGAGTTTAGCAACATGGAGCTACCTCTTCATAGGAGGAAGGTGTGGTAAAGCAACAAGTAGACGAGAATTAAAACCAAAAAATGCGAAGTTTTGCGGAAATAAAAATGTGAAAAACTTTAGGCAAAAACCTGAAAAAAAGATGCCCAAAAATTTGCAAACCGGTGTTCTCAAGTTGTATATTTGAATTGTGATTGAGAAGCAGGATTCGTAAAAAAGATCAGGTAACTCAAGCAGAAGCATCAGGTTAGTTAGTATTACAAAAGCTAAGCAATTAGAAAAGTAAGAAAACCAATTTGGTGCTTTTTTTATGCCCATCCTTCAGCTTCGTTGTACATACATTTTATCTGCCGGATCAAATTTTCTTAAGGTATAGCCGGCGTCATAGGCCGGGTATAACAATATTGAAATAGGAAAACACGATTAAAATAAGGTGTTCATAGAATCATTTAATAAACGGTATTGGCTGCTTATCTTTTATCTTTATAAAAAAAATCATATGCTATCAAATCATGAAATTGATTACAAAATTTATGGAGAAGAACTTCAATTTGTTGAAATTGAACTTGATCCCAATGAAACGGCTGTCGCAGAAAGTGGAGCGTTTATGATGATGGATAACGGGATCGAAATGCAAACGATTTTTGGGGATGGCAGCCAGCAACAATCCGGTGGAATATTGGGTAAGCTGATGAGCGCTGGCAAGCGTTTACTGGTAGGCGAAAGTTTGTTTATGACCGCCTTTACAAATGTGAGCCAGGGAAAGAAGAAGGTGAGTTTTGCATCGCCGTATACAGGGAAGATCATCGTATTTGACCTCGGACAATTGGGTGGAAAGATCATTGCTCAAAAAGATGCTTTTTTATGCGCTGCAAAAGGAGTGAGTATTGGCATTGAATTTCAAAGAAGATTGGGCACAGGCATATTTGGCGGCGAAGGATTTATAATGCAAAAGCTGGAAGGCGATGGACTTGCGTTTGCACATGCAGGTGGCTATGTAGTGGAAAGAACTTTGATGCCGGGAGAAATATTAAAAGTGGATACTGGTTGTGTAGTGGCTTATACTGCGGGCATTGACTTTGATATTGAAATGGTTAAAGGCATAAAGAATTTTATGTTTGGCGGGGAAGGATTATTTTTTGCAGTATTAAAAGGACCTGGAAAAGTGTGGTTGCAATCCTTGCCCATTAGCAGGCTTGCCGGGCGCATCATGCAGTATGGCACCTACAAGCGTAAAGAAGAAGGAAGCTTATTGGGAGGATTGGGAAATTTATTGGATGGCAGAGAATAATCGTAAATGGTGGAAAGTGAGCAATGGCGAATTGGCAATTATGAATAGAGTATGTAATTCAAAGCTTTACAAATTTGATAACTTAAAATCAGTCGCAACAAAAGAAATTAGTTAAAAATCCTCCCGCCTTTGCTTCTTAGCGTCTTTGCGTGAAAACCAAAGGCGCTTTTATTTTTTCAAAAATAAATTTGGAAATGAAAATCCTTTAATCGTATATTTGCGATATAAGATTAATAATCATGGCAGTTCACAAAAAAGAAGAGTTTACTCAAAAGGAACAAGACCTGGCAGAATTTGCAAAGGCGATTGCACATCCTGCACGCATTGCAATTTTGAAAGTGCTGGCACAGCGCAACGAATGTATCTGCGGTGAAATTGTAGACATATTGCCATTGGCGCAATCAACCGTTTCCCAACATCTGAAAGAATTAAAAAATGCCGGTTTAATTAAAGGGACAGTGGACGGCCCAAGGAGTTGTTACTGTATTAACTGGAAAGCATTTGAGAAATTCAATACAGAGTTTAACCTGCTTTTTGCCACACTTAAAGTTAAAAATGAAAAGGCTTGTTGTTAAGAAGTTCCGGGTTTTGAAAAATTTAAAGTATAACCATAAAAAGTATAATTATGAACAACGATGCACAAATTAAAGAACTCGTAAGAGAGAAATATGCTGCCATTGCAGGGCAAGACAAAGAACAAAATGAAAGCTCTTGCTGCGGCGCTACATCCGCCTGTTGCGGCGATGAGGTTTATAATATTATGGCCGACGACTATACTAAACTGGAGGGCTATAACCCTGATGCGGACTTAGGATTAGGCTGTGGCCTGCCAACCGAATTTGCAAAAATAAGAGAAGGCAATACCGTAATTGACCTGGGCAGCGGCGCAGGGAATGACTGCTTTATTGCCAGAAAATTCACGGGTGAAAGCGGAAAAGTGGTTGGTATAGATTTTACACCTGAGATGATTGAAAAGGCGCGGACCAATGCTGAAAAAGTAGGCTACAATAATGTGGAATTTCGGCAGGGAGATATTGAAAGCATGCCTGTTACCAGCAATTATGCCGACGTGATTGTTAGTAATTGTGTTTTGAACCTGGTACCTAACAAGCACAAAGTTTTTAGTGAAATGTTCCGGGTATTAAAGCCTGGTGGACATTTCTCTATTTCTGATATTGTATTGGATGGCTCATTACCACCACGGTGGAAAGAAGTAGCGGAGTTGTATGCGGGCTGTGTTTCGGGCGCCATACAAAAGCTAGTTTACCTGGAAATAATTGAATCAGCAGGATTTACCAATATTACTGTACAAAAAGATAAGGCGATCAATCTTCCGGAGGAAATACTGGTCAACTACCTTAGCCCGGACGAGATCGATGATTATAAAAATAGCAGCACAAAAATTACCAGTATAACTGTGTATGCTGAAAAGCCGGCGAAAGATGAGAGGAATTGTTGCGAGCCGGGAAATAGTTGTTGCTAAACAAACGGAATAATTTTTTATTCACGATTTCATTCTTAAACAGAATGAGATAAAACAGTAAAGCCATGAACAATAACAAAAAAGATCCATCCTGTTGTGGTACAGCGGGAGAAGGGTGTTGCAGCAATATAGTCGAATGGGGCTGTTGCTAAAAATTAAAAGGTGCCGGAATGTGAAAGTTCCGGTGCCTCTAAAATAATTAAGAATGGAAATAGTAAAAATGCTTCCCACGAACTGGGATTCCGTCAAGAAAATATACGAAGCAGGTATTGCCACAGGTAATGCAACTTTTCAAACCAGTGCACCTGGGTGGGAAGAGTGGGATACAGCTCACGAGAAAACCTGCCGGCTTGTAGTGGTTGATAACAATGATGTGTTGGGCTGGGCGGCACTGACGCTGGTAAGCGGAAGATGTGTGTATGCAGGTGTGGGTGAAGTGAGTGTATACGTGAGCAATGAAGCAAAAGGCAAGGGTATAGGAAGAAAATTGTTGGCGGCACTGGTGGAAGAAAGCGAGAGGAATAATTTCTGGACTTTGCAGGCAGGTATCTTCCCAGAAAATATGGCGAGCTTAAAAATTCATGAACAAGTAGGTTTCAGAATAATAGGCGTACGCGAAAGAATAGGGCAAATGAATGGCTCCTGGCGTGATACAGTTTTATTGGAAAGGAGAAGTAAAATTGTTGGGAATTAAAAATGTCTGCAAGCAATTGCACCAGGCATAGAGCCAGAGTTTTGCATAATAAAAAATAGTAGTTTAAACATATATAATGATAAATAATAATACCGCTTCAGATGAAGTGCTGCCAAAAAAATTGCTTTTCGTTTGTATCGAAAACAGTAACCGTTCTCAAATGAGCCAGGCATTTGCCAGGATACTGGGCGGCAATAAAATAGAGGCTTACAGTGCTGGCAGCAAGCCAAGTGGTATTGTAAATCCAAAAGCAATAGCGGCTATGAAAGAACTTGGTTACGACTTAAGTACACATGATAGTAAAAGCCTGGAGGAAGTAAAAGCTTTCGCTCCGTTTGATGTAGTAGTAACAATGGGCTGCGGTGATGCCTGTCCGTGGATGCCTGCTGATAAATTTGTGGACTGGCAAATTCCTGATCCAAAACATATGGAGCCAGATCAATTTAATGAAGTACGGGATTTTATCAGGGAGAAAGTAAAGGGGTTGATTGAGGAGTTAAAATAAAAAAAAGGTTGTTCCTGAATTGGAACAACCTTTTTTTATAGGTACCAGCAAAAAGCTCAATTATAAGATTCACTTCCTCGATTTGTGCTTTAAGCTCTTCAAATTTTTTGTTCCTTACTGCTTAAAAAGTGCAAGTGAGTGATACAACAATGTTCAGCAAAGAACAAACGTTAGTAAACAAAGAAATTTTCTTTCAGACAGGCGGCGCCATTGCCGAAATTATTTCCTGTCAGCCAGTTTAGATAACAACCGCAGTATCTCCAAATACAACCATACAATGGTTACCATTAAACCGAAAGCGCCGTACCATTCCATATATTTTGGTGCGCCAGCGGCAGCGCCTTGTTCCATCATATCAAAATCTAAAATAAGGTTGAGTGCCGCAATAGTTACTACTACCAGAGAAAAGCCGATGCCCATTAAAGAGCCTTCATGGAGAAATGCCATTTGTACATCAAACATTCTTAGCACGATGGAAATTAAATAGAAAATGGCGATACCTGCAGTGGCAGTAAATATGATCGACTTAAATTTTTCCGTAGCCCGGATAATTTTAAAGCTATACAATAAATACATCGCAATGGCAGTACCGAAAGTAAGTCCAACCGCATTCATAATTATATTGGGCATCTTAGCCGCAAAAGCCTCATTGTAATACGCAGAAATGGCACCGAGGAATAGTCCTTCCAGTAAAGCGTAGAGCGGAGCAAGGTAAGGCGACCACTCCTTTTTAAACATGATCACCAATGCTACTACCAAACCGCCAATGGCGCCTCCCCATATCAAAGGCTGAACATTTCCACCTGTTGCAAATTCTTTCCAGGAATAAAAAGCTGTACCCAGCAGCATTAAGAACATGAACCCAAACTTGTTGAGCGTGCCCCTTACCGTCATTGAATTGGTGTAATCAATGTACTGAGTATTCTTGAATGCTTTTTCAGAAAGGGTTGGGTTTCCAGATTTGAATAGATCCATAATAAAATTTTTTAAGTTTCAAAAATAATTCATTTCGATGTAGCGCTTTGCGAATTTTTTTTACCGCGATGTTAATTTTTACCGTGGTATAATATGACTGATGCATAAAAAGCAAAGTCCGCCACAAAGTTTTTGGGCATTGATAATAAAAATCATTTTCGGCGTACCTTGCAGTAATTTTCAACGTTTGACCATATGATTAAAGAGCAGGTATTAAAAGAAGTAGTAATAAAGTTTGCAGGAGATAGCGGAGACGGTATGCAGTTGACCGGAAGCCAGTTTACCAATAACACGGCTTTGCTTGGCATTGACCTGGCCACTTTCCCCGATTTTCCGGCGGAAATCAGGGCGCCGATAGGGACTTTACCAGGAGTAAGCGGTTACCAGTTGCGGTTTAGCAGCGACCGGATTTTCACACCGGGAGATTCCTGTGATGTATTGGTAGCAATGAATGCCGCAGCTTTAAAGGTAAATTTAAAAGGATTGAAGCCGGGTGGCGTTATTATCGCCAATATCGAAGGCTTTGATGCAAAAAACCTGCGCCTTGCAAATTATCCCGAAGGCGTGAACCCGTTGGAAGATAACAGCTTGGATACCTATGAGCTGATAAAAATAGATGTTACGAAAATGACACGGGAGGCGCTGAAGGATTTCACAATGGGGATGAAAGAAAAGGACCGTGCGAAAAATATGTTTGTGTTAGGGTTTTTGTACTGGATGTACAACCGTGAAATGGATAACACAATCCAATTCATTAAGGATAAATTCGGTAAAAAGCCAGAGATTTTCGAGAGCAATGTAAAAGCTTTGCAAGCCGGTTACAATTACGGCGATACTACCGAAACATTTACCACCAGGTATACCGTCGAAAAGGCTAAGATGGAACCCGGCATGTACCGCTCCATTATGGGTAACCAGGCTTTATCTTATGGGTTAATTGCCGCTTCGCAAAAAAGCGGGTTGCAATTATTTTTGGGCAGTTATCCCATTACACCTGCCAGTGATATTTTACATGAATTAAGCAAGTATAAAAATTTTGGAATTAAGACTTTCCAGGCTGAGGATGAAATTGCGGCCATCACTTCATCTATTGGTGCCGCTTATGGTGGAAGCCTGGGCGTAACAACCACCAGCGGGCCCGGTATGGCGTTAAAAGCTGAGGCAATGGGATTGGCAGTAATGTTAGAAATTCCTTTGATCATCATAAATGTACAGAGAGGTGGGCCCAGCACAGGATTGCCCACTAAAACGGAGCAGAGTGATTTAATGCAGGCATATTATGGCCGCAATGGCGAATGCCCTATGCCAGTGATATCAGCTTCTACACCCAGCGATTGCTTTGGTGCCATCTATGAAGCAGTGCGGATAAGTGTGCAGCACATGACACCGGTAATATTCTTAAGCGATGGTTATATTGCTAATGGCGCAGAGCCATGGAAGTTTCCCACATCAGCCGATCTTGCTGAGATAAAAGTATCCTTTGCATCCCAAAATATTGCTTCGGATATGGATGTAAATGGCAAATTTCAGCCATATAAACGTGATGAAAAATTAGTTCGTCCGTGGGCCATACCGGGTACAAAGGGACTTGAGCATAGGGTAGGTGGATTGGAAAAACAGGATGTTACGGGTAATATCAGCTATGACTCAGATAACCATCAGCATATGGTAAAAACAAGGCAGAAGAAAGTAGACCTGATTGCTAATTTTATACCTGAGCAAAAACTGGATAGCGGACCTGAGAAGGGAAAAGTATTGGTATTAGGATGGGGAAGTACTTATGGTGCTATCAAAAGTGCCTGCAAAGAATTACAACAGGAAGGACATGAAGTTTCCCATGCACACCTACGTTATATAAGGCCTTTTCCTAAAAACCTGGGCGATATGCTGAAGAATTTTGACCATGTACTGGTTCCAGAAATCAATAATGGCCAGTTAGTAAAAATTATTCGGGACGTTTATTTTGTAGATGCCAAGCCTTATAATAAAATAATGGGTATCCCCATTACAAAAGGTGAGTTAATAGATGAAGTAAAAAAAATGTTGTAAAAAAGAGGCTGTTTATTGCCAATACGTTTTATTTATGCCACGAATGCACGAATAATTGCGAATTTTAAAAAAAACTATTTTCCGAAATTCGTGCATTCGTGGAAATCGTTTGCTAAGAAGCTGATAGAACTTTCTCATTTTGCCAGGAATCAAAATAATCGCTAATTTTTTTCTATAAAAACCGATCCTTCCCAATTCGTGCATTCGTGGCATTACTATTACGTTCAGCATTACGGCATTAAAAACGCCGCGGACCGGAGCGTTTTCTTTTTTCCCGTCCGAATGTTACGCCTAACTTCAAATTCATAGTAAAATAGGCATCATTATCGGTAGGATCTCCCCTGATACCGCCTTCTGATTTTCTATAAATGGTATTAGGGGCTCCGGGATTGGTTCTGTCATTGCTACTAAGGTTAAGTGCATTTTGTAATTTTGTACCGGCAAAATATTTTGAAAATACCTTGTTATTGACGTATCGTATACTTACATCATCCAGGTAATCTGTCTTTAAAACACGGTATATAATTTCAGCCCGTAAATTCAGGTTATCTGAAAGCTCATATTTAAAGCCAGCACCTAAAGGAATGCTTCTTCCTGTTAGCTTATACACAGGCCTGAGCGGATACTCGGCAAACCCTTGCCCCTCTAAACTAAGGGGTTGCAGATCAATCCAATTGTTCCCTACTTTTCCTTGCGGGTTAAAAGAAAAATATCCAATTCCTGCAGCGAGATAAGGGGATATCCGGGGCGGCTCATCATCGATATTAAGGTCATCTTCATAAAGAAAACTGCTTAAAAGAAACAAAATATGAAACTCGGCAATCAGTGAAACCTCATTGATCCTGCTTCTAAAATTTAGATTGCGCTGGTAACGCCCCTGGGAGGTTGCCTGCACAGGTTTAAGGATGCTGTCATAAGCACTTACTTTACCAAAAGTTCCTTCTAACCTCAACCCTACCGCATATTTGTACAGCGCATTTATGTAAATTCCACCATTGAGGTGCGTATTGCCTACATTGAGGTCCTTTAAAAAAGGCTTGCCCAGCCCTTTGTTGCCACCGAGGTCAGTAAGGCAATTCATTACTCCGATTGATCCTCCTATCTCAAACATTAAGTGAGTATCATAGTGGTCATTATCGTAAAAATAAAATTGCGCTGAAGCCTTTTGGCTACAAACAGACAGCAAAAACATTATTGCTACAACAAGCCGTATTTTGTTCATGAAATAAAGGTCACTCATTATAATGATTATACCGGCATTTCCCGGGGTAAGTCGTTCTACAAAATAAACGAATATTCCTCATTTAAATTTTAAGCTTCTGCATGTTATTGTAGAACTTACAGGCATATTTTATACCGCATTCGCTGCATTTTGGATTTCTTGCAACACATGTATACCTGCCGTGAAGTATAAGCCAATGATGGGCCTTATGAATATAAGCTTGCGGTATATGACGGATCAGTTGCTTTTCGACGGCCAAAGGTGTAGTAGCATTGATAGTTAAACCGACTCTTGCGCTAACTCTAAACACATGTGTGTCAACAGCCATATTGGGCTGATTGTCTATTACGGAAGTGATTACATTTGCCGTTTTTCGCCCCACGCCGGGCAATTGTATAAGTTCATCCACTGTCATAGGTACCTTGCCCTCAAATTTTTGCATTAATATATTGGCCATGCCTATCAAATGCTTTGCTTTATTATTGGGGTAAGAAATACTTTTAATAAGCGAAAAAACTTCCTCCAACTGTGCTTTATCAAGCGTTGCCGGATCTGGATATCTTTTAAAAAATTCCGGTGTGGTCAGGTTTACCCTTTTATCGGTACACTGAGCTGAAAGTATTACTGCTACAAGGAGTTGATAGGGATTATCATAAATTAATTCAGTTTCCGCATTCGGTACATGGGTTAAAAAATAGTCAATAATAAACTGATAACGTTGCTTTTTGGTCATAAAAAAAATCGTCCCGTTGTTTGCGGGACGAAAGTACATCAAATACCGAAAGCATTTTTTAAACCTCTGTTGAAAGTTTGGTATGCGATTTTTTAGCGTAATTTAAGATATTATCTACTGCAATTTTTCGTGGTGAGAGGGTTAGCTTTTCCAGGCTATCGATTGCTGCGGAAATCACTTCAAACCTTTCAAATAGAGTCCAATCGGTTTCTAATGCAGCCCTCAAAATGGCTGATTTTTCCGGGGAAGTTTCTTTGTACAAATACTGTATAAGATCTTCCTGTGTAAAGCTGTGCATAGGCAATGATGGTTGCTAGTTAATAAAATATTATTCAAATCCTGTAATATAAACGACCTAAATAGTTGATTATTGTATAGATATGTGAATTATTTGTTAGCATCCCTTGCAGAAATGATAAACAAATCTTCGTTGTCCTTCTTCATCAAAAACTTTTCCCTGGCATACTTTTCTATCGTTTGCGCATTGGTTTTCAACTGGCTGAGCTCTTGTTTTGTTTCTGTTATCGTTTCGGTTAGGTGCTGTTCGCTTTTTTGTAACTCCCTTAATTTTTCATTTTTTTTTATTTCTGAGATAAGGTCCTTTTCATTAAAGAAAAACATCCATACGAGGAAAAACAAACTTGTGAGCAAATATTTGTTTTTTAAAAAAGAAAGCCTCTCCAAACCTTTCCACTGAAAAGGTTTAGGAGAAGCATTATTATTCATATCTTTTTCCATTTTGTAGTGTTATAATCTACTCAGTTGAGAAAGATTAGTCATTGCTGCCAAATTTAATCTTTCCATTTGGATAAATTGCACTATCTGCCAGCATTTCTTCGATTCTGATCAGCTGGTTGTATTTGGCAATCCGGTCCGTCCTGCTCGCAGAACCTGTCTTAATTTGGCCACAATTCAAAGCTACAGCAAGGTCCGCAATGGTAGTATCTTCTGTCTCGCCGCTCCGATGGCTCATGATAGTATTATAGCCATTTTGCTGTGCCATACTCACTGCATTGATTGTTTCTGTAAGTGTGCCGATCTGGTTTACTTTTACCAAAAGTGCATTAGCAATATTTTCGTTGATGCCTCTTTCCAATCGTGTGACATTGGTAACAAATAAATCGTCACCCACCAACTGACATTTAGTGCCTACTGCTTCGGTCAGCATTTTCCATCCTTTCCAGTCATCTTCTGCCATACCGTCTTCAATCGAGCAGATAGGATATTGTTTTACCCAGCTTGCCCAATAATTTACAAGCTCTTCGCTGGTCATTTTCTTACCATCACTTTTATGAAAAATGTATTTCTTTTCTTTTGCATTCCACAACTCACTGTTGGCTGCGTCCATGGCAATCATTATTTGGCTGCCTGTTTTATATCCTGCAGCCTGTATTGCTGTTAAAACTGTTTCAATAGCTTCTTCATTGCTCTGAATATTTGGTGCAAATCCACCTTCATCACCGACGTTGGTGCTAAAGCCTTTTTTCTTCAATACTACTTTTAAGGCATGAAAAATATCTACTCCCCACTGAAGCCCCTGGCTGAATGATGTAGCTCCCACAGGCATTACCATAAATTCCTGGAAATCTATTTTATTGTCAGCATGGGAGCCGCCATTCAGAATATTCATCATTGGAATTGGAAGGGTTTTGGCATTAGTACCACCCACATACCTATATAGAGGAAGATTAGCTTCCAGCGCGGCAGCCTTTGCAACAGCAAGGCTCACAGCAAGAATCGCGTTAGCGCCTAACTTGCTTTTATTTTCAGTACCATCAATCGCAAGCATCGCATTGTCTATACCAGTTTGGTCTGCAACATCCCAGCCGGTAAGCTTATCAGCAAGCAAAGTATTTACATTTTCAACGGCTTTCCACACGCCTTTACCGAGGTAAACCTTTTTATCTTCATCACGAAGCTCAACCGCTTCGTGTACGCCGGTACTTGCGCCGGAAGGAACGGCAGCTCTTCCGAGGTAAGCATTGTCCGTAAGGACATCTACCTCTA
>JBDSAA010000158.1:0-8256 GCA_039922375.1 Ferruginibacter sp.
CCCATCGCAAAAGATTGCAGACTACGATTGGCTGGATATTGAATAAGAAACCCGCGAGCCTGGAGGCATTTATCAAAGGGCTTGAAAAGGAAAATATCAGCACCGTCTTGCGGAGAGGGAAGGAGGGAGTTATCTATGGAATTACCTATGTAGATCATAAAGCCAAAGTTGTTTTCAATGGCAGTGATCTTGGAAAAATGTATAGCGCCAATGCGATAGTGGAACAATGTAAACAAACAGGCCAGGCGCCGCTAACGGGCTATCAGTTACAACTAGTAAAAGAAAACGATATAACATTCATTCCGTCGCAAAATAAGCCAGCGGAGCGCCAACTAAAGAAGGAAGAAGGCAAGTCGAAGCAGGCTGATATAGTATCGGTAGGTCCAATAGAATTTGTGCCTAATCAATTGCTCAAAAAGAAGAAAAGAAAAAAGAAACGTTTAGGGATTTGACAATTAAATTACAACATGCAAACAGGTGAAAACGAACAAGGATTACGGAAGATATTAGACATGACGAGGCTGATAAGCGTTGTACTTTTGTGCCTGCATTTTTATTATTATTGCTACCAGGCATTTGAGGCTTGGGGTTTAAGTTTAAATATTACGGACCGGTTAATAAACAACATGCGAAGAACCGGTTTATTTGATCGTTTTATTACCTCCAAATTGGCTGCGCTTGGCTTCTTATGTATTTCCCTTGTTGGAGCCAGGGGGAAACGCGATGAAGGTCTTAATTACAAAGTTGCAGCTGCTTATATTTTAACTGGCCTGGTGCTTTATTTTTCTAGTTACTTGTCGCTACTGTTAGACTTGGATAAGAAAGCGAATGCGCTCACCTATATCGCGCTAACCTCCCTTGGCTTTATCTTGGTACTTACGGGTGGCACCTTATTATCCCGAATCATCCGGATGAAGCTGAACAACAAAGATATTTTCAATAGGGAAAATGAAAGCTTTCCTCAGCAGGAAAAATTGTTGGAAAATGTATACTCTGTTAACCTGCCTGCCAGGTATTATTTCAGGGGAAATATGCGCAGTAGCTGGATCAATATTATCAATCCCTTCCGTTCGATCCTGGTGTGCGGTTCGCCCGGTTCCGGCAAAAGTTACTTTGTGATTCGCCACCTCATTACCCAACATTTGGCAAAGGGTTTTTCAATGTTTGTGTACGATTTCAAGTTTGATGATTTGTCAGTGATCGTCTACAATCATTTTTTAAAAAACAGGCACAGCTATGCGGTGCCGCCAAACTTTTACACTATCAATTTTGATGACCTTACCCGAAGCCATAGATGCAATCCACTCGATAAAGAAAACATGCTTGATATTACTGATGCCGCTGAATCGGCCCGCACTATTTTAATGGGTCTCAACCGGGAATGGATCAAGCGCCAGGGAGACTTCTTTGTGGAATCACCCATTAATTTTCTAACCGCGATCATCTGGTACTTACGCAAATACCAGGGCGGTGAATTTTGTACCCTGCCACATGTGATCGAACTGATGCAGGTGGAGTACGATAAACTGTTTTCGATACTCCGAACCGAAAAAGAAATTGAAGTGCTGATCAATCCCTTTGTGAACGCCTACCTGCATGATGTAATGGAGCAACTGGAAGGCCAAATCGCTTCAGGGAAAGTAGCCATGGCACGCCTGGCGTCACCGCAGTTATACTATGTATTATCGGGCAATGATTTTAGCCTCGATATTAATGATCCTAAAGCCCCTAAGGTTGTCTGCATGGGCAACAACCCGCAAAAGATCCAAATCTATGGCGCTGTGCTATCACTGTTTGTAAACCGATTAATAAAGCTCGTCAACAAAAAAGGCAAACTAAAAAGCAGCCTTGTATTTGATGAATTCCCAACGATATACCTCAATAATATCGATCAACTCATAGCCACCGCACGTAGTAATAAAGTGGCTACTTGTCTGGGCGTGCAGGACCTTAGTCAGTTGAGAAAAGATTATGGTAAAGAGCAGGCTGACGTTATCATGAATATCACCGGTAATGTCATCAGCGGACAAGTAACGGGTGACACGGCTAAACAACTCTCAGAAAGGTTTGGCAAAATCATGCAGGACAGGGCAAGTTTTTCCATCAACCGGACGGACACTTCCATCAGTCGGTCCAAACAATTAGAGAGTGCCATTCCTGCCTCTAAAATCGCAGCATTGAGTTCAGGTGAGTTTGTAGGAATGGTGGCTGACGATCCTGATTGTAAAATCGAACTAAAGACATTTCATTGCGAAATATTGAACGATCATACAGCACTAAAAAAGGAGCAGACAAATTACAAACCGTTGCCCTCAATTCGGGTGGTAGATAACGCTACGGTACAGCGAAATTATTTACAAGTTAAACAAGATGTAGAAGACCTTGTAACTGCCGAAATAGAGCGGATGATGGGGGACCCGGTGTTGGCAGGGTTGGTGGTGAGGAAATGATTTATCAAGGCACCAACTCGGAGAAACAACAAATCTATGGAGCTGTTTTATTGCTTTACGTCTCAAGACTGATCAGGCAGGTCAATAGAAAAGGAAATGCTGAAATGCAGCAGCCTTGTATTTGATGAATTTCCAACCATCTACTTCAACAACATGGATAGCCTTATTGCAACGGGAAGAAGCAACAAAGTTGCCACTACTTAGCCACACCCATTGCCTTATCAAAACTTTTAATTGCAAACTCAACAACAGTATTATTTTTTTTCTTGCGAAGTAATATTTCCAAAAAAATGGGCAAGCAATAAATCCGTTTATCCCCGTAAAGGTGATTACTCAAAGTTTGCCAAAGCAAGATTTGTTAGTGATGCCTGTAAATGGTTTGAAATGCTTGGTTTGTTTGGAAAAACAGATTAAACAGCCTTTTCCATTCCAGAAACAGCTTAATAAATTCCTTGATTATATGCGCCTTGAACA
The DNA here is from genome assembly GCA_039922375.1 of Ferruginibacter sp. Classification (GTDB taxonomy): domain Bacteria; phylum Bacteroidota; class Bacteroidia; order Chitinophagales; family Chitinophagaceae; genus Ferruginibacter. Next base: position 2,925 of record JBDSAA010000158.1, read on the forward strand.
GTGCCTTTCTGAAGTAACTATTGGGGGCAGGATTATTCATCTTAAAAATTTTCTCTTGCATATTCATAAAATAAGAAAACACTAGCAACAGTTACACCTCTAAGCATAGACAAAATACTGACAACAAAATACGATACCCGGAAACTATTCAAGGAAGGCTGTTCAATTGTACGCTTCGGTGATCAGGATATTTTTAAGGTACGTTGAAAATCAAGGGTGGTGCCCAAAGGGGTTGGCTGATTCAATCAAAGCGCCAAGGATATACAGCAATGAATCATTACCATCCTCACCTTATTGGAATGATATAAAAAAAGTATTGGCGAACAGCAAGACGGACTATCCAACTGATATTCGTGACCATGCTTTCCTAATGCTGCTTTCTGTATATGGCCTTAGATGCATTGAAGTTATTAACCTACGTTTAGAGGATATTGATTGGAAAACCGAACGACTTTATTTAAGAAGGGCAAAAAGATCAAAGCTGCAAATTTTTCCTCTTTCTCTAATTGTTGGAGAAGCGATATTGCGATGTATAAAAGAGGTGAGGCCAAATAATTTTTTAATTACAGAAGTTTTTATAAGCATGCGATCCCCATACCGGTCTTTAACAAAAGGCGGCGTCTATCAAATTGTTTCTAAAAGACTAAAGCCGCTGGAACTGAACATTAAACATCACGGGCCACATGCATTACGCCATGAATTGCTTTACAGTAATAGCTAGAATAATAATATATTGAATCAACAACACATAACTGACTTGGCAACATATGAATTAAAGAAAGGGAAATTTAAGCCTTACAATAATGGGCAACTTAATTTTTATTTGAATGTTCTTAACGAAAAAATAAAACTTCCGCATGAAACTCCAGTATTGATATTGTGCTTTTTGTAAAGAGAAGAATAATACAGTGGTTGAATTTGCCATTAAAAGTTTTGATAAGGCCGTGGGTGTAGCTACTTATTAAACATCAAACCCAGCGTCGGTACAAATGAAGGGGATATTGCATGATGGGGATGAATTAGGGAAGCTTTTAGAAAATAAAGTATTTAATTAAAAAAAATTCTGCTGGTTTAATCTTACTGCACTACTCAAGGTTTACTCTAATACAAGGGTATAAAACCTCATTTATCTTTCAAAACCTTTCATATTTCATAAATATGAAAATAAATACTAAATTTGCGGACATCATATGAAATAAAAAGAAATTTATTCCTATGTCTGCCCAATTATACTATTTACGTTCAAAACATTGAAAGCTATTATGACAATTACCAAATACCAAAATCAGCTAAATAGCATTTTCTTTTCTATTTTTTTTTGTCTCACTTCTCTTATTACCAGCGCATCTGAATTATCCGAGCCAGGGTTGCATGTGATTCCTTATCCAAAACAAGTTGTTATCAAGGGAGATGATTTTGGTTTTAATAATTATCTAAACATAGTTCTTGATAAAAATCATACTAAAGCCGATGAATTTACCGCCTACGAGTTTATTGCTGATTTAAAAAGGGAATGGAACATTGATGCCAGGATTAGTGCAGTGAGCGCTGAATTCACCATTATTCTTACCCGCCAAAAAATAGGCTCAAAACTCGGAGCACAGGGATACCAAATTATGGTAAGTAAAAACGCACTGACGATAAGTGCCAAAGGTGAGGATGGATTGTTTTATGGCACTCAAACCGCACTGCAATTAATTCAAAAAACCGCAGCAGGCTTTAAAATACCCGGCCTGCAGATTACGGACTGGCCCGATATTTTAGAGCGGGCGGTTCATTACGACACCAAACACCACCAGGATAAAAAATCGTATGTAAAAAGTTTTATCAAAGACCTTGCAAGGTATAAAGTCAATATTCTTGTTTGGGAATGGGAGGATAAATTTTTATATCCAAGTCATCCCGAAATAGCTGCTGCAGGTGCTTTTTCCACAGCCGAAATTCAGGAATTAACTGATTATGCCAGAAAGTACCACATTCAGATAGTGCCGTTGGTTCAGGGCCTTGGGCATGTCAGCTATATTTTAAAATGGCCGCAGTACGCAAAATTAAGAGAGATAGAAGCTTCTAATTGGGAGTTTTGCCCGCTTAATGAAGGCACTTACGATTTACTCTTTGATCTTTGGAAAGATGCTGTTAATGCAACCCGTGGATCTGAATACATTCATATTGGCTCGGACGAAACCTATGAACTTGGGCTATGTGCGCAATGTAAAATCAAAGCAGACCAGATTGGGAAAAGCGGTGTTTATCACACCTTTTGCAAAAGAGCTGCTGAATACCTTCAGTCTTTTAAAAGAAAAGTGATGGCCTGGGAGAGGCCAATGGGATGGAAATACAATGAGTCGCCAATCAAAGATATGATGCCAGCTAAGAATTTAATTCTTACGGAAAGTTATGACGACTCAACAGATTTTCGTGTTCTGAAAGAAGCCAAAGGATTGGGGTACAAAGTATTTTTGTATGATCTCAATCCGGGGACAGAACAATTATTCCTGCCTTATTTTTACAGAGAAAACGAACACAGCGGCGAAAGAATAAGCGGATGCCTTGAAAATTCGTTTGCAGCATTAACTGCCGGAGTTGCTTCAGGGAACTTTGATGGTATGATCAGGACCTCCTGGGATGATGCCGGATTGCACAACCAGGTGTGGATGATGAGTTTTGTAATGTCGGCAGCATACTCATGGAACGGGAAAGCTCCTGATTTAAGCGGGTTTAAAGAGTCTTTTTTTAAAAATTATTATGGTGAGGCTGCTGTGGGCATGGAAGAACTCTTTTATCTTTTAAATGAGGGAGCTTACTATTATATGAGTACTTTCGAGCGGAAAGTGTGGCATGCTGGCGAAGTGGGCAAAACCAGTTTGCCGGATTTGCCAAGAGGGAGTAACATTGAATATGATCCTTTTTGGAACTCCCGGTATAAAAATATGATTACAAGATCTCAATCGCAATTGGTGAAAATTGAAAAAGCACTTCAGATAATTGAAACTAATAAGAAACCGGGAATCAAAAACCAATTTGATTTTGAAATATTCCAATCCATTGCTCAGTTGATCCGTCACACCTGTCTCACATACCTGGATTTGTCAAGATTGGAAAATGCAATCAGGGAAGCACAGGAGAATACTTATATTGATCGTGTATCGGCATTCAACAGCTTAAAAAACGCCGAAAAAATCGTAGAGAATATTTTAAGCAGAAGACGGCAGGTGTTTGATAATTTAGTAAACGTGTGGGGAAAGTCCAGGTTGCCTAAAGGCATGTCAACCAATGATAAAAAATATTTCTTTCAGGAAGATAGAGCTCGTCATTTTGCCAACCGAAAGCCCGATATGGACTATCTGATTTATGACGAGCAAAAACTTGACTTTGAGGGGTATCTCGAAAAGCTAAAAGCCTATACGGAAAGATACAGGAGCAATTCATTTTAGAAAGTTTTGAACTACTTTCATTTTTTATAAATTCAATGTTTCCTCACGGGATATTCATAAACAAAATATAGTCGCATGAACACAGATACGAATGAAAATAAATCGACAGTCGTCCGCAGGAAAAAAATTTTGGAACTTATTAATAAAAACGGCCTGGTAAATGTAAAGGAGCTTAGCGAGTCACTGGATGTAACCGGGGTTACTATCCGCAATGATTTAATTAAGCTTGAAAAGAAAAGCCTGCTGATCAGGGCCAGGGGTGGCGCAATGAAGGTGGAGCAAAATTACCAGGGTATGGATTACGCCTTGTCTGAAAAGCAAAAGAAACATCACCTCGAAAAAAAAGCGATTGGAACCAGGGCTGCGGAATTAATTGAAAATGAAAATACAATTATCATAGATTCAGGCTCAACAACATTTGAAGTAGCTAAAAATCTTGATCAATTCGATAATCTTACTGTTATTACCAATGCGTTAAATGTTGCCACATTATTGGCTGACTTTAGAAATATCAACGTAGTTGTGCCGGGTGGTATCTTAAGAAAGAATTCTTTGTCGTTGGTTGGAGTGCTGGCTGAAAAAGGGTTTAAAGATTATTTTTGCGACAAGTTATTTTTGGGGGTAGATGGTTTCGATGCAAGTCATGGTGTTTCAACTCCCAATCTTGAAGAAGCGCATCTGAATCAGATCATGATTGAAATTTCCAGGGAGGTAATTGTAGTGGCCGATTCAAGTAAGTTTCAAAGAAGGGGTTTTGCATTTATTGCCCCGATAAACAAGATCCACACAGTGGTAACCGACAAAGGCATCCTTGCTGAAGACAAAGCTAAACTTGAGAAAGCCGGGATTAAGGTAATTATTGTGTAAACTTATCCGCCGCTTTTATTGATGCGACAACGACAAATTTTCGATTATTTTGGGATACCTGGCGTAAGATATTTTTTTGCCAGAATCAATGCAATTGAATGCTGGATACCAATCGACATTTTTAGAAATGTTGGGAGCTCCATTGCAAAAAAAAATTTTTCATTCAGAAATTTCTGCAAATCGTTAAAAAATTCCTTCGGGGTTTTTAGAATAGGGCTATGCTCTGCCGATAGAATACCAAATGCTTTTGAAGGTATCGAAACTATGCCCTGGCGGATCGCGGTAGTGAAGCATATTACAAAAACTGTTTTTTAAATAACCTTAAACCAAAGATCACCAATGGAAAAAATAGAATCAGTTTACAAAAAACTGTTAGAGCCCTCTGATGATTTGATTTCAGACATTGCTAAAATAGATGGTGATATTATTATCCTGGGTGTCGGAGGCAAAATGGGACCAGGCATTGCAAGAGCAGCCAAACAAGCGGTTGATAAAGCAAGCGTAAACAAGAAAATAATAGGCGTTGCTCGTTTTTCTGAACCCGGTTTGCAGGAAGAGTTAAACAAAGAAGGTATTGAAACCTATAAGGCAGACTTACTCAATGATGATCATCTGCAGGCGCTGCCGGATGCGAAAAATGTACTCTATCTTGCCGGTACTAAATTCGGCACCACCGGTAAAGAATCTTTTACCTGGGCCATGATTGCCTATTTACCCGGACGGGTTGCTGAAAAATACAAGAACTCCCGTATAGTCGTTTTTTCCACTGGTAATGTATATCCATTGGTTCCGGTTACAGGACAGGGGGCAACTGAAGAATTAGCTCCTGAGCCTATTGGCGAGTATGAACAATCATGTCTTGGCAGAAAACGTGTGTTTCAATATTTTGCTGAAAAAAATTAATACACCCATTTTAATATACCGGCTAAACTATGCCAATGACGTAACGTATGGAGTGTTGCTGGAAATTGCTAAATCAGTAAAAGAAAGGAAAACGATTGATCTTACAATGGGCACTGCAAGTGTAATTT
>JBDSAA010000159.1:0-141283 GCA_039922375.1 Ferruginibacter sp.
TTCTTTCAAAGTGATCTCCCGGCCACGTTGCTTGATGATCCTGTTGTACTCTGGTAACAGTTCGGCAGGTGGTTCTATTTTGTATTGAATGTAATCGTTGATCGTTTCGAGCACGATCAGTGAAGTATTTCTTGTTACAATACCGAATCGTTTGCCAATGCTTTCGATGGCTTGTTTATTCTCCTCATATTGAATATCGAGTTCCGCCATTTTCTTTTGTGCAAACACTTTAGTAACATCAAAATTATCATTCAGCTGCTTGTCTGCATCGATGGTAATTTTTTTGGTAAGTGTAATGGTGTTGCCATAGCCAAACTGTAATATTATTTCTGTTGATTGCTGCATGAGTATACCTGCCATAGAAAAACTGTTTCCAACAATCACCGGTATTGCCGGATAACTTTCTTCGACGGCTTCATTTTTTTGTATTCCCAAAAAACGGAACGGTTCCATCGTAAGCTTATTAAGTGCCGTCAGCAAATCATCTTTTTGCAGGTCAATCACTGCGCCTCCGGTTTTTAGCGCTATGTATTTTAAACTGCTGTAGTCTGCATTGGCAGCGCTGTTGATACAGTAAACAGGTTTATTGCCCAATTGAATATTTGTACTTCCAAAAGTCTGGTGCCCATCACTCACCAGCAAAAATTCATCGCCCGGAATATCTTTTAATCGAAGGCTGCCAAGATTGGTACCTCCGTCATATTGTATACTGTCCATAGCTTTTTGCAATTCGACCCAGTTTCCATTTTCGAGTATATACTTTCTTGTACTATAAACTTTATTGCTAAACACCACTAGCGTTATTCCGACGTTTTTCACTTTAGAAAAGTAGACACCCATCAGTGCCATTTCCATTTTAATGTTGCGGGTAGTACCACTGAGTGATGCATCCCATAGCAGTGTAATGTTTTTTGGAAGTGCTTTTTCACATTCCTTTTTTTCTACGATGGTATTGATGAGGTAGTAATATTTATTTTCAAATTCCTGTAACACCACTTCAGAGGCATCTGCTGGTTTGGGTATGCTAAAGGAGAGAGACCGGGAAGGCACATAATTAATCTTATGCAGCCCGGCAGTATATACCTGGTTTCGCTTGTCAAAATGAAGCTGATCATTTACAGCAAGACTATCGAAGAAAGGTTGTGTTGAGCTTTGTATCACTTGCACATTCAGAGAAAAATCTGCAATGGTATCTTTTAAACCGAGGGGCAGGTAGTAGTGAAGCAGGTCATTTTCAAGCATAGGAATTTCTTCCTCGTAACCGATGATGACCGTTCTTGTGCTATGCTGGTTGATAGGGTAAATCCTTGTACGAAAAGTATTGCCTTCCACTTTTTCCAGCAGGCCAGGGTCTACCCTTCTTCTTTCGATGGCTTCAAATACAATAGTACCCTTGCCCCTGTCCACCGGCACGGCTTCCCGCATTTTACCGTTTATGTCCAACGCATAGCGGCTTACAGCGCAACCTTCTTTCAGGGGAAAATTCAATGTTCCTTCGAGTATTCTGTCTGTGTTGTTTTTGAACACCATTTCCCAGGAGGTTTTTGCGATGGTTCCGCAAACCCTTATTTCAATTGCTAGTTTTTGTAATACTACGCCATTGTTGGTTTTGCCGTTTACTATAAGCTGAGGTATTTGTGCGATGATGTTGTTTGCGGCGAGCAGGAGGAGGAGGCTGAGTATTGTTTTGTTCATACAGTTGGTTTGATGTTAGATGAACAGGGTGCCAGAATTACATAAAGCAGTTTGAAATATTTATTGATTCGGGGTTTAGGAGAATTGATATTTGGCGAGAAGTATTTTGAATCAAGTTTAATGCACTAAAAGGTGTAATGAAAAACAGGAGTTTTCTATACGGTTAATAAAAGGTCCACAATGGTATACCGCACAAGGGAGTGACACAACGATGCTGCTCATTGCTTAGATGTTTATCCAAAAAAAATCCCTCCTGCAAATGCAGAAGGGATTTTTTCTATTTTAAGTTTGTTTAAAATATTAGTAGCCCATGCCACCCATGTCAGGAGCGCCGCCATGGTTATGCGATGCTTCTTCTTTAGGCCTGTCGGCAATTACGCATTCTGTTGTTAATAACATACCTGCAATTGACGCTGCATTTTCCAATGCGATACGGGTAACCTTAGTTGGATCGATAACACCAGCTTTAAACATTTTCTCATACACTTCTGTACGGGCGTTAAAACCGAAATCACCTTCACCTTCTTTAATTTTTTGTACCACGATGCTGCCTTCAATACCGCTGTTGACAACGATCTGGCGCAATGGTTCTTCTATCGCACGCTTAATGATCTGGATACCTGTAGTTTCATCTTCGTTGATCCCTTTCAGTTTTTCCAATGATGCAATGGCACGGATATAAGCAACTCCACCACCTGGTACAATGCCTTCTTCTACTGCTGCTCTTGTAGCATGTAAAGCATCGTCAACACGGTCTTTCTTTTCTTTCATTTCAAGTTCTGTTGCTGCACCTACATATAATACTGCAACACCACCGCTTAATTTAGCAAGGCGTTCCTGTAATTTTTCTTTATCATAATCAGAGGTAGTAACTTCTACTTGTGATTTGATTTGATTTACCCGTGCAACGATATCAGTTTTTTTACCCTTACCTCCTACAATCGTAGTGTTATCTTTATCAATAACGATAGAACCAGCCGAACCTAAATAAGTAAGGTCAGCATTTTCTAATTTGTAACCTTGCTCTTCGCTGATAACAATCCCCGCTGTAAGGATAGCGATATCCTGTAACATTTCTTTTCTTCTATCACCGAAACCTGGTGCTTTAACTGCAGCAACTTTAATGGTGCCACGTAATTTATTTACTACCAAAGTAGCCAGTGCTTCACCATCCAGGTCTTCTGAAATGATTACCAATGGACGACCGCTTTGAGCAACTTTCTCCAGGATATGAAGGATGTCTTTCATTGCAGAAATCTTCTTATCATAAATCAGGATAAAAGGATTTTCCAGTTCAGCCTGCATTTTTTCACTATTGGTAACAAAGTAAGGAGAAATATATCCCCTGTCGAACTGCATACCTTCTACTACATCAACTGTAGTATCAGTACCTTTTGCTTCTTCAACAGTGATCACACCTTCTTTACCAACTTTGGACATTGCTTCAGCAATTAATTTACCGATAGCAGGATCGTTATTAGCAGAGATAGAAGCAACCTGTTCGATTTGCTTTCCGCTGTTCCCAACTGCCAAAGACTGGCCTTGCAAATGCGCAACTACCGCAGCAACTGCTTTATCAATACCACGCTTAAGATCCATAGGATTTGCACCGGCCGCAACATTCTTTAAACCCTCAGCAATAATAGACTGAGCTAACACAGTGGCAGTAGTAGTACCGTCACCTGCAATATCAGCAGTTTTAGAAGCTACTTCTTTCACCATTTGAGCACCCATGTTCTCAATTGGATCTTCCAGTTCGATTTCTTTAGCAACTGTTACACCATCTTTGGTTACCTGTGGTGCACCAAATTTTTTCTCAATAACTACGTTACGACCTTTGGGTCCAAGTGTTACTTTTACCGCGTTTGCCAATGTATCAACGCCCTTCTTCATCTTGTTGCGGGCCTCGATGTCGAAATATATCATTTTTGCCATAAAAAATTAATTTGAAAATTTGAAAATTAAAAAATTTGAAAATGTTATTAGCTTCCTGTATAAATTTTCACATTGAGCTATAAAGCATTTTCACATTACTAAACGATTGCTAAAATATCACTTTCTCTCATGATCAGGTATTCTGCTCCGTCAATGGTGATTTCAGTTCCGGCGTATTTGCCATATAAAACGGTGTCACCGGTTTTTACTGTTACGGGTTCGTCTTTTTTACCAGGGCCTGCGGCAAGTACTGTACCACGCTGTGGCTTTTCTTTTGCCGTATCAGGAATAATGATTCCGCCGGCAGTCTTTTCTTCTGCAGCAGCCGGTTGCACAATCACCCTGTCATGTAGTGGGGTAATGTTTAGCTTCTTAGCCATAATTGTATTAATTTTTGATGAATTAAAAATGTATACCCTGCGGTTTTTGCCGGGCAGGCGAAGTTATACCAAATTCATACCAAACCGATGTTAAAAGAATAGTTGTCATACTTTGCTGCTAATTGAATTGACATGTCATGATTTTAATGAAATTTAGTCAGCTGGTAACCGCAAAAACAGCGGCCTGTCAGGTTTCTTTTTTATAAAGACAAGAACTATTTCACGGGGCGGGTCGCTTTTTTTTCAAAATTATTTTTCAAAATACCGGATTCGCAGCGGTATCAAAAATCCCCGGATATGCAGTAACGGGTCAGCGCTGGTTTTTACTTTAAAAAGTATAATTTAAAGGCAGAATAGAATTGCAGTGAGGATTTTGTAAGGTGGGTAAAATGTTTACCTTCGCGTTTCAAAAGTTCTTTCCAACATGATCAGTAGAAGAAATATCAGGGTTAAAGTAATGCAGAGCCTCTACACTTTAGATAGTATTAGCAGTGATTTAAAACCCGGGCAGGCGGTAAACTTGTTGAGAAAACAGATAGATCAATCACGCCAGCTTTTTGTATATCTCGTTTATTTTATTAGTGAAGTAGCACGCTATGCCGAAAAAGATGCACTAAAAAAAGCTTCCAAACATTTACCAACACAGGATGACCTCAATATCAACACAAAAATAGTTGGCAATCAATTGCTGTGGAGAATATTGGAAGAGCCCGGCTATAAGGGAGCTGTCTCAGAAACAAAACCTCACCTGATTGCGGATGAGGAACTATTAAGAAAGACCTACCTGGCATTGATCGCATCGGAAGAATACCAGGAATATATCCTGGTACAGGGAAGGGATAAAAAAGGTGAAAAGGATATATTGGAATTTATATTCACCAACCTGATGTTGCCCAACGAAAACTTTATCAGCCACGTTGAAGAGCATTTTATCAACTGGGATGATGATGCGGAAATGATGAATATTTTAATCCAGAATTTTTTACAGAAACCAGGTAGCTACGACTTCACTGATATAGTAAGCAAGGAAAAATGGGATTTTGCAAAAGGCCTTTTAGAAACCACGATCGAAAAAAAAGAAGTAAGCATGGAATTGCTGAAACCCAAATTAAAGAACTGGGACGCAGAACGAATTGCGGCGCTTGATCTTATTATTATCCAAATGGGCATTTGCGAATTCTTATTTTTTGAAACGATTCCTACCAAGGTAACCATCAATGAATATATTGACCTGGCAAAGGATTACAGCACTCCACAAAGCGGACAATTTATCAATGGCATCCTGGATAATATTCATAAAGAGTTGACTACAGAAGGAAGAATAAACAAGAAAAATTTCAAGAATAGCACGCTGTAATGGGTGGTGAATGGTGAATCGTCAATCGTCAATGGTGAATGTCGGCGTTTCCTTGTTCCTTATTGCTGAAAATGTACAGTGAGTGACGCATGATATAAAATTGAAAAACAAAAGCTTGTAAACAAATAATTTTCTTAACTAAACGACATTGATTCACGATTCACCATTCACCATTGACAATTCATGTTTCACATAACACTAGTAACTAATTGATAACTTTGAAAAAACTTTAGAATAGATGAGGGTATATATATTGCTTTTGCTGATGCCTGCAATTTTTTCCTGCAATGTCCGGAGGAATGATAAGGTGGTGGATGATGCTGTAAAGCAAATGGCTAGTGCGGTAGAAGATACTACCAGCGTACAATTGATTGACAGCGTTTATAATTTTGCTTCGGTAACAGAAGGTGAAAAGGTTACTTTCAATTTCCGTTTTAAAAATGCAGGTACCAAGCCATTAGTGATCACCAATGCTTCGGCAACTTGTGGTTGTACGATTCCCGAAAAACCAGAGAAACCCATATTGCCCGGCGAAACAGGGTTTATAAAAGTGGTATTTAACAGTCAGGGAAAAGTTGGCCACAACGAAAAATATATCACAGTGGCGGCCAATACGAATCCTCCGTTTCCTCAATTGATATTAAGAGGTGATGTGGTAAAAACAAAATAGCAAAAAACAATTTTTTTAATAATTAATAAACAACACAATGCAATTACTTGGAATTTTATTAAACATGGGCCAGGGCGCCCAGGGTGGAAGTAGCAGCTTTTCTTTGATTTTCATGGGGGCGATGATATTGGTTTTTTGGCTATTTATGATTCGTCCGCAGGCTAAAAAAGCAAAACAACAAAAAACGTTTATCACAGATTTGAAGAAAGGTGATAAAGTAGTTACCATTGCAGGCATACATGGTACTATCAATAAAGTAAATGAAGACGGCACTTTGAGCCTAGAAGTAAGTCCGGGAAGTTACCTGAAAATTGAAAAGAGTACAGTAAGCATGGAAATGTCTGCTTCTTTAAATAGGCCGGTTACAGAAACCAAGGCTTAAGTTGGATTTAATATATAATTTTAACCGGTTGTTCATAGCAACCGGTTTTTTTATTTGATCATACAGGATAAACATTATTTATGATACTCAAAGTTGGACTCACCGGGGGAATGGGCAGTGGAAAAAGTGTGATAGCCGCCATTTTTGAACTACTGGGCATACCCGTATATTATGCAGACGATGCCGCAAAGAGATTGATGAACCAGGAGAGTACTTTGAAAACGCAACTCATAGAAAAGTTTGGCCCCGCTATTTACCAGGAAGGCATACTCAACCGGCAATATCTTTCTTCGATGGTTTTTAATAATGAAGAGCAATTGGCAGTGCTAAATTCCATTGTTCATCCGGCAACCATAAAGGATGGAGAAGAATGGATGCAACTGCAAACAACTTCTTATGCTGTTAAGGAAGCGGCATTGATCTTCGAAAGTGGTGCTCACAAACACCTCGATTATGTGGTGGGTGTGTACGCACCTGAACCCTTGCGTATGCTGAGGGTAATTAAAAGAAATCATATTAGCCGGGAAGACGTAAAAGCACGGATGGAAAAACAAATGGATGACGCAATAAAAATGCGCTTATGTGATTATGTAATTACCAATGATGAACAGGAACTGGTGATCCCGCAGGTGATAAAATTACATGAGACCTTCCTGGCAATGTAAATTAGCAAGCATTTATTTTCACTCTCACAATGTGTTAACGAATTCTGGAAGAAAAATATTTGATCATTTCTTAGCCACCTTCTTACACCTTAGTTATAGAACAACTATATATTTTAAACGTCCCTCCAATACCGGAGCTAACTTCCACATCCATAAACATTATAATGATACTGGCTGTAACCGAGGCAACAGCTTTTGCAAGCTTTTGAGGCGGTGTACGCAGCGTATATCTACCAACGGGGAGTTGCAAGGGCAAATGGCCCGATTCATAAAAAGCCTGTCCAGCCATTACCATTTTACCGTCAGCATCCAAACCTTCTATTAGTAAATCCATGGTTGCAATATTGGTGCAGGCAGTTAAAATTTCGATATCCAAAATGCCTTCAATCACTTCGTCTTTATTTAGCGCTGTTAATTTTTTACTTCTTAACTGCAGGTTCTTTCCTTTTCCTTCATAAAAGCCTGCTAATTGAATCAGTTGCTTTTTATCGTTGGGCGATTTGCGGACTATTACGGTAGCTCCACCTGTATCATTTGCCATCAAGTACCAGTTATCGGCAACTACACCCGTAGCATTCATTGATGTCCCCTTTGTTCCCGTGAATAATGAGTTGATTATATAACTGCTTAATTTATTCTTCGTGTCCTGCACTTTTCCTGGCAAAATAAGTGAGCCCAGAATTGGTGCAACCTTGGAAGCCAACCTATGTACTCCTACGACATTTGGGTGTACTCCATCAATGAAACATTTAGGATCATTCATGTAACCTTCAACATCAACTGATTTAATACCAGGCAGCGAAAGGATAAATGAATTTATTTCTTGCCTTAGTTGTTCCTGTGACGCAGTTAATTCGCCGTATTGGCCAGGGAAACACGGAAGAATAGTAGAAGCGATTACTATTGATCCTGCCGTGATAAGGCGTTCACAAATAGTCCGGTAATCATCCTTTATTGATTCTTCGGGAACATTGTGAAATATACTGTTGATTCCGATCAATAAAATTACAACAGCAGGTTGGAGCGAAATGACTGTGTTTAGGCGGGAAAGAACGTCCGCTACTGTATCTGCATTTTTTCCCTGGTTTCCATTTAAAGGAACCAGGAAACGGGAACCGGACAAAATGTTGGCGAGATTTCCAAACCCCTGGTTTGTAAACGATAGGCCTATCGTAGAAGGCGGAATTGCTTCACAGGCTTCAAACAGTCCCATATGCGTGATGCTGTCTCCTAATAAGACTAATTTGGAATTGAGCGGAAGCAGTTTCTTTTCCACGATGACATCGCTGCATCTTGAAAAAGCGACAAGTGCAACACTTGCTCCCAGAAAGCTGCGTCTGGATAAGTTATTCATATTTTTTGCATGGTATATTGGTATTCTTTTAGCTTAACATTAGCGGTCAGCCAGCTTAAAGTATATTGAACGAACAAATTGCATTCTTATTTTAACAATTGAATACTATTCGTTACCGTTAATGCTCGATTACTGTGTTTTTAAAACAGTCCACGGTGAAGTATTTTTCCCGAAAATGAAAAAGGCGTGCCTTCATTTGTGGTGAGTAACAAATGTATGGGTACTTGCAAACAACCGCTGTTCTGCGTTGGCTTATTTCTATCATTGCTTTCTCATTTGCAATACAGCCTCAGTTTATCATTATGAACTCGGGCCAATGTAATTGGGCAGGGAGAATTGCGTTACTAAATTCTATATGGATAAGGCGCCGTTTTGGTTATTGATTGTTTTATCTGATGCATGCAACAATAATGGACGCATCATCATTGCGGCGCCTTTATTGGCAACGCAGTAAATTTGTTTTTCATCTGCCCAATTGATCTTTTCGGGCCTGTAAATTCCTTTGCGATGTGAACCAGGAATCACTTTCAAGGCACCATTGTTTTTGTCGGTATTATCCAGGTGGATACGGACAGTAAAATTATTTTCCAGTATTTTTAAAGGAGGTTGAACTGCAAATTGATCTTGCTTAACAGTCCAGTTACAATAATCTTTTAAATCTGCTTTTTTGTTAACCGGGATTGTGAGGTCCTGGTGATAGGGAACCAACCAGTTAGAATGCTCAGGCTTATCAAAATAAATGGATTTTACCGCTGCGTAGTTTTCTCTAAAAATATTTTTTACTAAATAAATAAACCTTTCATTAAATCAATTCCCTTGCTAGAGGAACTTCTTTGAAAAACCTACGTATTGCAAAAAGATCCCTTGTTTTTAAAAAGGTGGAATTGAAACTGCATGAATTGTCAATGACTTTGGTAATGGCGTCAATTTCAATTTCGGAGAATGGTTTGTTTAGGATGGTGAAGCCATTTGTTGCAATGTTACTCTTATGTTCAGGGAAGTTTTCCATTTCGCGGGCACTTATATCATTTCGTTTCAGCGGATTTATTAAAGGTTGATCCCATCGCCTTTATCATTCCTTTGGTGGTCCATGTACCAGGTACGATCATTCGCCTAATTGTATACAAAGGCTCAGTTGAATCTCTTTTGGTCGACAGGCAGAATGCAAGTTGATACCCACGCTTTTTTAATTCCAGGATAGCCTCGTGGTTCCATAACCCAAAGGGATAGGCAAAATATTTCACGGGTCTTCCTGTAATAGCTTCAAGCTGCCGCTGAGGCTTCACCAATTGGGTATCCCAATCTGCGCCAACATATTTGGTAACCATGTGATGATCCCAGGTATGGCCGGCGACGACATGCCCGCTATCTGACAATTTTTTGATTTGGTCCTTGGTCATGTACCTGGGGCGGTTCATGGCAATAGTCATTATAAAATAGACTCCCTTGAAGCCATATTTATTCATTTCAGTTGCTCCTATACGGTATTGTTCCTCATCTGTATCATCAAAAGTGATCATCACCGGCTTGGGTGGCAATGTATCGTTGTGAACTAAATACTCATACAATTGACCGGGCAAAATGGTCTGAAAACCGCTATCCGATAAAGCTTTCATTTGCTCGGCAAAAGCGGCCGGAGTTACCGAATAACTTTTCATGCTTTCACTTTGCCTTGAACTAAAATTACGAATATGATGATAGCACAATATGGGTACTTCTTTTTTGGAAAGAATGGCTGCAAGGCTAGCCATTGGTTTTACAGAAGCAAGATGTTCTTTTTGCTGGGCGGTGTTTGCGTCCTTTTTTTCTTTTTCAGGTTTGGGAGAACAGCTTGCTAATATAAGTAAGCCAATAATGACTGCCGGTAAGGTATACTTCATAGGATTATTACGTTCAATATTGTTGGCGTTAATCGCCCCAATTAAACTGCAAGGGTTTATTGATACTGTATATAAATTGGTTTAGGAGTAAATTTTACTAATTCAGCCGGTGTGTACATGCCACTGGTATTTGGCTTGGAATCATTTTTATAAAATAATTTAAATCCTGTGAACTGCACTGGTTCTTTATAAATATACCTCAGGTAGGTAGATCGTTTCAAAATTTTATCACCAAACCCGTCCATATCCATGACGATCTGTACTTCAGGCACCTTTTTAATTTTATCGTACCCCGTTACCATACCTTGGGTAAATCGATGCACTACCAGCACTTTTGGAGGAAGATTGTTTTTACGAACAACATCCGCTAAAAAATCAATGGCATCATTGATATCACTTGCATTAAATGTTCCAATTTTTGTACCCGGCCTTTCACCATTTTTCATCGAAAATTCAGGATCAATTCCTAAATGTACATTTGGTAATTTAAGATATGGTTCCAATACAGGAACTTCATCTTTCACCAAACTGTGGCCTACCTGTATGTCTACAAAAACCAATGCGTTTATTTCCTTAGCCCAATTCATAATGGTGTCGATCTGGTGAAAAGGCATTCGCATCCGGTATTTATTATCCTTGCCTGGTGCGCCCTGGGCAGTTGCAGCAACATAATGCAAGGCGGGAATTGCCTTTACTGAAGAATCAGCCGCCTGCCAGTTGGCAACTTCCTGTTGCAATTTTTTTAGCATTTCATTCTTTGGCAGTTCCCCTAAAATGCCCATTCTTTTTGAGTATAAATTACCATAAAATGAAATGATCCTGTTGTAGGGAAGCAATGCTCCGGATAAAGGATAAGGTGACTTCACGGGCCATTTTCCAGTAGTATCATTATTACTTAGCTCAAGCATTTTTTGATTAAAAACGGTGGTGTCGATCGTACTTGCAACTGCTTTGGCTGCCGGGGAAGATGGGTCCTGTTCGGTTTTTGCATTTTCTTTTAATTGAACCGACTGAGAAGTTTTTGCCTCATTGCAACTGGCGCAACTTATAAAAACCACGAGGGTAAATAAATATGGGTTAACTGACATTTTCATAAAGTATTAATATTGAATTTTGTAGCGAAAGTAAGTCATTTATAAGAACATGCTGATAACGACAATTGTAAAATGAAATTGCAATGAGATCGTCATATAATAAGATTTTTTCTGTTGCCTGGTCATTGCACATTTTGGGTAAATAATCGCACTCCATTGACTATTTGACCTTATTGCCTGGAAATATAATTTTTGGTATCATCAGCAATTTTATCAGCCGGCGAGCCCTTCAATATTCTCATCCTATATGCGTTCATGGCAGTAATGCCTAATTTTCTTATTAACCTATAATTGGCCAGCACGCCCACAGGCGCCCCAATCACCGGCACAAGTTGGGCCATCTTGGCAATGTCAATATAGTCCCGGTATTCCTGCTGAAAGTTTCTCCAGTCAAATTGATTAATATCTTCAGGTAAATTTTTGCGTTGTCGTTCCCACGTCGATATTTTCATATAAATATTTTTCCGGTGTACATCACTCGAAAAAGCCAACTCAAAGATATGGAGCAGGTATACCCTTTCTTTATAATCATTGACATCGAAACCATACAGCGACGCAATATCAAATAACAGCTTGATCTTAAGCCCCATTAAAATTGGAAAATCGGCAAGGCCCAGGAGAATTCCTCCAGCGCCGGTTATACCTCCTTCCACTGCTGCGGTGTTTCTGTACCAGTCTATTTTTCTTTTTACGGCATCCTCACGCTCCTGAAAACTCACATTCATCAAGGGCTTTGAAGTCGTATGCTTTGCACCAAACAACACGCCTCTTATCATTTGCTTTATTGCGACGGTTATTGCGTTGTGTACTTTTTCGGGTATCCAGCTATTTATTCTTGTCTGTACTTTTTTGGAAAGATTATTTAATAGCGATGGCCTGCGCATCATTTTATTTTGCCAGTTTGATAACTCCGCATAAGCCAGCAATTCATATCCATTCATTTATGATCGGTTTTATTTTTTGCTCAATTAAAAAATATTACTGCAATCCTTATACCGTTTTATTAAAATGCAGTTAGATGCTTGATTTGGCATACCCAAATACCTTGAACAAAACAAAAAGAAAATGTGGGCGAAATTAAACCATGGAGGCGGCTGTCAAGCCATCAGGTGCTACAAAAGAAAAGGCCTCTTTCCAGAGGCTTTTCATAGTTTAGTGTCAGTAGTTAAACCGAACGCTTTAATGGGTATAATTGGTTTCAGAGGATGAATAAATGTACCAAAGATGATTGGAATCAAGAATGACTAATGTTCATCTTTGTTCTGTAGGATTTCTACAAAGCATACATTAATATTATTGAAATTATGGAAATTTATCAAGCTTGAAGAAATTTGTTTTTAATAAACATCGTTGATGCTCAATTCACGTTCGTTAAAGAGGATAACTTCATTTTGTTTTTTTTGGAACAATAGTTTTGCAACGGGAGCAGCAGGCGCAACCACATAAATATTCCTCCCTTCAAAAGATATCTTACCAAGGCCCGCAGCTATAAAAAAGCAGCAATCTCCACAGTCAACAAAACTACCTTTTGCAATTGCATGATAGAGGCGGGCGCAGTTGATATTAAACAGCGCTGCCAACTCAGCATTATTAGCGGTCAATTGCCGGGCATGCATATCTTTTTCTAAATGACTCATCGCCCTGGACGTTTCGTACTTATCACCGGCGCTGCTTTTTTCTTCTTCGTTTGCTGCCGCTTGTGCATTGGCAATGGCAGCTACGCCTGAGGCGATCCGTTGCTCAATAACGCCTTTACATATATCAAGCAACCGTTTTTTAAAGGCTGATTTTTCTATGTCCGAAATCAAGTCCATATTATTTTTATGAAGGGTAATACTAAACTATGTTTTGCAAATAAAGAGACGGAACTGCCAAAAACAATTACCTGGATAAAATTATCAAATTGAAAGCGGGTTTCTTCCACGATGGAATTGATTTTCCGAAAACTGGAAGTAATTATGGATTTGATAGGCCCATAATAATTGATTATCAATAGGTTAGGTAGTTGGCACAGTTTCAGCAACTATATATGTAGAAACGATCAAACGAGAAAAGAGGAAAAAGAAAGTGTTTCTTAAAAGATAAAAAGTTACAACGCATTATAGGGTTCTCAGTGTTAATTAAAGATAGTCGTTAAAATGGATTGGATCCCCATTTTATCGACTTTTTCTTTTTGAGGCCATTGCTAAATTAGTTCGACTCTAAGCTGTCCATAAAAACAATTTATTTTAAAAATCACTGCTTGCTCCCCCACCCCCAAAATCACCACCTCCAAAACCTCGTCTTTCAGAAATCCCCAACTGCGGAGATAAAGTTTGCGCCTGGAGCAGCGCTTCGATGTGTGATTTCTCATTTATGTTATCAAATGTTTCTTCCTCATTGATAAAACCATGCTTTGTAGTTTTGAGATAGCGGGTTAAGCCGAAAGAAACCAATATCAAAACTATCCCTGCTATTCCCATTAATACTTCCGCCGGTAGCAACGAAAAAAAGTACTGTACTGTTAAAAGTATCGCAGCCACAAGAAGAAGGCCTACTCTGATCAGTACTATATCTTTTGTTTTTATTCCCCTGATGATATAAATAAAAGGGATAACAAAAGTGAATATCCAGAATACCCATCCAAACGGAACAGCTACATTTTGAGCAAAACTTGTCTCTTTGGCAAATTCTTTCACGATAAATACCACAAAATAATTCCCTGAAAAATAGAAACTAAGCAGAGCGGCAATGGATACAATTTGTAAGCAATCCTTATAAAGCCAGGAGATGTTAAATGATTTTATTTTTTTTGCAACTATATAAACAATGGCCGAAATAGCCATCATTACAAACGGCACAACTGCAGTTGAGGATGGCCCTGCTTTGGTTAGGGAAAAATAGAAAATACCTAAGAGTGAAACATAGGACAATATACTCATTAGCCTGTCTGCAAACCGCACCGAGCAATAAACTGAAATGATAAAAATTATCACACAGTTTGCAATTTCACCTGCATTTGATAAATAACTAATGCCGCCAAATATTGAGGAAGCCGAAACCCACAACAACGCATCATCTACTCCCGATTGAAAATGTTTTTTTGTTGCTATAAAATATTCCAGGGCGGCATACGAAATAAAACCAAAAAAAATAGCAAGGCCGCCTATGATATTATCAACTGAATCTAAAAAAAACAATAAGAAAATACCAAATGAAAAAAGAAGGATCACTGTTGTTAAAACAAACATCCCCACCCTGATAAAAAAATTGGGGGAGTAAAAAAGAGCCAGATATTGACTTTTAATATTATCGAGTTCATCTTTAGCAATACAGTTTCGGCTAAAAGCTTCCTCTGCCTGTTGCCGTATAAATAAATTCTTTAGCCATTCTGAATTATATGCTATCATGCTGTTTTAATTTTTTATTGGTACGAACTAAAAATAAAACCATTAAAATTCCGGAGACAATAAAATACAAAAAACCAAGGTAGATGGCTGCGATGCCAGACCCGAAATTGCTTAGCAAATTGATGATTACATAGCTTACACCAATATAGGTATAGAGGGTAATAATGAGAATAAAATAAAAAGACTTGTCTTTAATGGCTTTTAGGTAAAAGAAATAAGCCAGTCCCATTAGAATTAAGAACCAAACCAAATACACAACGCTGAAATGAATCATAGCTGCAAGGCATGATATCAACAGTACATGAGTGCCAAAGTTGGCATAGGTGAATTCAAAATGCCTTTTTATCCTTTTTTTCCTGGAGGCCCATGCGACTAACATTAACAATGTGCCCAAAGCCAACCCGGTAAAAATAATTGTACTGCTGTTGAAATCATTAGATTGTAAAATTTGCAAGGGAGTGACCGTGATACCAACCCATGCTGCAAGGTTTACAACTGCCATGCTCAAAATTCCGAGATGATCAAAATAATATGCACAGAAAAACAATAGCAGCATAGGAAAAAAAGTGGCCAGTCCGTAACGGCTACCAAAAACGTTATATTGAAATTGCAGATAAGCAATGAACGTAATAAAACTACAGCATCCCAGTAATAAAATGTAATCAAAAAATGAATTGGGGGCAACTACTTTATCAGTTGAATAGGGCAATTTATTTTTGAAGCAATAATAGAAACATCCTCCGCAAATCAAGGCTATAAAAAACAACACAAACTGGTGGCCAATCGTATCAATATTTTTATACACTAATATACCCAATCCGGCACTCAGCAACAAAACGCCTAAATAAAGCATGGTTTTAATTTCCCAATGAACCGAAAGGACATCATTTTCTTGCCTTAGTTTTATTTTTGCAAAAGATGTATCGGAAATGACACATTCGTCGTGCAACTGCTTAAATATAGATATATCCATAATTTCAATAATTTGCTTAAAAGTAATAAAATTATTAATCTATAGCCACCAATAATTGAGAGCATGTATTAACTGGATATTTTGTGTAATGAATTGATTATTATGCAACGGTTTCGTAAAAATAATTTGCTAATTTACTGCTCCAAAATAGATAAAATGTTGCAAATTGATTTCTCCACTTTTCCTGAGGTAAACACAGCAAGGCTCTTGTTAAGAAAGATAAGCAGCAAAGACGCCCAGGAAATATTACACCTGCGAAGCGATGAACACGTGATGCAGTATATTGCTAAAGAAAAGGCCGCCACCATTGAAGATGCAGAAGTGTTTATTAACAGGATCGTGCAAGCATTAGAAAGCAATGACGGCATTACCTGGGCAATTACGTTGAAAGAGAATCCGGATACTTTGATTGGAACCATTGGTTATTGGAGACTAATTAAGGAGCATCACCGTGCCGAAATAGGTTATATGCTCAACCCCGCTTATTGGAAACAAGGAATAATGCAGGAGGCCTTGAGAGAAGTAATTGAGGTGGGATTTAATGCTTTAAAGCTGCATAGTATCGAAGCAAATATCCACCCTGAAAATATAGCATCTGCGAATATATTGATCAGTACAGGATTTTTGAAAGAAGCCTTTTTTAGAGAGAATTTTTTCTATAACGGTACATTTAAGGATACAGAAGTATATTCAAGATTTCAAAAATAAAGTAAAATAAATTAAATGCTGGTTTACGCCAGCTGAAATAAACGGATCAATTTTTATGGCCGAGATTATTAACATTTCACCCCTCATTCATAGTGATATAGAAGAGTTGATCACTTTAGTAAACAGTGCTTACCGGGGAGAAAGTTCAAAAAAAGGCTGGACAACTGAGGCGGAGTTACTCGATGGCATACGCGCAAGCCGGCCTTCAATAGAGTCAATGTTGCAGCAGCCTGGAGCAATGATATTGGCCGCTAAAACTGAAGCCGGCTGTATTGCAGGTTGTGTATATCTAAAGAAAGATGCTACCCACTTGTGCCTTGGGATGCTTACTGTAGCGCCGGATATACAGGCAAAAGGAATAGGTAAGCAACTGTTGCTTGCTGCCGAAAACTACGGACGTGAAATGGACTGCACTTCAATTATTATGAGTGTAATTGATGTTCGGCATGAGTTGATTGATTGGTATATGCGCAAGGGTTATCAAAGTACTGGTGAAACAAAACCCTTCCCCAATGACCCGGCATTTGGCATAGCAAAGCAACCTTTACAATTTATTATCCTCGAGAAGCGTTTATAGTTTGCTAAAAAAAATCATCTTTGTTTTTATCTTTTCCACATGGTGTTAATAAAATATTCAATACAATTTTATACAAACAAAAAGCTATTACTCCTATTGTTTCCTCAAAGCTTTCACGATGCATTAATCAGATCAAGTACAAACTAAACCAACTAAATAGACATCATATTTAAAATAATTTATTAGATGATAATGTGATGCTAAATGCATTTTTCAATAGCTTATGCCTGATATTAAATAATTTGTTCCGATACGCTAATTATCAATGAAGGGTTACCTTTGCCCGGTACATGTATTAAGCAATGTAGATAATAATAAAAAACAACAACAAAATGGTACAAAAAACATACTTTAAGACAAAAGATTATTGTAAAGTGAAATTCACTGTTAATGCTGAAAATGCTGAAACAATTGAAATTTTGGGCTTAAATAGTGATTGGGAAAATTCGATTGTAATGAGCAAGAAAAAAGACGGTAGTTTTAATTGCGAAGTTTCATTACCAAAAGGGTCAGAACACCAATTTAAATATAAAGTAAATGCCACTGAATGGGCTAATGAACCACAAGCTGATAGCCAGGCACCTAACGAATTCGGTGGAATTAACAGTGTAATTGTTATTTAATTCTATTCTCCATAAAAACATTCAATTCATAGCAGCATTATATTTGACATTACTAGTGTGATTAATAAAATGCTGCTGTGATCCTATCCCCCTCTTATTATTTCAAAGCGGCAATTGATAATTATCATTTGCAAGAAGCTTTTTATAATAACTCTGTGCAGTGATTTTCAGGGAAAGTTATTGCATAGACCTAACCCAGTTATAATCAAGGTTTCCCCGGCATTAAATCTGTTGGTATTATTTCGTTGCTCAGCAGCCATTTAAATAATTCCCAACGTTTTTCTTTAGGCATATCAGCGCCTCCTTTTGATTCAATGTAATTTTTTACCAGATCCATTCCGTAATTATAATTTATTACATAGCTCCTGTATTTATTAATAAATTTTATCGATTTTATTGCAGCTTCATTGGTGTACAATGCATAGTCAGTAAGCCATTTTATAGAAGCCGCTTCGGTCATTGTTCCATTCAGTAATCCGCGGGCAGCCTCATTGCGTGCATAGTTGAGTTTGCTTTTTATCAAAAGGGCTGACATGTATTCTTTAATACCGATGGTATCCAACCCAGCCAGCGGAAGCAATACATCACTGATAAAATGAAGCTGATTCTCGCCTGGAAAAGCCACTTCAATACCAAAATTTGCACTTCCTTCTGCAATCATCGATTGAGGGCTGAACAAAGGATAAAGTGATATCTCTACCCATCCCTTTCTTCGGTAAATATTTTCTTCAAGCAGCATATTATAAACGTGGTGGCCTGGATATCCTTCATGACAGGCCAAATCAATGGCCCTGTCAATAAAAATGGGAAGGTCCGTGTTGATCTGTATAATACTGTTATAGCCGCCTTTATACCAATTATAACCCGACCACGGTTTATCCCTCACATACTCAAGTGTGAACGATTCATTTGATGGTAAGGTGTAATGACTGACTGTTCGCTTTCTTGCTTCTGCTATGGTGGTTTTAAAAACCGTGTCTAATTTATCTACGGGTATAATGAACCTGTTTGACAGTTGTTCAAACCTTGCAGAGATGTTTCCCTTCCCAGGCAATACACTATCTAGCCGGGTAAGAAGTAATTGAAAATGTTTTTGATCGTAAACAGGAGCAGTAACGCCAAATAATTCTTTTGATTCTCCATCAAAAGAATTATACTCACCTGCAAAAATTTTGATACGCCTGCTAAAAGCAGTCAATTGACTGATCATCCAATCTGACCGGTAGGTAAGTGAGTCATTTTTAATTGAGCCAATACTTTTCAATTCATTGATCAACAGATTTACCTCCCGCAATAAACCGTCTTTGGGAAAAGTAGTTTGTTTGATTGCTGAGGGCCTCAACGAATCCGGACCGTAATACGCATCCACAAAATCACCATCGTACTGACCTATCAGCAAACCCAGGCGCACATACCTTTCCGCAAGCATGTTTATTCTTTCAGAAGAATTGGCCTCTTGTTTCTGTTGGCATGAAAATGTGAAAAATATGGTAAGAATTACCAGGCATTTTATCATAATAGATCATTTAACGTTAAACAAATATAACTACTAACAACAGCGAAAATGTACCCTTAACAATTTTTGATATTAAAGCCTAAATTTGTTTAAACACCTTGAATGTGTTTGACGTTTCATTATTAAATTCCGTAGAAAATATGAAAAAAACAACCCTGGTAGTCTGCTGCTACCTGCTATCGTTAATGGTAATTGGCCAGGCTGCCGACAATCGGATTGCAATCATTCCAGAGCCGGTTACAATGGTTCAAAATGCAGGGAACTTTCAACTTGCAAAAAATATTACAATTGAAGCACCCACCCTCACAGGATTAATACCAGCCATTGATTTTTTAAAACAGCGTTTAACAGTACCAACAGGCTATACCGTATTTGTAAATAGCCTGGCGCCAAATCCCAACATCCGGCTGGTATTGAATAAATCTCCCAATGCGGTAATCGGAAATGAAGGTTACCAGTTGAGTGTTACACCTACGATGATCACGATCACCGCTAATGAAGCGCCTGGGTTGTTTTATGGAGTGCAAACATTACTTCAACTACTACCACCCGCAATAGAAAGCAATGTGGTAAAACCAAATACCGCATGGCAGGTGCCTTGTGTTGAAATTACTGATTATCCACGATTTGGCTGGCGGGGAATGATGCTTGATGTGTCTCGTCATTTTTTTACAAAAAAAGAAGTGAAGGACTTTATTGACCAGATGGCAAGGTATAAATTCAATTTATTACATTGGCATTTAACCGATGATGAAGGCTGGAGGATAGAAATAAAAAGCTTACCTAACCTAACAACAAAAGGCTCAAAGCGGGTGGAGAAGACAGGTTATTTCGGGACGTTCTCTACCCCGCTTCCGGATGAGCCACTTAATTATGGCGGCTTTTATACACAGGAAGATATTAAAGAAGTGATACAGTATGCAAAAGCCCGCTTTGTAAATATATTACCCGAAGTGGACGTACCGGGCCATAGCCTTGCAGCAATTGTATCGTACCCTGAATTATCCTGTACACCCGGAGCAGAAAAATACCGGGTACGTTCGGGCGAAAAAATAATGGACTGGCAGGGTAATGGGAAATTTACAGCTTTGATTGATAATACGCTTTGCCCTGCAAATGAAAAAGTATATACGTTTTTAGATAAAGTGTTTACAGAAGTAGCAGCTCTTTTCCCGTTTGAGTATATTCATGTAGGCGGCGATGAATGTGCTCAAAACTTTTGGGAAAAAAGTGACTCCATAAA
Organism: Ferruginibacter sp.; assembly: GCA_039922375.1. Classification (GTDB taxonomy): domain Bacteria; phylum Bacteroidota; class Bacteroidia; order Chitinophagales; family Chitinophagaceae; genus Ferruginibacter. Next base: position 20,442 of record JBDSAA010000159.1, read on the forward strand.
AGCTTTGATGAAAAAAGAAGGATTAAAGACAACGGCCGAGGTTCAAAGTTATTTTGAAAAAAGGGTAGCTAAGATCATCACTTCAAAAGGTAAAAAACTGATTGGCTGGGACGAAATTCTGGAAGGCGGACTGGCAGAAAATGCTGCTGTAATGAGTTGGCGCGGAGAAAAAGGTGGTATAGAAGCGTCCAAATTAAAACATGATGTAGTAATGAGCCCCACCACATTTGCCTACCTTGATTATATGCAGGGAGATGTTATCGTAGAACCAAAAGTATACGAGACCTTGCGTTTGAAAAAAGCTTATCAATTTGAACCGGTGCCTGCAGGCGCTGATGCGAAATATATAAAAGGGGGCCAGGCAAATGTGTGGACCGAACAAATGCCTAATGTTCGTCACCTTCAATATATGGTATGGCCCCGGGCCTTTGCCATTGCCGAATCGGTTTGGTCGCCCAAAGAAAAAAAGAACTGGAACAATTTTGTAAAAAAGGTAGAACAACAATTTAAACGCTACGACATAAAGGACATAAAATATGCACCCAGCATGTATGATCCAATCTTTGCAGCTAAGAATGTTAATGGCAAATTAGCAATTGAGTTAACTACGGAAGTAGAAGGCATTGATATCTATTATAGTTTTGACAATTCTTTTCCTGATCGGTTTTATCCTAAATACACTTCGGCATTAACTCCACCCAAGGATGCGGTGATGTTGAAAGTAATTACCTACAGGGGAAATCAGCCGGTGGGTCGAATGATCGCAATGCCGTTGGATGAATTGAATAAAAGAGCTGGGATTAAAAAATAAGAGCATACTGTTATGTATACAAAAAAGGCCATCTCAAATTGAGATAGCCTTTTTTGCTGAATGTTTCTGTTGGTTTAGGGGGTAAGCATTTATTTCAAATTAAAATAACTGCCTGGGTAACATAAATAAATTACAATTCGATTTGTCTTTCAAGCATGCATTTCCGAAGGTTTATTAAACCATACCTCATGCGTCCCAATGCGGTGTTAATGCTGATATCCTTTAATGCTGCGATCTCTTTAAAAGTAAGGTCAGCATAGTGGCGCATAATAATTATTTCACGCTGGTCTTCAGGAAGCATATCGAGCATTTTCCTCACACGATCATGGCTTTCACCTTTAATCATGGTTTCTTCAGCGTTTTGTACTGAAAAATTTAAAGTCTCAAAAATATCCATATCATCAGCCGTTTTGATAACGGGCAACCTCCTCACTTTTCTGAAATGATCCAGGCACATGTTATGTGCAATACGCATGATCCATGGTAGAAATTTTCCTTCCTCTTTGTAATGGCCGCCTTTCAGTTTATTAATTACACGGATAAATACCTCCTGGAACATGTCTTCGGCCAGGTATTTATCTTTTACAAGCAAATAAATAGATGTGTACAATTTGCTTTTGTAGCGAATCACAAGCGTGGAAAGAGCTGCTGAATTGCCGTCCATGTAAAGATTCAGCAATTGTTGATCGGTTAGGGGAATAAGGGATTTCATAGTTTATTTCAATTAGTGTAAGGGAAAATAAAATACTGTTTGGATTTGTAAAGCTGGTTTTGTGTGCCGGTTAATTACAAAGCAAATGTCAAGATTTATAAAAAGTTAAATTGTAGAATGATAATATTGGTAAGTATCATATTATTTCTACAAGTGGGTAGAAAATTATTTCCCCTCAAAACACCGGCTACACCGTTATTAAATGGGCGTTAGGGTTCCAAAAGCTGTGCTGGTGTCGTTTTAGCATTCTTAACCGGGAGTCGGTCAGTAGCTGTTCTACCACCCACAGCTAGCCGAGGCAAAAAAAGGGACTAAAGCGAAGATGGAATAATATGGGTGCAACGGCCGCTGATGGCGACTAACTGCTTCCGTAAAACATAGTTGAAAAGCAAACAGGGAACAATAATCGGAAAGCGGCTACCAGTACACGCTTCGCCAGGAGATACTAACCGGGAAGTTAGTAACCTTATTAGCACTTATGTAAAAATGAAAAAGCTCCTGACTAGAAGCTTTTTCATTTTTTCCAACTTTAATTGCCTGTGTAATTTTCAACAGGCCCTTGGCATTGTTGTTTCAAAGGCGTAAGCCTTCCTGGCTAACATAGCTGCTGTTATATTTTTTCTGCATAAATTAATTAGTTGCATTACATTACTCAATGGTAAGTGATAACAGCTCTATAAATATGCATATGTTAACGCTGACAATCAACAGCATCACCCTGTAAGAAATTCAATAGCGCTTTTTAAAATTTCGCTGTTTGCCTTTTGGTATTAACCGGCATTTCAGTTACAGTTTATTACTGATTGACTGTATAAAAGTGCGTAGATAATAAAATATAAACAATGATAACAATCATCTTTTTATTTTAAATTTTATACGTAAATATCTACAATAATTTATACGTGGTCTGTACAAAAAGCGTGATATCCGATGTAAACAGAGAGGGTCGGTGAATTAATATATTTCGGAAGGCCGACAAGCTATTTATTCGCTTTCCAAAATATAAATAGAAACATCATGTGGCGCCACTTCATCGCCACCAAAATAGGGATACAGCCAATAACCGGCAATTGGCGCCCCTTTTATTTTCCTTTCTATACCAAGTGTGGCTTCGTTAATGGAAAAAACATATCGGCTCCCGCTAATACCAATACTGCAGGAGATTTCAGGCCCAATGGGTACTGTTGTAATTTCCTTCATTATCCTGGTGCTGTCACTATAAACATAAGCATACAGACGCAATGCCTTTTTGTTCCATGACCAACCGATCCTGGCGCTATTCTGGTGATGGTTGATCCCTTCAGAAAAGCCATGTAATTTATTGATATCGTATTGATTTTCTGTAATGACCGATTCGTAAATAGCGGAGCTGTCAAACTTTACTTTAAAGTTCAGTTGACTTTTAGAAAAACTTTTTATAGTGCTTTTATCACAATAGTGCTGGCCCTTCAAAATAGTGTATTTAATATAGCCGGGAATGCTCTCAATTGGACTTGTGGAAATTGGTGGAATCTCTTTTGAACATCCATAAAGCATTAGCATTATGAATGCAATCAATAAATTTTTCATGATACGGATTATAAAAACAAGGAAGTAGTATTGCTGGCTTAAACGTGACTGTCGCAGAAAAAAACTGTCCTTAATTGTGTAAAATTAACCTTTAAAAAAGCTGACTTTATAGGAAATCCAATCAATAACCTGTAAAGATTTTACTACGTTTATTATTATGGACAGATTAGAAGTATGCTTTAGGGAAGACTCACTGCCGACAAATAGAAAGTAGTTGAATTTATTTCTTCTCATCTCTTCGTAAACGTATCTATAAGCTTCATCACCTCAGCCCCCTCCCATCCACTGCATGGATTCGGGCCTTCATCTAAAAAATATTGCACCACTTTTTCAATCATAGGTTGCTGTACATGTGCTAATTTATCAAAATGAAAGATTTCAGTTTTGCCATTAAGCGTAAGTGTAATGGGCTGGGTATCAAAAACGCTGAACCTTATTTTGCCCAAAGAACCATATATTTCACAGCAGTCGTTTTGCTGTCCGGGGGCAATGTTAAAACACCATGTGCCGCTAAAAACAACACCATTTTTAAACAGAATATTGCCTGACACCATATCATCTACATTGCCAATTCCAGATTGGCTTTTGGCTACTCCTGTTGCTCTTTCAACAGTACCAAAAAAATAATACGCCAGGTCTAGCTGATGAGGTGCAAGGTCATGGAATAAGCCCCCGCCCGAAATCATAGGATCGATTCTCCATGCAGTTTTAGGCATTTGTAATTCATCGTTGTTCAATGGCACCTGGAAATATTCGAACCTTACCATACGAATATCACCAATGGCTTTGTTGCCCAGCAGTTGCTTTATTTTAATAAACTGCGGCTGTGCCCTGCGGTAATGTGCTACGGAGAGTTTTACGTCCTTGGCATCCGCATAGGCAGCCATTTTAAATGCTTCCCCGGCATCCAGGCTCATCGGTTTTTCTACATACACCGATTTACCTGCATCAATGGCCGCCATTGTATATACCTCGTGAGAGGATGGAGGGGTTGCAATATAAATAGCATTTACATTGGGATCATTTATTAGCATACTTGCATCATCATACCATGCTCCCACCTTATGCCGTTCAGCATAATCTTTCGCTTTAACTCCATCCCTGCGCATTACCGCAACCAATGATGAATTGCTTACTTTATTAAATGCAGGGCCGCTTTTTACTTCAGTAACATCGCCGCAGCCAATAATACCCCAATTTATTTTTTTCATAATAAAGATTTATGGCGAAACGAAATAATTTAATGAATTGCATTAAGCGGTCAACTGGCAAATTCTATGCCTCCTGCTCGTAGTATATCTTATAGAATTTTCTGCCATCTGTATCCGTTCCTTTTTCTATGAGGTCCTTGCTGCCATGTATATAAATATGAAAATTCTTATCGAGTTTTAAAATACTTTTAAAAACTTTTGCCTGCTTTTTTACTGCCTGGTGAGAAATGTCGAAATCATTATCCAATGCAACATGGTGCTCATTCGAATATTTTTCTTTAAACTGGTTGAAGTTATCTATTACCTCGCTGTGCTGAAAAACATCCTGCAAAAAATCTTCTTCTGCAAAATGACCATTTTTTTTAAAGTAATTGATTGACTTATTCAGATAATCAATTTTATCAGCTTTTGAAACATCAAATACTTCAGGCATTCTTTCGGTTACAAATTTCTTTGCAACATCTAAATAATCCTTTGTAAAATGAAAGCTGTCTTTGCAACTGATGAGCTTTAAAAAATCATCCATCCAGTATTTTGCTTCTTTTGATTTGTTGATATTGTCCAACACAGTAACTATAAGATCGTTGCCTTGTTTTGTATTAAAAATAATACAGCCTTTATCAATTTCATTAATATTAATGCCCAGATCCAAGTGGTAATCGTAAGAGCCGCCAGCCTGTTGCAGTTTAATAAAAGTATCTTTTACTTCCGATTTATAAATGCCCACTGCATCAATGCTTTCGCCAGCTAAAGTACAGCCGGTAAACCAGGTTATAAATAATTCACCGCCATTAATATTAGGATGCACTGACTTGTCGTACAAAGTCAATGCGATCTTCTCCGCCACTTCATCAAAACCTGTAGTATCATTGAACAAAGCTGTTGCAAAACTTTTTATTTCATTGAGCTCAATTTTTGTTGGATGATAAAAATTGTAAAACTCAGCCACCTTGCGAAAAGGTTCTATAAAATATTGTAAAAAGTTTTCTTCTATCACTTCATTGAAGAATGTGAAGATATCTTTTGATATGTACACACCTTCGTCTTTACCTTTATTGCCAACAAAATGAATGGCCATTTTTTTTAAAGCAACATTTGAAAAATCAATCATGGTTTTTATGTAATTGTGGTAAGCACGTTTTGTACAAGGTGGAAATTATTAGTTATAAACCAATTCAACATTTGTAAATAGATTAGAAATAAATTGCTACAACCATAGTGTTTAATACAGGAGCGAAGGCTGAGAATTATGCAGAAATTCAAGTCAGCAATGAAGGAGATATTAAAATAAAGAAGTATTTTTTATCAAATAAAAATTTAGGGATATACATTGGTTTCCCGCAGGGAGGGTTGCAAAAGAGCAGGCATAGAAACAGTATCCACGTTTTAAAACTGGATTACACTTTCCACCATAATGTTGCTTAGCAATGAGGGTTCACCTAAAAGACACTTGTTAGTAACGGCGATCGCTATTAAATCCCGGCTTGTTATATCCGCCTCCGCTACCACCAGGTCTGTTACCTCCGGGTCTGTTGGGGCCAGGCCTGCTAGATGGGCCGCTGCGTTCTTCAGCTTCTTTCACCACCAAAGGTTTTTTCCCTAGGGATATATCGTTCATGCTTTCAATAGCGTCTTTTGCTTCTATACTATTAGGCATTTCTACAAATGCAAACCCCTTGCTTTTTCCAGTTTCTTTATCCATGGCGACTTTCGCAGAAGTAACGGTGCCAAATTTTTCAAATATTTCCTCCAGCTCCGCATCATCTAAATCATAAGGTAAGCCGGCTACAAAGATTTTCATTTTGGTATTTTTTTGTAAATGTACACAACTTATAGGGTATAAAAGGCCGACCCTATTAAAAATGTATATATGTCTTGATTAAAATTATTTTGTATTTCTGTCAGTTCGTTGTTAACAATTTGATGTTTTTTTTCAAATTACAAAACACTTCAATTCTATTAATAAAAAAATATTATTTACACCCCCGCCCCGCCATTCAGCATACGCCATTCCTTTTGTAGAATGCTCATTTCTATCATACTCCACCAGGTATCTTTATACCAAAGTATATCCCTATGAATCCCTTCTGTAACAAAGCCTGTCTTTTCATAGCACTTCGTTGCAGGTGCATTATTGTGATAAACACCAAGGCTTACCCGGTGCAGGTTCAACTCTTCGAAAGCGATCTTTAAAGCGGCTTTTATCATACCCTGACAACAGCCTTTACCACGTTCTTCTGTATTACCCACCAATACCCTGGTGATACGGGCAGATCTGTTCTGCCAACTGATTCCACCTAAAGAAATATGCCCCACGGTTTTGCCTTTGGTATCAACTGCTTTATACACAAATGCGCTACTGTCATTAATGATATTGGTGTCTTTGATATACCAATCAAGGCTTCTATTTGAAAGAGGAAACCGGAATAGATTGCCTGACCAGTTAATCAGTATTTCTTCATCATGGATCCATTCTATCAATTGATTAAAATCCTGCTCCTGAAAATGCTCTAAACGGATCATTAAGGCTATTTGCTTTTCGTTTTTAGTAATTAAACGAAAATAACATTTGAATTACAATGACTGGCGATAATTAATAATTATTAAAAATAAAATGATTCTTGTACAGTTATGCAAACCAGTTTTTAAAACACATACCATAACTTGTAGCATTAAAAGTTACTTATGAGAATATTGATCTTATCTTTTTTTATTGCATTTGCGCTAACGGCTGCTGCGCAAAATACGGCACTCAGGAACCAGGTAAATATCGAGGCGGGTAAAATAGAACAAAAAGTAATTGGCTGGCGAAGGGATATACATGAGCATCCCGAACTGGGTAACAGGGAAACCAGGACGGCGGCAATCATTGCAAAACATTTGAAGGCGCTGGGAATGGAGGTAAAAACCGGCGTCGCTCATACGGGAGTAGTAGGTGTTTTAAAGGGAGGCAAACCCGGTCCTGTCGTGGCGTTGCGTGCAGACATGGATGGATTACCCGTAACAGAAAGAACCCCCGTTCCATTTGCATCAAAAGTAACAACACAATACAATGGAAAAGAGACTGGCGTAATGCATGCATGCGGGCATGATACGCACGTAGCGATGTTGATGGGCGTTGCTGAAATATTAGCGGGCATGAAAACAAGTTTAAAAGGAACAGTCAAATTTATTTTTCAACCTGCTGAAGAAGGAGTGCCAAGAGGAGAACAGGGCGGCGCTGAAATGATGGTAAAGGAAGGGGTGCTGGAAGCCCCCGCAGTAGAAGCGATATTTGGCTTGCATATTTCTTCGATCACGGAAGTAGGAAAAATCACATACCGGCCGGGCGGTATTTACGCAAGCATCAACGATCTTAAAATAATAGTGAAAGGACGTTCAGCACATGGGGCATACCCCTGGTTGTCAATTGATCCAATCGTTGTTTCGGCACAGATCATAAATAATTTACAGACCATCGTTAGCCGCAACCTGAACATTACTGAAAATGCTGGTATAGTTACCATTGGAGCTATCAACGGCGGCAACCGAAGTAATATAATACCTGAACAGGTAGAGATGCTTGGGACCATTCGTGCACTTAACCTGGAAGATGAAAAAATGCTGATCGCCAGAGTTACGCAGGTTACCATTAAAACAGCGGAAAGCGCAGGCGCAACGGCGGAAGTAATGATTCCTTATAGTTCGTCTTATCCGATCACTTTCAATGATTCAGTTTTGACTGAAAAAATGCTGCCATCTTTACAACAATCGGCCGGAAGAGAGAATGTTTTATTAAAGCCACCTCACACAGGGGCAGAGGACTTTTCCTTTTACCAACAAAAAATACCTGGTTTGTTTTTTAATATAGGCGGCATGCCTAAAGGTGGCAATCCAAAAACTGTTCCCTCCCATCATACACCTGATTTTTTTATTGATGAAAGCGGTTTGAAACTGGGAGTACAAACGTTGGCAAATCTTGCGATAGATTATATGGAAATGAATAGATGAGCTAATAATCCGGCAAAATTTATATATAGAACCTATTAGCTTGATGCAGTGTTTTTTGGTGGTTATTGAGCTAATGAAAAGAAAATTATAAACAACGCACACTTTATTTCAAATATTTATCAAACCATTCTATCACGCTTTTTTCCTCGGCCTCAATATTTTTCCATCCATGGCCAGCGCCCTTTTTTATAATTAACTGATTGGGCACTTTTGCTTCTTCAAACTTTTTGATGATACTTTCTGATTGCTGTAAGGGAACCAGCCTGTCCGCATCACCATGAATGATCATTGTTGGTGGATCACCAGCGCTTACTGAATATATTGGGGAAATCTCCCTGGCTATCTGCAATTTTTTTGTATCGTCTGTTATGCTTACGTACGACCTAGTAGTGTCATTCCACGCCTTAAAATCGAAGGCTGCATATACGCCTGTCAAAATGAGCGCTGTCCGGTTGGTAGGTGGCGAAGCGTTTAGCCTGCCAAAATTTAAAAAGTCTGTAGGCGGATAAAACACCGCTACAGCCTGCACACTGGAAGAAACGCCCTCTACAGGATCTAAAGAAGTGGAATCAATTTTGTCATCAGCAGTGGCTACAGCAAGGGATAAATGCCCACCTGAAGAAAACCCCATTATGCCTATATGATTTGCATCAATGCCATAATTTTTGGCATTGAACCTTATAAATCGTACGGCCCGTTTAAGGTCAGCTATCTGGTCTGGAATTGCATATCTTGGCTGAGAACCTGGTATCACAGTAAAAACTGTATAACCTTTATCGGAATAAGATTTGGTTCCATTTAAATATCTGAGTGCCCTTTCATAACTCGACTTCCAGTTGCCACTTTCTACAATGATAATCCCTTTGCCATTAGATAACTGACTGGGTGCCTGCATGAACATGGTTAATGCCATTCCATCCTTTCTGCCGTAGATCAATTCACTGGTGCCACTACTATTAACGGAGGTTTGAGAATATAGATAAAACGGAAAAAAGATTATAATAAATGAGAGAATATGTTTCATAAGGTGAAATTAATATTAAACTTTTATACATTGAATGCCCGTTATTTTAAACGCAACAAATTTGCCAAGCCTGACTTTTTAGCTATAAACGTGATTAAATTAAATGTTAACAAAACAGAATACAGCCATTTTACCCAAAATATAAATGATCATGATTCACACATTTTGGATTGAAACCTGCATTACAAAAAGGGCATTGAGCATCACACGCCTTGTATTCCGTAATTGACATTTCCTGCCAACAAACCCCGCAAAGGATCGCCTTATTATTAAATTCAGGCTTTTCCCAAACGATAGCCGCATGCCCTGCTTCTTCCTGGTGGCAATAGTAACATGGATAATATTGCCCGCAACATTTAAATTTAATGGCAATCACATCCAATTCGCTATGGTAGTGTACACAACGGGTTTGATCATCAACCTGCTTTCCTTTTACAATTATTTTTCCAGCTTTATTTTCCATTTTAGCAATTCTTGGTAACGGTTTTTATTAGGAAGTAATGGAACCCTAATGAACAGATTAGTCAATTATCTTTTCCCAAAAAACACATTTTTCTTATACAAAATGCAGCAATGATTGTTTGAATTCCTCCTTACAATAACAAAACAATTACAGCAATTGTATCATTTCTTTCTGCACCTTCGCAATAAAAAACATAATATGCGGCTATTCAAGCGGACGGCATTTTTTTTACTTTTCTTTACTTCTTACTTTTTAATAAAATCAACCAACGCACAGCCTACAGTAAATATCAACAGTTTAAAATTTTTAGACAGCTATCAAATTCCATTTGGACTTGTCTTCAAAAATACAACTGTAGGTGGCTTATCGGGCATTGATTACGATGCAGCCAATAAAATATATTATATGGTTAGCGACGATAAAGGCAGCATCAATCCGGCACGTTATTACACCGCTACCATTTCTCTTATTCGCAAACAAATCGACAGCGTACATTTTACCGGCGTTTATAATATGCTGCAAAAAAATGGGCAACCCTACCCAAATAAACAGACGGGTTTGTATCATCCTCCTGATCCGGAAGCAATGCGTTTGAATCCGAAAACGAAACAGTTGGTGTGGAGCAGTGAAGGCGAAAGGATAATTAAAAGGAATGACACCGTGCTATTGAACCCTGCTATTACAACAATAAGTAAAAAAGGCATTTACCTAAATGATTTTTTGCTGCCCGATAACCTTACGATTAAAGCCGTAGAAAAAGGCCCGAGGCAAAATGGCGTATTTGAAGGGATCACATTCGCGGACAATTACACTACTATGTTTGTAAGTGTGGAGGAACCACTGTACGAAGACGGCCCAAGGGCAGAAACTACCGACAATGCTGCATTCGTACGGATATTGAAATTTGATTTAAACGGTAAACGAAATACCAACCAGTATGCTTATAAGCTGGAGCCTGTTGCCTACCCATCCTTTCCCGTCGGCTCATTCAAAATAAACGGAATAACAGACATACTCTCAATTGGAAAAAATAAATTCTTGACCGTTGAGCGATCCTTTTCCTTTGGCCGTATGGGCAGTACGATTAAAATATTTATAATGGATATAAGCAACGCCACCGATATTAAAAATACCCCTTCATTAAAAAACAATACCAGCTTTGTATCTGCAGCAAAAAAGTTATTGCTCAATATGGATAGCCTTGGCATATACATCGCAAATATTGAAGGTTTAACTTTTGGCCCGGTATTATCCAACGGGCATAAAACGTTGCTGTTTCTTGCAGACAACAATTTCAATCCGTTGGAACAATCGCAGTTATTGTTGTTTGAAGTGGTAGAATAGTAAGGTCATCAAATGCACAAAATTTATAGCTTTTTAATATTTTTAAGCAACGAATATGGTCCGCAAAAGACTATCTTTCTTTTCAATAAAAAACTGTTATGAAAAATTTAATTGTACTGATCATCTCAACGACAATGATTGCGGGCTGTAACAACAACATTGAATCAACTATTACTAATTTTAAATCCATAGAAGTGAAATACCCCGTTACAAAAAAGGATACCGTAAATACAACTTATTTTGGTACAGAAGTAGCCGACCCCTACCGCTGGCTGGAAGATGACACCAGTAGTGAAACAGGCGCCTGGGTAAAGGCACAAAATGAAGTAACGCAGCAGTACCTGTCGCAAATCCCATTCAGGGAGGCTATCGGAAAAAGATACAAAGGCCTCTTTGATTATGAAAAGTTCTCTGCTCCTTCCCGGGAAGGAAATTATATTTATTATAACAAGAACTCAGGCTTGCAAAACCAATCTGTTATGTACCGGGAACTTGTGGACGGAGGTACCCCTGAATTATTTTTAGACCCTAATACTTTTTCAAAAGATGGTACCACTTCTCTCTCCGGAATTAATTTCTCCAAAGATGGATCGCTTGCTGCTTATAATATTTCCGAGGGTGGCAGCGACTGGCAAAAGATGATCGTGATGGATGCAGCAACGAAGAATAAGATCGGTGATACATTGCTCAATATAAAATTTGGTGCAGCAAGCTGGAAGGGAAATGAAGGTTTTTATTACAGCACTTACGACCGGCCCAAAGAAGGGAGCTTTCTTGCCGGTGTTACTGATTCTCATAAATTATATTACCACAAAATGGGAACACCGCAATCAGCAGACAAATTGATATATGGAGGCCCTACACAATCCAAGCGTTACATATGGGCAGGCGTAAGTGAGGATGAACGTTGGCTGGTTATTTATGGAGCCAACACTACTTACGGCAATGAAATGCATGTACTGGATCTTTCCAAACCCAATGCAACCATCCTGCCTATTATCACTGATATGAAGAACCAACATGGCATAGTGGACGTAGATGATAATAATTTTTATATTCAGACAGACAGGAATGCACCCACCGGCAAGCTGGTAACAGTGCCATTTTCTAGTCCTGCGGAAGCCAACTGGAAAACCATTGTAGAAGCAAAACCGGAAGTACTCAACGCCTCTTCTGCCGGCGGTTATATCTTTTGTTCTTATTTAAAAGATGCTGTAACCAAAGTATATCAAAATGACCGTACAGGCAAGCAGTTGCGTGAAATTGAATTGCCGGGTTTAGGCAGTGCCAGCGGGTTTTCTGCAAAAAATATTGACAAGGAATTGTATTATGGTTTTACTGCTTATACAACACCCTATACCATTTATAAACTTAAGATAGCAAGCGGTGAAAACACTTTATATAAAAAGCCCACGGTAAAGTTTAAGCCGGAAGAATATGAATCCACACAAGTATTTTACACTTCAAAAGATGGCACAAAGATTCCGATGATCATCACCCATAAAAAAGGAATTGAATTGAATGGAAAGAATCCCTGCCTGCTGTATGCTTATGGCGGCTTTGGAGTAAGTGTTACGCCGTTTTTCAGTACATCCAATATTATTTTATTAGAAAATGGCGGCATCTATGCGGTGCCCAATATCCGCGGTGGTGGCGAGTACGGCGAAGCATGGCACGAGCAGGGAATTAAAACCAAAAAGCAAAATGTATTTGATGATTTTTTTGCTGCTGCTCAATACCTGGTTGATAATAAATATACTTCAAGGGATCTGCTGGCCATTGAAGGCGGCAGCAATGGGGGTTTATTGGTGGGTGCCTGTATCACCCAACAGCCTGGTATGTGCAAGGTGGCCTTTCCGGCAGTGGGCGTATTGGATATGCTGCGGTATCACAAGTTTACAGCAGGCGCAGGCTGGGCCTACGATTACGGCACTTCGGAAGAGAGTAAGGAAATGTTTGATTATCTCTATAAGTATTCACCGCTGCACAATATAAAAGAAGCGGCCTATCCGGCGACAATGATTACCACTGCGGATCATGATGACCGGGTAGTACCGGCACATTCATTCAAGTTTGCCGCAGCCTTGCAGGAAAAACATAAAGGTCCCAATCCTGTACTAATACGGATTGAAACAAAAGCCGGTCATGGAATGGGCAAAAGCACCACGCAAACAATTGCGGAGCAAACTGATAAATGGAGTTTTATGTTTTACAACATTGGAGTAAATCCAACATATTAATGATTGCAGGAATGATTCAATGTAGTTAAAAAGTTATTTGTTTACCAGCATCGGTTCCCTGGTTGAGCATCGTTGTGTCACTCACTTTTACTTTTACAGCATCAGGAAACAAAGACTCGCAGCGCTTAAAAAATCATAACAACATTGTACCGGCTGCTGATCGCTCATAGGCGGGTATCCTTGAATTACCATAGCAGGCCTGACACCAGAATATATCACCAAAAAGTAACGCTCCAGGTACGGGTAAATTCTTCATTCGCAGTCAGAGCAATAATGCCTTCTTTGTCATTCAAAACCTGGTTTGTTTCTACACTATCGGCAATACCACACCATGGTTCTATACAAACAAAATCGGCATCTTTTGCCGCCCAGATACCGAGGTACGGAAATCCTTTAAAAGAAAAAGAAAAACCTGCCGGGTGCTTATCCGATTTAAGGTCAACCTCATCTGACTGAAGATGTTTGAATACTATTGCATCATTAAAAAATAATGATTTTGATAAACTTAGCCTGTTCGTATTATCCAGCAATGGCAATGATTCTTTTTCTATCAGGCCTTCCTTGCTAATGGGCCAGCGCCCTGCATTTTCTGTTTTATTAAAAAGCAAATAATAATCATCGTACGCCAGGTCTTCACTGATGGGCAGTTTAAAAGCAGGATGAGCGCCTACAGAGAAATACATTGTTTCAGCCCACTCGTTTTTTACCAGGTAAGTAACAGAGAGCATGTTTTCTTCAATGGTATAAATGATAGAAAAACTAAAGTGAAAAGGAAATACATTTAACGTTTCTTCATCATCCTGCAATTCAAAACAAACGGATGATGCAGTTTGATCCTTTACAGTAAAAATCTTTTCTCTTGCAAAGCCATGTCTGCCAAGTTCATAATCCTTGTTATCAAAATAATACTTGTTTTCCTTCAAAGTGCCTACCACAGGGAATAACACGGGTGATTTTTTACCCCAAAATGTTGGATCCCCACTCCACAAATATTCCATGCGGGTAACCTTGTTATAAAGGCTGGCAAGCTCCGCCCCTGCCGGGTTCACTACTATCCTGAGAATATCATTTTCTATTGTATGCATGTTTTGTTTTTAAAAAAATTATAAAATATCTGTTACTATGATGGTTGTCATGGTTAAGAAGCAATCAATTAACGCTGGCTACTGATCTTACTTTTTAAAACGCCTGCTGCCTTCGTATAACCACCCTCTGCCCCATCCACAAAATGAATATGGCTATCATTGAGATTGCGCACATAGCACGACATAACGGATTCACTGCTTACATGAAGGCCATATATTATTTCGCCATTTGACTCCAATTCATCTAATGTCGATTGAAGTAATCCCCTTTGCTGCGGTGTACCAGAAATAACGGTATTTATTTTTCCATCGATCACCAATGTATCAGACAGGGCTACCAATTTTTCAAGGTAAATCTTACCCGTCTTGGTACGGAAATACAAGTAACCCAGCATACCGATCGTCCAGGTACGCAATAAATAGTATGGCTTAAACCCACCCAATTTTGTACGCATTTCCAGGGTTATCCTTGCAAGCGTTGTCTTCAGTTTAAGTCTTGAAACTGATATTGGCTGGCGGTTTTGTGGTGTACCATACACCTGATCCAGGCAATCAATTACTTTTTTAAATGCAGTTGCCTGGTTTGCAGATTCTCTTGCAATTACCAACAGGCTAACTACTTCGTAATTATTTACCGGAGGTTTAATTTTATCCCAGCGGCACTGCATGCCGGTTAAGTCAAGTTCTTCTTTATTTTCAGGAAAAGGGTTAAAAATATAATCTTCTCCCTTAATTATTTTTTCGGCAAATGCCAACCCGTTCCCCAGCAACACCGGGATTGAAAATAACGACGATGTTCTGAATTTACTGATGTTCAATTCATGCCTTTTTTCATAAACATCATTAACAGGGACACAGCCCACCCTTAGCGAAAGATCAAAATTTTTCCGGATGTTTTCTTTATGGATCAACAAAGCATGAAGCGTTGCATCCAATATAGAAGGTGGTATAATAAAAGTGGCACCGTCACCACCAAAAAAAAATGGCACAGAGAGATTGGCTTTGAAAGCAATATTAAGTACAGCCACGATACTGCCTGTGGCTACCAGGTTCACCGTTTCATGAAGGCCCCGCTGAATGGCCAATGTAGAGTTTTTTACATCCGTAATGATCACAAACCAATTGTCGGGTATTTTATAAAAAAGATGTTCCTCCGTAAGCAGTTCGTTAAGAGGAATTTCATTTACAGGTAATCTTGAATAGAAAAAATCGTTGCTTATAGGTGCCATATAAAAAGTAATAATTAAGGCACGGAGCCAGCGTATTAAGGATAATTAATCAACCCCAATGATATGTATTTATACGATCAACACGGCTGTTTTTTTGAATGTTTAAAGATAAGTTTTTATTGGTCAGCCTATATCATTTAACCTGCCTGGCATATAAGAAAGATAACAGCATTTCATGGTCATTTTTATACCTGGATTTCTTTATCGGTTAAAACTATTTGTCAGGAAGCAGGCAGGTAAAATTTAAGATATATTTTTTTTAATCAGATTTTTTTACAAAACTTTGCCGCTACAATTTTAAGCATATGAAATTCTTTTGAGGAAACCTTGTCTCCCACAGGTTTCCAGTTTACTAAAATATTTCAGCGGTCAATCGGCCGGTCCTCATTTTATTTAACTGACTTAAAAAGAATTTCATGACGAGTTATCATCCTGCAACTAATCGTTTATCATCCATTTTTTCATTGATCCGCCAATCGCTCAACGGCGAGCAGCAGGATTACACATCCGGCAGTATTCGTAAGGCCGTTATTTTACTAGCTATCCCAATGATGCTCGAGATGTGCATGGAAAGTGTTTTTGCAGTAGTGGATATTTACTTCGTAAGCCACCTCGGCAAACACGCTACTTCTACCGTAGGACTTACAGAATCGGTCATCACCATCGTATATTCTCTCGCAATAGGAATCAGTATGGCGGCTACTGCCATGGTGGCAAGGCGGGTAGGTGAAAAGGATATTACTGCAGCTTCCCGTGCAGGCATGCAGGCAATATTTATTTCGCTTGCCATCACCATTGCCATCAGTATTCCGGGGTTTATTTATGCCGCTGATATCCTGCGGCTGATGGGGGCTGAAGATGGGGCAATTGAAACAGGCGTTGGCTATACCCGGATCATTATGGGTGGCAGCCTTGTCATCATGTTGCTGTTTCTCATCAACGGTATTTTTCGTGGTGCCGGTGATGCTATGATGGCAATGAAAAGTTTATGGATCGCCAACATCTGCAATATTATTTTGTGCCCGATTTTAATAAGGGGGTTTGGGCCAATACCCGCCTTCGGCATTGAAGGAGCTGCAATGGCAACTACCATTGGGCGTGGCATTGGCGTATGCTACCAGTTGTATCATTTGTTCAATGGCAAACGACTTATTCGGTTCACACTAAAACACCTGGTGCCGGACTGGACAATCATCCGTTCCATTATCGACATTGCCTGGCCTGCTACCCTACAGTTCTTAATTGGATCGGGGAGCTGGATCGTGCTGGCGGCGCTGGTAGTAACTACTGGCCACAGCGAAGCCTCTGCAGGCTACCAGATCGCCATCAGGCTCATCATGTTTTTTTTGTTGCCTGCATGGGGCATGAGCAATGCTGCAGCAACCCTTGTTGGACAAAATCTTGGTGCATTACAGCCACAGCGGGCAGAAGATTCTGTTATAAAAACCGCAAAGTACAATGCTATATTTATGGGACTGGTCTCGATAATATTACTTTCATTTGCACCGGCCATCATTTCCTTTTTTACAAAGGACGTAGCCGTGGCGGCGCATGCAATTGTGGCCGTAAGGATCATAACGGCAGGCTATATTTTTTATGGAATTGGAATGGTAATGGCAAATGCTTTTAATGGTGCTGGCGATACACGCACGCCCACTATCATCAATTTGTTTGGCTTTTGGTTTTTTCAGATCCCACTGGCGTGGGTGCTTTCCAAAACATTTTCGATGGGGGCCACCGGCGTGTTCATTGCTATACCTGTAGCCGAAACTGCCATCAGTATCGTTGCGTTTATTGTATTTAAAAGAGGTAAATGGAAGTTGAAAAAGGTGTAACTTTTAATGGTGCTATGTTGAGCCAGGCGTAAAGTCCAGCTTGACATGGCATTCCTTTTACTTAAGCCAGCATTTTTATTTTTTGTGCGATGTTTGTTTTTTCAGCCTTCGATTTGGCAAGCCTTAAGGCGAGCCCGAAATGTTTTAACGCTTTCACGCTGTCTATATCTGTGTAAAGATCGCCTAACAGCGAATGGTATAAATGGTTATCAGTAAGATTGATCTTTTCGGCTTCAATGATCGCCTGCTCTTTCCCGTTTGCTTTAGACAGCGCATACGTACGATTTAAGGCAGCGATGGGTGAGTATTCAATTTGAAGCAGTTTATTGTAGAGCTGTAAAATACTCTCCCACTTTTCAGGCGTATCGGTTTGGTGAGTGTGCCAATATGCAATAGCCGCCTCCAGGTCATATTTTGACAACTGTTGCCCGCGGGCTGCCTGGTTTAAATAATACTCCCCTTTATTAATTAATTCCTTGTTCCAAAGTGTAGCGTCCTGGTCCCGGTATAAGATCAGTTCACCATTTTCATCGGTTCTTGTTTCAAACCTGGACGAATGAAAACACATCAACGAAAACAAAGCATTCACGTTCGGCTGGTTTGTATTTTCATTTTCGATCAATAAATAATTTAGGCGCATTGCTTCTATGCAAAGGTCCTTTCGCAAAACAGTATCTTTTGATGCGGAATAATAACCTTCGTTAAAGAGCAGGTATAAGGTGGTTAAAACAGTGTCTAATCTTTCATTGATTTTTTTTAAGCCTGGCTCTTCTATTTTTATTTTAGCTGCCCGTAGCGTTTCCTTTGCCCGGCTCAATCTTTTGGAAATAACTTCTTTGTTAGTAATGAATGCGTTTGCTATTTCCTCAATACCAAAGCCGCAAAGCAGTTTCAAGGCCAGCCCTATTTGTGCCTCCGGTGAAATGACCGGATCACAAATTGTAAATATCATCGCCAACTGACTGTCAACGATATTTTTGTTTGATAAATCAATCTCGATTTCTTGTGAAGCGTTCGAAGTATATTTTATTGCGGGACCAACTTTTTGGGCGAAGATGAAATTATGTTTTAAATAATCTTTTGTCTTATTTTTTGCAACGGTGTACAGCCATGCTGCCGGGTTATCCGGAAGCCCCTTCAACCCCCATAATTCAGATGCCATCAGGAAGGTATCACTTACAATGTCTTCCGCAATTTCAATGTGTTCGATGCCAAATAGTTTACAGAGTACGGAAACCATTTTCCTGTACTCCGTTCTAAATAAATGTGGTATAAGTACTGGTTGTTCCATAATAGAAGCCGCCTATACAATTCAATTAAAATGTTATAGGCGGCGGGAGAAACAGAATTATTTTGTGTCCAAAAATTTGGAGGAAGTAGGGTCGTATTCAATTGACATCACACTCCGAACTTCTACACTTCCGCCATACAATATATTTGGGCAAGCTTTGGCCATTTCCATTGCCTCATCCAGGGAGTTAGCTTTTACTACCAGGTAGCCACCTACTATTTCTTTTACTTCCGCATAGGGGCCATCCATTATTATGTTGCCCGGCTTGATCGTTTTGCCTTCTGACTGCAACCGGTTGGTGCTGCCGTATTTGCCTTGTGCTGCAATGCCGCCTATCCAATCCTGCCATTGCTTCATAACAGCCTGCATTTGTTCTGCCGAAGGTGCCTGCCCACCTTCTTGTTTTTCATTTCTGAAAATCATCATAAACTCTTTCATTGTTTAAAATTTTAATTGTTTAAAAACTAATGACGACTGAGTTTTCAAAACCGGACATTTTTTTTAAAAATCTTTTGATCAAACCAAGACAGGAGGCTTTCCATTGCTTCATCTTCATCCATTTAATTAGCGGACTTTTTTACATATTTCGTAAGAATTACAATTTGAGCATCGTTCACCTTACCTTCTATTTGTTCGGCATTATCTTCTACCAGGCGAATTTTCCGAACCACTGTTCCTACTTTGGCGCTAAAAGTAGCTCCTTTTACATCCAGGGTTTTAACCAATACCACATTATCACCGTTGTTAAGTACCGCACCGAAACAATCCAAATGCCTTACGATATCTTCCGGATCTTTATCATCTTCTGAAGCTTTCGCCCATTCAAGGGTTTCGTCATCCAAATAAGCTATGTCCAATAAATCCGGGACCCAATCAAAGTGTTTTAATTTGTGAAGCATGCGCCACGAAACAACTTTTACAGCAGGGATTTCACTCCAGATACTTTCATTAAGGCAACGCCAATGGTTAACATCTGCTGTATCAATATCTTTCATTTGCTGATCACAGGTTGCACAAATCCAAATACGGTGTTCAGTTTTATTGTCGGGGCTTGAAGGTATTGCGTACGCAGTGTTTGCTTCATTGGAAGCACACAACTCGCAAACGGAGCCGCTTCTTTTTTGTAAATCCTTTTCTAAACTCATTGTGGTGTTTTTATTAAAGTGAGCGAAGGTAATAAAATATATTGCCTTCATTTTTGATGAGGTAAGTGGGTATTTAAAGTAATACCCTTGCACCACCAGAGTTTTAATTTATTTCAATAGGAAGCTTTGCCATTCTAACAGGAAGGTAGAAAGTGTTGATTGATCAAACGATATTGTTTTCGCCTTGCGTTGTTCAAAATACGTTTTTACATAAGCTGACATACTATCGGCGTCCGGTAATCGCAAACAAACAATATTCTGATTGGTTTCATTTACTGTTTTATTTTCCCAATCAAGCGCTATGGTAGCTTTTATTACTACTTCTCTTATTTCTATTGGCATGTTTTTAAAATTTAGTAAGAGATGTAAGGTATGGAAAATAAGCTTTTTTTAGAAGTGCAAAATATGGCTACGATTTTACCATATTTTGATTGCACTGATGTTTTTTGTTGCCACACAGACCACGCTGCTGAAATATTCAAATGACGTTATTTTCGTTCCCATGGATTTACTGCGTGGTTTTTTGAGGCAACAATATTATGTCCATTGGAGCAATGTCATTAAGTGAAACATCGCTACTGAATTGTGTCGATAGCAAGAACAATCTTAAGTTTAACCTTTCTCATTATTCAATTATTTCGAATAAAGTTCATGGTATATATTTAATGCCAGGAGCCGGAGGCCTGGACATTTTGTAGCAACGGTTTCAACCCGTTGCCGTTGATTTAATAAAAAATGAAGTTGAGAGCCGTAGGTTCGGCCCAAAAATTATAATTTTACCCATGCCAAAAAAGAAAAAAAGGATTGTAATAAAGGTTGGATCAAATGTATTAGCACAAACAAATGGAGGGCTTGACTTAAAAAGTATAGAACAGCTTACGCTGCAAATAAGCAGCTTGAACAGGCAGAATACTGAAGTAATATTAATTTCATCGGGAGCTGTAGCGGCGGGACGAAGTTTAATAACGTTGCCTAAAAAAACCGATATGGTGAGTAAGCGGCAACTGTTTGCGGCAGTGGGCCAAATAAAATTGATCAATATTTATGCAGAACAGTTTGCGAAGCAGGATTGTTTATGTGCCCAGGTATTGGTAACCAAAGAAGATTTCAGGGACAGGGAGCATTACATCAACATGAAAAATTGTATAACGGTGTTGTTGCAAAACAATATCATTCCAATTTTAAATGAAAATGATGTGATATCTGTAACAGAATTGATGTTTACTGATAATGATGAACTGGCAGGCCTGGTTTCCAGTATGGTGGATGCCGACAAGCTGATCATTCTTTCCAATGTAAAAGGTATTTACAATGGTTCTCCGGGCAGGCAATCTTCAAAGGTGATACCTGTTATTGAGTATGGCGATACCGCGTTTGAAAAATTTATTTCTTCCGAAAAATCGAATTTTGGCCGTGGCGGCATGCTCACAAAATGCAGTATGGCAAATAAGGTAGCCAGCCTGGGCATTCCGGTACAAATAGCCAATGGAAAAGAGGAGAATATTTTAATGGACATTCTTGCAGATCACCCCGTTGGCACCCTATTTAAACCAAAGAAAAGTATTTCCAGCATTAAAAAATGGGTGGCTCATTCAGAAGGCTTCGTAAAGGGAATTGTTTACATCGATGAAGGGGCGCAAAAAGCTTTGCAATCAAACAAGCCGACGAGCCTGCTGCCAATAGGTATTACAAAAATCGAAGGGAGTTTTAAGAAAGGCGATATCATCAAAATCAGTGGAAGTTCTGGTAAACAATTGGGTGTAGGGAAGGCACAGTATAATTCTGAAAAAGCAACATCTTTAATGCAAAGAAAAAATGAAAAGGCATTAGTGCATTATGATTATTTATTTTTAAACGACGAACAGGTAAAATGATAACAGCACAACATCCTCTACAGGAAAACTTTATGGCCGTTCAAAAAGCGGCCAAAAGCATGGTTCAATTGAGCCCTCAACAAATAAATGATTTGTTGAAAAGCCTGGCCGAAGCGGCCATTGCTAACAGTGAGCAGATCATAAATGAAAACCAGAAGGACCTTGACCGCATGTCTGCCGACGATCCAAAATATGACCGGCTGAAACTTACCCCGCAACGTATAAAAGATATTGCTGTTGAAATAAAAAACGTAGCCGGCTTACCAACGCCATTAGGCAAGGTATTGGAAGAACGCACTATGGACAACGGCTTGCATATAAGCAAGATAACCGTGCCATTGGGTGTGATAGGAATAATTTATGAAGCAAGGCCCAATGTAACCTTCGATGTATTTTCATTGTGTTTAAAATCGGGTAATGCCTGTATTTTGAAAGGAGGCAGTGATGCCGAATTTTCCAACAAAGCCATCGTACAATTAATCCGCTCCGTTTTAGAAGCACACAGTATGCCCGCAACCTGCATAGAATTGTTGCCTGCAACCCGTGAGGCCGCTACTGAATTATTAAATGCTGTGGGTTATGTGGATGTTATCATTCCTAGAGGCAGCCAGCAACTAATCAATTATGTGCGCAAAGAATCAAGGGTACCCGTAATTGAAACGGGTGCTGGCATAGTACACGCCTACTTCGACAAAACTGGTGATATTCAAAAAGGCAAAGCAATCATTTACAATTCAAAGACGAGGAGGGTAAGTGTATGCAACGCATTGGATTGTTTGATCATACACAAAGATCGTTTGCCTGACTTACCTGAATTGGTGATGGATATGGCAAAGCAAAATGTATTGATCTATGCTGACAAAGCAGCATTTGAAGTTTTAGAAAATAACTACCCAACGGAATTAATAGCCGTCGCCGACGAGTCACATTATGGCACTGAATTTCTTGATTATAAAATGGCAATAAAAACGGTGGAAAACATTGCCGAAGCGATCGAACACGTTTCCAGGTTCAGCAGCAAACACAGTGAAACAATTATTGCAGAAGATAAAAATCTCACAGAACAATTTATACAACAGGTGGATGCCGCAGTTGTGTACGCCAATGTCTCAACCGCTTTTACTGATGGCGCACAATTTGGGCTTGGCGCAGAAATAGGCATCAGCACACAAAAATTGCATGCCCGAGGGCCCATGGCATTATGCGAATTATGTAGTTACAAATGGATTGTAAGAGGCGATGGCCAGGTGAGGGCGTAGTGAGGGTTTGGTGAGAAGTAGAAAGGGTTTAGAGGGTAAATACGGTTTATAAAGTAAATAAGGTTTATAAAGTAGGCACAGTGAAGAACAGGTACTATGCAGGGCGGATGATGTGTGATTTTTTTTAAACTAATAAAATGGAAAATAACAATTTTGGATTTGAGGAACCCGAGTTATGGAAGAAGTCGTGGGAGTTTAAAAAAAATGTCCTTTTGCTCACCAAACAGTTTCCCTCAGATGAAAAATTCAGGCTTGCCGATCAGGCTATTCGAAGTTCACGTTCAATAAATGCATTGATAACGGAAGGTCATGGGAGATTTAAATTTTCAGATTCATTATTGCATACAGGCAAGGGGTTCCTTAACTGAAACCATCAATCATATTATTGATGTTTTTGATGAAAAATTTATCACGGAAGAACAGCTAATGATTTACAAACAAAAAGGGAAATTTATAGAAAGGCTGCTAAACAGTTATTTAAATTTTCTTCGTAAAAAGAGAGATGAGCAAAAATAGCAATTTGTATTTACCCTATTTACTTTATTTACTCTATCTATAAATCCTCACAAACTCAGTACCATCAATACTCTTAGCCCCACGGTACATTCCATCGCTGTTGAAAAGTAAAGCGATCTTTCCATTTGCATCCACCCCTATCATTCCCCCCTCGCCTGCTAACTTTGGAAGTTTATTATTTACCACTTCATCCATGGCTTGCTCTAAACTCATGCCCTTATATTCCATCAGGCAACAAACATCATAGGCGGCAACGGCTTTGATAAATGGTTCGCCGTGACCGGTACAACTGATAGCACAGGTCTTATTATTTGCATAGGTGCCGATCCCTATCAAAGGGCTGTCTCCGATACGTCCGAATTTTTTATTGGTCATGCCACCTGTACTGGTGGCGGCGGCAACATTTCCATCTATATCGCAGGCAACTGCGCCCACTGTCCCATATTTTTTTTCTTTTGCTAAATCAGGGTCCTGCTGTTGCGAGTGGTCTAAAGCATATCCATCGCTGCCTTCCATTTGCTTCCATTGATCGTACCTGAATTGCGAGAAAAAATAGTCATCGGGCTCTAATTTAAAACCTTGCTTGATGGCGAAATCATTTGCACCTTTTCCACTTAGCAATACATGATCACTATTACGCATCACTGCAACCGCAAGTTCTATCGGGTTGCGAATATTGCTAATACCTGCCACGGCTCCGGCCGCAAGGTTTTTGCCATCCATAATTGCTGCGTCCATTTCATGCAGGCCTTCTTTTGTAAACACGGAACCACGCCCCGCATTGAACAGAATATTATTTTCTAAAACGACCACCGCCGCCTCAACGGCATGCAGGGATGAACCTCCCGTCTCCAATATGGAATAGCCTGCTGTTAATGCATCTTCCAAGCCCTGCAGATAAGATTTCTCCAAATCAGGTGTCATATTTTCTTTCAAAATTGTACCTGCACCACCATGAATTGCCAATGAAATCTTTTGCATTTTTATTATTGTTTGCGTTGGGCAAAAATAGTCATTTTTGATGGAGAGATCGTAGGGAGAAACAGGTGGTGACAGCCCGATGACTGTACACTAGGACGAACTAAATGTTCAATGCAATTAAAGGCAGTTTATTCTATCAATGATACTATTCTCCCCAATCAAATTCATGCATGCATGATCGCCGCGGTAACATGGCTTGTTACCAAAAACGGAACAGGGCCTGCAATACAGTTCAGTCTGCACAATATTGCTTTCATTTTGCCCCCACCCATAAAATCCTGCAAACGGATGCGTAGCTCCCCAGATACTCACCACAGGTATCTTGAACAAAGAAGCCAGATGCATATTAGCAGAATCCATGCTTACCATACAATTTAGATTACTAATAATAGCCAGTTCATCTGCAAAAGAATACCTGCCTGCAATATTAAATACCGAAAAGACATCCCGTTCCCACCGTTGTAAAATGATCGCCTCGTGCTGGCCACCACCAAAGAGTAGCACGGTATTATTAGTTGCTGTTAACTGTCTAATCACCACCAGCATTTTATCGGGTGGATATGTTTTTTCTTTGTATTGGGCAAAAGGAGCAATGCCAATTATTTTTTTTCCTGAAGAAAACACTGGCTGCATTGCCGTAGGGATTGGCCGCTTTGAATGCACCGGTTCTGTAGGGCTTAGTTGAATGGATAAGCCAACCTTTCGAAAGGCTTCGGCATACCGTTCATGCATGTGAATAAGGGGAGTCAATATTTTATTTTCTTTCCGTGTCAGCGCTTTCTTTTCGTCCCTTCCTTTATCAATGGTTACGATTTTGCAACCGTTTATTTTGAATAATGCCGTCAGTAAATAAGACCGCAACACGCCGTGCAAGTCCACTATTGCATCAAATGCCGTTAACTTATTTAGTTCTTTAAACAAACGGTATATGCCAGTTACACCGTTATGTTGTTCTTTTAAAAATGCCGGATGAAAGTGGCATCTTTCCAAGCCCACAAATAAAGGTTGTAAAAAGGCATTCGACACAACTGTAATTTGTAATTCAGGATGTTGATTTAAAACATTTTTTATAACAGGGACAGTCATAGCTACATCTCCCATTGCGGAAAATCGTATTACCAATATGTGCTTTGGAGTTTGCAATTATAAAAGCAATGTTTTATGACGGATGTATCAAGTATTTATACCTGGTTTATAAGATGGTGGCTGCTTTTTAGCTAAAAGATGAACGTGATGAATTTTTTTTTACTGAATAGTGATACTACGGCCGCAGATCGCTGCACCAAATCAGACATCAATAAATCATACATCAGAAATGAAATCATACATCATAAATGCTGTTTATACAACACAGGATTTAACCCCGGATCATTGTACATCTTCATCTGCTTATACACTTTCATATATTTATCGCCTTTGGAGATATCCTCCAATAGTTCGTCAATAGCTTTTGAAAGATCCGTCCGCTGTTCCAGTAAAACGGCCAGTTTATCGGTGCAGGCTATTATGTGTTCTACGCTTGCGTCTATACGATGAACCTCAGCATTCATGTGGTAAATTTTCAATGCAAGAATCGATAACCGGTCAATGGCCCAGGCGGGGCTTTCTGTGTTGATACGGGCAGTTGCGTTAGGTTTTACACTGGAATATTGCTGCAAAAAATAGCTATCAATATATTCCACCATATCGGTTCGCACCTGGTTGGAAGCATCGATCCTTCTTTTTAATGTCAGGCCTTCTACAGGATCAATCTGTGGGTTTCTAACAATATCTTCCAGGTGCCACTGAACCGTATCAACCCAATTTTTAGCATACAATAAATGGTTGATATTACCAGGTTCAAATGGGTTTTGCACGGCTGTGTCCACATCATCTGTGAGATGATAATTTATTACACAATTATCAAAAATATCGTTGCAAAATTTACTAATCATGAGAGAAAAATGTATTTACGAAGCGGATTTTTTATTGCTTACCGCAAGATAATATAAAGGGATACCAATTAAGGTAATGATGAGTCCGGGCCAGGTAAATTGTGGTTTGTATAAAATAAGCAAAGTGCAAAAACTGATACCCATTAAAATGTAAATGATCGGAAGTACCGGGTAGCCGAATGCTTTGTAAGGCCTGTCCATATCAGGATATTTTCTGCGTAATATAAAAATGCCGCCAATTGTCAGTACATAAAATATTACCACAATAAAAGAAACCATATCCAGCAGATCACCATAGCGTCCGCTCAAGCACAATAAACATGCCATTGCACACTGAATCCATAATGCCCACTCGGGGACAATGTTTTTATTCAGCCTCCCAGCCTGTTTAAAAAACAATTGATCTTTTGCCATGGTGTAGTAAACCCTCGCTCCTGCCAGGATCAATCCATTATTACAACCAAAGGTAGATATCATGATCATCACCGCGATAATGATGGTACCGCCGCTGCCAAATATTGCTTCGGAGGCACTAAGCGCTACCCGATTATCTTTCGCAAAAGCCAGCTCATTTAGCGGAACGGTGGCTAAGTAAACCACGTTGATTAAAACATAGATCACCGTCACGATCAGTGTGCCCAAAAACAAACTAAGTCCTATATTTCTTTTTGGATTTTTAATCTCGCCTGCAATAAATGTAACGTTGTTCCATGCGTCACTGCTAAATATACTTCCTACCATTGCGCTTGCCATTGCGCCCAATGCTGCGCCGGTAAGCAAGGGTTCAAAATTAATAGCATCCCCTGTTTTCGTAAGGTGTTGCATTGTCCAGGGATTTTGCCAATTGGCCTGCCACACGTCCCATTTAAAGGCGATAAACCCAGCGATGATCAAACCAAAAAGTGATATCAGTTTAGTAGAGGTAAAAATGGTTTGAATGATCTTGCCTGCTTCAATGCCTTTTGTATTTACAAACGTCAGCAAGATGATCAGTCCAATGGCAACCAGTTGTGCGTAGTGAATTGACAAACCCAGTACCTTAAATGTATTGACATCTTCCCAAGCCAAAGCGGGAAAAAAATAACCGGCGAATTTAGCAAAACCAACAGCCACTGCAGCAATAGTGCCTGTTTGTATTACCGCAAAAAAGCTCCAGCCATACAAGAATCCGATTAGTGGGTTGTAAGCTTCCTTCAGGTATACGTACTGGCCACCAGCCCGGGGGTACATCGCACTAAGTTCCCCATAACTGAGTGCCGCTGTTAACGTCATAAAACCTGTAATGAGCCAGGCCGTAAGCAACCAACCTGCACTGCCCATATCCTTAAGCATATCTGCACTTACGATAAAAATACCAGAGCCAATCATTGAACCGGCTACTATCATGGTGGCATCAAATAAACTAAGGGACGGTTTAAAACCAGTGGATTGTTCTGTCGTTTCCGGCATATGGGGTTATTTTGGTTGTTAGATAAGCATGGGCACAAAAAGTCCCATTGTTAAATGGGATTGAAGATATATAAATTGAATGAGAACCGGGATTTTTGGGATTAAATGATTAACAGGATGCTTATTGGCCGTCAGTTTTACAATCTTGCACACGCCCTCAACCTTCAACCGTCTGTTACAATTTCATTTTATCATTAAGACCTCTAACAATGTCGGAGGTAATATTTAGTGTAGTGTCTTTGTAAAGAAAATAATCAAGCCCGGTGCCTGTTGTAAATATCAGCGTATATTTCTTTTGCTTATTATATTCATTCATAAAATCCCTTAGCTTAAGCTGCATGTCCTCCATTATCCTTGCTCCTTTTTCAGCTAGTTTTTGGCTTTTCTGTTGTTTGGCCTGTTCTATCTCCTGTTGTTTTAAACCCAGTTTTTCCTGGAAAGATTCTGCTTCCTGCTGAGTAATCGAATTGCCTTTTTTTAGGAAATTATCCCTCAATGCTGTCAATTGCCGGTATGCATTTTCATACTCACTGCCAATCACTTTTTGCTCTGCTTCCAGTTCTTTTTTTCGCTGCCGGATAAAAGCAACATTGTTATTCAAAGAATCCAGTTCTACATATGCTATTACCATTCCGCTACCTGATGCTGCTGTATCATGCAAATTTTTGTTAGTGCCAGCGGATACCGGTAAACTCTTTTTATTTTCGGTGAAATGGAGATAGTATAAAAAAGCCACCGCTACCAATAATGCAATATTTAATACAATGGAAAATTGTTTCATGCTCAACCTTTTGTTTGCGGCAAGATAGTCACAAAGAGAGATTGTGCAATAAATGATTGCGAATTTTTAGGAAAGGGTTAACAGCGCTTACAAGCGTAAAATTTCAGCGGCTAATGCGGCTGCATTAATGTAAAATACTTATTAATACACTGAATTTAAAGCACACAAATTGCCAAAACGATGTGCATATAAACTCATAATTAATCAGTATTTTCTTACTACTTTTAAGATGCAAACCCATTTTTATGCAGAAGATAAAATGGCCAATTATTATCGTTTCTACTTACATGCTTGTTTACCAATTTTCTTATTATATTGGTTTACCTATTGGGATCGTTGTACTCCTTTTTGTCGTTTCACCTTTGGCAGTTATTTGGATGGTGTACAAAATTTTAAAAGACGGCACACCTTCCAAACGCAGTTTTCATGAATATTTTTATGAGGACTCAAATTATAAAAGAGATAACGATTAAGTATAGTAGAATAGCAATTTAATGGAACAAACTGCCCGATAGACCCGGCTAATGTTTCGCTCATTACAACTGCAAATTTATAAGTCATTTTACCAGGGAATTTTGGTGTAGAGAGGAGTATAGATAATCAACCGTCGAACCAGAAGCCACCGTCGGGGTTGTGGGAATAGTTTTTCGTTGATTATACCA
This sequence comes from Ferruginibacter sp., assembly GCA_039922375.1. GTDB lineage: Bacteria > Bacteroidota > Bacteroidia > Chitinophagales > Chitinophagaceae > Ferruginibacter. The sequence continues at coordinate 49,847 of JBDSAA010000159.1, forward strand.
CGCAATGCTTTCGCAGCTAACTATAGCCCAACCCTGACGGCGGTTGAAAACCCCGTCAGCGGTTGAGCAGGGTAATCTGGCAGGCTTATAACGCAGTTAAAGTTTCCCTGGCTGTAAAAGTACAAGAGTGCGCCACCGAGGATGCACATTGCTTCTTAGCCCGGACAAAAATTTCAATACTCAAATTTCCAAAGTTTCGTGTTTAATAAAATGCAAAAAAAAACCGCAACAATTCTGCTGCGGCCTTTAATCTTCATTAAAATTTATTATTTCACTTCTTCAAACTCTGCATCAGTTACATTCTCTGCGTGATCACCCTGGCCTGGTTGTGCGCCATTGTTAGCACCAGCATTTGGTTGTTGTGGTCCACCTGCTTCACCGCCAGCACCTTGAGTTGCTTTATACATTTCTTCGCTCGCTGCTGTCCATGCTGCATTCATTTCTGCTACTGCCGGATCAATTGCCGCAATGTCCTGTTGCTTGTGTGCTTCTTTTAATTTAGCCAACGCTGCTTCGATTGGTGCTTTTTTATCAGCACTGATCTTATCGCCATATTCTTTCAGTTGTTTTTCTGTCTGGAATATTAAGCTATCCGCCTGGTTTATTTTTTCAATTTTTTCTTTTTCCAACTTATCGCTTTCTTCATTGGCTTTGGCTTCGTTTCTCATTTTTTCTATTTCCTCTTTACTTAAACCGCTACCTGCTTCAATACGAATATTGTGGCTCTTGCCGGTGCCTTTGTCCTTAGCTGTTACATGCAGGATTCCGTTGGCGTCAATATCAAAAGTAACTTCAACCTGTGGAACGCCGCGTGGCGCTGGCGGAATACCGTCCAAATTAAACATACCCAGGCTCTTGTTTTGATTGGCCAATGGCCTTTCGCCCTGCAATACATGAATCTGTACACCTGGCTGGTTATCGCTTGCTGTACTAAAAGTTTCAGATTTTTTTGTCGGAATGGTTGTATTGCTTTCGATCAATCTTGTCATTACACCACCCATTGTTTCGATACCCAAGCTTAATGGAGTAACGTCCAGCAATAATACATCTTTTACATCGCCGGAAAGTACACCGCCCTGGATTGCTGCACCAATTGCAACTACCTCATCGGGGTTTACACTCCGGTTAGCTTTTTTGCCAAAGAATTTTTCAACAATTTCCTGCACTTTAGGAATACGTGTACTACCACCAACCAGGATCACTTCGTTAATATCATTGATGCTCACACCTGCATCTTTCAATGCCAGTTCGCATGGTTTTAAACATCTTGCAAATAAATTATCGGCTAATTTTTCAAATTGCGCCCTTGATAATTTTTTAACCAAATGCTTTGGAACGCCGTCTACTGCTGTTACGTAAGGCAGATTGATTTCTGTTTCAGAGGAAGAAGACAATTCCACTTTTGCTTTTTCAGCCGCTTCTTTTAAACGCTGCCATGCCATTGGATCTTTCCGCAGGTCAATTGCTTCATCTTTTTTAAATTCATCCGCTAACCAGTCCATCAGCACTTTATCAAAATCATCACCACCTAAATGTGTATCTCCGTTGGTGCTTTTTACTTCGAAAACCCCTTCACCCAATTCAAGGATAGAGATATCAAACGTACCGCCACCTAAGTCAAATACGGCGATCTTTTGATCCTGGTGCTTTTTATCCAGGCCGTAAGCCAATGCCGCCGCTGTGGGCTCGTTAATAATGCGGCGAACGTTTAAGCCTGCAATTTCACCTGCTTCCTTAGTAGCCTGGCGCTGTGCATCGTTAAAATAAGCTGGTACAGTTACCACAGCTTCGGTTACTTCGTATCCAAGGTAATCTTCGGCGGTTTTCTTCATTTTCTGAAGTACCATTGCACTAATTTCCTGTGGAGTGTATAATCTGCCATCTATGTCAATACGGACTGTATCATTGTCACCCTTTACTATTTTGTAGCTCGTGTGGCTAATATCGTCCGTTACTTCGTTCCATTTATGTCCCATAAAACGCTTCACACTCATGATAGTGTTGTGCGGATTGGTGATGGCCTGGCGTTTTGCAGGATCCCCTACTTTACGCTCGCCATTTTTTAAAAACGCCACAATAGAAGGCGTTGTACGGCGCCCCTCATCGTTGGCAATTACTACAGGCTCGCTGCCTTCCATTACGGATACGCAACTATTGGTAGTTCCAAGATCTATCCCAATTATCTTTCCCATGATTAATTTTATTTTATTGTTCGGGGTTGGTTATTCAATGATTGTGCCACAAGGATTTGGGTGAAAAAATGGCAGACGGATATAATGTTTGATCGCCGGAGTAGTAATTCAAGTATCCTGTTTTGCCCCCGTCCCCTGAAGGGGAGGTCTTCGGACAGCTTACTATTGGGCCGGGATTATTTATAAGTTTTATAAAAATAGTATTCAAATTGGATGGCTTTTACTTCGTACCTAAAAGATTATACAAAATGCTAATTGCTGTACGAAGACTTCCCCTTTAGGGGCCGGGGGCAGAATGAGCTATCTGAAATTATTTTTCGGGGTCATTTAAAAGTGTAATGCTTTTGACTCAAGTAACTAAATACGATAACAATTACCGTCGTCATAAGTTTGGCGATCGTAGGATAGACATGAAAATATTCAACAAATGTTTTTATGAAAAAATAATTTAATAAAATATTCATCAGTACGATTACAAAATATCTGAACAACTGAACATGGCCTTTCATATTTGAATCTGTCCACACGATGTATTTGGACAGCAGGAAGCCAATAGGAAAAGTAATAAAAAAGGAAAATAAAAATGCTGCGGTGTGGGGCTGAAATGCTACGAAACCCAGGTGCACAATTTGCTTCTGAAAAACAAAATTATAAAGGATAAAAAAGAGGGTGATGTCTAGCACAACATTAGCGCCGCCGCAAGCCGCATAACGAAAGGTATTTAAAGGCATTAACTTTTTAAACGGGGGATAAAAGAAATCGATAAACGACTTAATGCTATGTCTGACCATACTTAAAAAAATAGCCGCGAAGGTAATTTTTTTCTCCTTGCATTCATAGCAAAAAAATATCCCGCCTTTCGGCAGGATACTTTCATAGTAATTTTAAAGTTTGAGTTAAAAGGTATAACGTGCACTGATTCCACCATAGTCACCAGCAAAGCCATTGTATCTTCCATCACCAAATTCAACTGATGGCTGCCAATCGGCAGACAGGTTAAGTGGTATCTTATTAAACTTATAATCTAAGCCAATAACCCCATCCAATCCGGCAGCTACATAACTGTCGCCAACATAAGGATTATTGTTATTCCTGTAATAATCTTTATCATTATAAAAGCTAACATGAACGCCTGGCCCTACATACCATTTTAAACCAGTAGCACCGGGGATGTCCCAATGAAATTCAAAAAGGCCTGTTAACCTGCCGCCCCTTTTCCATGCATATCCAAGTGCTTCCAAAGCGATGCCTTTACTAACAAAATGTTTTAAGGTAACAGCGGCGCCACCAGAACCGGGATAAACCTTTACACCCAATGCAGTTTTGTAAGTAGAGGAATTGAAAGAACTACTTTTTTGTGCCATTGTATTGCTTATTGCCAGTGTTGAAATAATCGCTACCAACAAGATTTGCTTTTTCATCATATCAATATGTTTTGTTTAAAATCAATCTTGTAAATATCGTGCCAAGGTTGGTATCAGCGTACGGTGTTAAGTATCAAGTAACCAGCATCTAACTATACAATTCTTCCTTGATCGTTTTTACTCTTTCATCTACCAAATATTCATCATAGGTGGTTAGGCGGTCGATCGTTCCTTTTGGTGTAATTTCTATGATACGGTTGGCTACTGTATTCATAAACTGGTGATCATGGGTAGTCATTAACACTATGCCCGGGAAATTCAGCATTCCATCGTTAAAGGCAGTAATACTCTCCAGGTCAAGATGGTTAGTAGGTTCATCCAATATCACGAGGTTGGGGTTTTGCAGCATCATTTTACTGATCATACACCGTACCTTTTCACCACCACTTAATACGTTTGTTTTCTTCAATATCTCGTCACCGCTAAATAACATTTTACCCAAAAAGCCGCGTAAGAAATCTTCATCCACATCTTTTACATACGGTGGCACAAACTGCCGCAACCAGTCGATCAGGTTAAGTGAGCCGGTAAAATATTCTGAATTATCATTGGGTAAATAAGCGGAGGTAATAGTTGATCCCCATTCATATTTGCCGTGATCCGCTTTAATTCTTCCATTAATGATCTCGAAGAAAGTAGTCAATGCCAATGGATTCTTACTTAGGAAAGCAATTTTTTGCCCCTTAACAATATCAAAACTAATATTGCTGAAAAGTGGCTTGCCATCCAGCGATTTGGATAATTTCTCTACGTTGAGGATTTGATTGCCCACTTCTCGCTCCGGTTTAAAAATAATCCCGGGGTATTTACGGTTACTCGGTGTAATATCTTCAAACACTAATTTATCCAAGGCTTTTTTACGGGACGTAGCCTGTTTAGATTTAGAAGCATTCGCACTAAACCGGGCAATAAATTCAAGCAGGTCCTTCTTCTTGTCTTCCATCTTACGGTTCTTGTCAGAAGCCTGCCTTGCAGCCAACTGCGAACTTTCGTACCAGAAAGTATAGTTACCGGTATATATCTTTATTTTTTTCTTGTCAACATCGGCCACATGCGTACACACAGCATCCAAAAAGTGACGGTCATGACTTACCACCAATACAATATTTTCGTAGTCGGCCAAAAAGTTTTCTAACCAGCTAATGGTTTCCACATCCAGGTTGTTCGTAGGCTCATCCAATAATAAAATGTCGGGGTTACCAAATAAGGCCTGCGCCAGCAATACCCGCACTTTAATGTTTGCGGCAATATCCTGCATTAATATGGGGTGCATTTCTTCTTTCACACCCAACTCGTTTAAAAATTGAGCGGCATCACTTTCCGCCGTATAGCCACCCATTTCGCCAAACTGGTGCTCCAGTTCACCTGCCTTCATGCCATCTGCTTCCGTAAAATCTTCCTTCATGTACAGTGCATCTTTTTCAATCATGATGTCCCACATTTTTTTGTGACCCATCATCACCGCTTGCAATACCGTCACTTGGTCAAACTCAAACTGGTCCTGCCTTAGCGTTGCGATCCGCTCACCCGGTGTAATATCAACCGTTCCTTTATTGGGCTCAATTTCTCCGCTAAGTATTTTGATAAAAGTAGATTTTCCGGCACCATTTGCCCCAATTACACCATAACAATTGCCCTTGGTGAAACCAATATTTACTTCATCGAATAAAACTCTTTTGCCATAGGCAAGGGTTACGTTGTTTACACTGATCATATCTTTAAAATGTGCGCAAAGGTAAAGAAATGGGAATGAAGAATTAGGAATGATGAATTAAAAATGTTTGCGTTTTGTATGAAAAGCATTTTTGGTCCGGCCATCGGTTTTCATGGCAACATCGTTGCATCGCCCTCCTGTGCCGCATACCACCAGGCAACTTTTATTGCGATATAAATTAACTCAAAACTTTTAAGCTTGCAACAATCAGAGATCTAAAAATCAGACATCAAACATTGTATTTCCATTTCATTATTTTTGCAGCATGTCTATAGTAAGTACAATTCAAAAGAACGTTACACAAACTTTAACTGCTTTATTTAACCAACCATTTTCTGAAAAAGATTTTCAAATCAACCAAACCAAGCCTGAATTTGAAGGCGATTATACCGTGGTAATGTTTTCATTGGTGAAAGCATTGAAATTATCGCCAGATATTATTGGTAAACAATTGGGCGAAAATTTAGTCAGCAATTATCCGGCTCTGTTCACCGGTTACAATATCATTAAAGGTTTTTTAAACCTTACAATTGCCGATGCTTACTGGACCGACTTGCTGCTCGCAAACTATAACAACAACGCTTATGGCCACAAGGAACTGAATGGAAAAAAAGTAATGGTGGAATATTCTTCTCCCAATACAAACAAACCTTTGCACCTCGGGCATTTAAGAAACAACTTTCTCGGATGGAGTGTGGCGGAAATATTAAAGGCCAATGGCTATGAAGTGATAAAAAGCTGTATTGTAAATGACCGGGGAATCCATATTTGTAAAAGCATGATTGCCTGGCAAATGTTTGCAAATGGCGCCACGCCTGAATCTACCCATACAAAAGGAGATCATTTTGTAGGAGAATATTATGTAAAGTTCAATGATGAATATAAAAAACAGGTAGAAGAATTAATAACAAACGGCAAAACAAAAGAGGAAGCAGAAAAAGAAGCGTCCATCATGAAAGCTACCCAGCAAATGCTGCTGGATTGGGAAGAAGGAAAGCCTGAAGTGATTAGCCTTTGGAAAATGATGAACAGTTGGGTATACGCAGGTTTTGATATTACCTATCAAAAGATAGGCAGCGACTTTGATAAAATGTATTACGAAAGCAATACTTACCTCCTCGGAAAAGATATTGTGCAACAGGGCCTGGATAAAAAAGTTTTTTTCCAAAAGGAAGATGGCAGCATCTGGATTGACCTTACTGCTGAAGGCCTTGATGAAAAAATCGTACAGCGCAAGGACGGCACTTCAGTTTATATCACCCAGGATATTGGCCTTGCCTTGCAGAAATACGAACAATTTAAAATTGATCAGAGTATATATGTGATAGGCAATGAACAAAACTATCACATGAAAGTGCTGCAACTGATCTGTAAAAAATTGGGCATGCCCAATGCAGATAACATCTTTCATTTAAGTTACGGTATGGTGGAACTAACCTCCGGAAAAATGAAAAGCCGGGAAGGCACAGTAGTAGATGCGGATGAATTGGTAGATGAAATGATCGCTACCTCACAAAGGCTTACTGAAGAACTGGGAAAAGTAAAAGATTTTACCGCGGAAGAATTGAAAGACCTATATGATATTATAGGATTGGGTGCGATGAAATTTTATTTGTTAAGGGTAGACCCAAAGAAAACAATGGTATTCAATCCGGAAGAAAGCATAGACTTCCACGGATTTACTGCCCCTTTTGTACAATATACCTATGCAAGGATAAAGAGCATTTTGAGGAAGGAATTTGCAAATGGTAAGGTGATTGGTGAATCGTTAATTGTGAATGAGGAAAATAAAGTTATAAGCGCTGGCTTATTAAAGTTGGAGAAAGAGATCATTGTGAATTTAGAGCAATTCCCTACAGCATTGGAACAGGCATGTGCTGAACATAACCCTTCCGAAATAGCCAACTATGTTTTTAATTTAGCCAAAATATTTAACTCCTTTTATTCCGAACATTCCATTGCCAAAGCTGAAACCAGCGATAAAAAACAACTTCGTTTACAGATAGCCGCTATGACTGCCAGTACAATAAAAAGCAGCATGCAATTGCTCGGCATAAGGGTTCCGGAAAGGATGTGACACCCAGCCCTTAAGCGAGTGTTGGCACATTGTAATGTAGTCCTCAAAAAAACGCATTGAAGATTTTATTAAGCTTTCAATCAAAAAAAAATATTCCTAACGTGCAGATTATCCCAGGAACTCCCCTTTAGGGGACGGGGGTATCATCTTACCCAATCCTTCCTGAAAACTCACGGGTTGAAATCCTAATTCACGTTTTGCCTTGTGAATTATAAAACCTGTTTTTGCAGGGCGCTTTGCAGGTTGAGTGAACAATGACCTATCCACTTTTTCTATTAATGATTTATCTGCCCCCAGCCATTCTGCGGTAGCCATTGCCATGTCGTATGGACTTAGCATATCTTCTCCCGATAGATGATATATTCCTTTTGCATTTTTTTCAATCGCCAATAAAATTCCTTTTGCAAGATCTTCCGCATATGTAGGTGTACGCCACTGATCACTCACCACTTGTATTTTTTTGTCTTCCATTAAACTTTTAACGACCCAGCTAATAATATTACTTCTGTTGCCCGCTACAATATTTCCATATACCAACACGGTTCGGATAATACACCAATGCATCTCACTCTCCATCACAGATTTTTCGGCTGCCACCTTTGTGCTGCCATAATAATTTATTGGCGAGGGAACCGCTGCCTCGTCATATGGACCATCAATTCCATCAAACACAAAATCTGTTGAAATGTATATAAAGCGTGTAGCTATTCCTTTCGCAGCACTTATTAAAAAGCGGGTGGCTGTAACGTTTGTATTCCAGCAGGCAATGGGATTTGCTTCACATTCATCTACCTGTGTTGTGGCCGCAGTATGTATAATGACGTCAGGCTTGTGCAAAGTCATGAAAGAGAGTGTTTCTATTCCATCCGTAATATCAAGCGGAAAATATTCCGCCCGTTCAGATGGTAAAAAGGGTATCCTGCAGGACCCTTTTCCTGACCCAACTACTTCATACGTGGTAGCTTCTACTAACAACTTTATTAAATATTGCCCTAGTAATCCATTTGCACCCGTGACGAGAATTTTCATAAATGAAATTGTTTAAATAAAAATATAATAAAATAAGATATACTTTGTTGTAACAGCAAGTTGTTAAGAATGGACTGTCCGACAAAAAAATAATTCTGCCATTGATCCTTGTTTGCACTGCAATTTATAGATGAAGTGCAATTTAGTTTAAATACAATTTAAGAGTTATAATATCCGTAGGGTTAGGGATTAACATTAAATGTGTATTTTTGGCATCTTTCAAACTTTTATGCCAGTATTAACTGACAGATCATTAATTAAATTTTAATATTTAACCGTTTTCATTAGATATGAAAAAAAGAGTAACTAAGATTGGAGTACTTACGTCAGGAGGAGATGCACCTGGAATGAACGCTTGTATCAGGGCGGTTGTGCGTACCGGCATTTATCACAAACTGGATGTATTTGGTATTATGCGTGGATATACCGGCATGGTAGAAAACGATATTTTTCCGATGGAAAGCCGAAGTGTCGCTAACATTATTCAAAGAGGGGGCACTATTTTAAAAACTTCCCGATGCAAAGACTTCTTTACACCGGAAGGAAGAAAAAAAGCGTATGAAAATTTAACAAAGCTTGGTATCAACGGGCTTGTGATAATTGGAGGCGATGGTAGTTTTCGGGGAGCCCAAACCTTTAGCAACGAATTCGATATTCCCTGTGTAGGATTGCCTGGTACAATTGATAAAGATATCGCTGGGACTGATTTTACGATTGGTTTTGACACGGCAGTAAATACAGCAGTAGAAGCCATTGACAAAATACGCGATACGGCGGATGCACATGACCGTTTGTTCATTATAGAAGTAATGGGCAGGGATGCGGGTTATATAGCATTGCACAGTGGCATTGCTACTGGTGCTGAAAATATTTTGATCCCTGAGCGTAAAACAGATATCGAGGCGATCATTAATTCGTTAGCCGAAAAAGAAAGACGCCATAAGTTAGTAAACCTGATCGTAGTAGCGGAAGGCGACGAATTTGGAGGTGCTGATTATGTAGCTAAAGTAATCAAAGAAAGATTACCCATACAGGAAGTAAGGGTTTGTATACTGGGCCATATACAACGGGGAGGTTCGCCCAGTTGTTTTGACAGGCTAATAGCCAGCCGCATGGGATACTCTGCAGTGGAATGCCTGATGGAAGGACGTTTCAATGTGTTTGTTGGGATGGTCAATAACCGTATGCATTACACGCCGCTTAATGAAGCTGTTAAAAAGAAACAACGCATTAATGAGGAGTGGATGAAGATCGTAAAGATCCTTGCATCATAAACGCCACTAATAATAATTCTAATCCTATGCAACGCTGGTTTAGATATCCCCATATTTATTTACTATTAATATCCACTATCAATTAATTTAATCAAGACAAAAATTTATGAGTAAAAGTATTACCAAATACCTGCATCGTGAAATGGATAAAGAAGCAGGCATACAACATTCTATTAAAAGAACTAAAATCGTTGCAACCGTGGGCCCAGCCTGTTCTACCTACGATAAATTATTGGAGCTGGTAGTTGCAGGAGTAAATGTTTTCCGTTTGAATTTTTCTCATGGAGCATATGAAGACAAAGCAAAGATCATCGATTTCATCCGGGAAATTAACAGAACGCAACCTTACAATATTGCAATACTGGGCGATTTGCAAGGCCCAAAATTAAGGGTTGGTGATCTTGAGAATGGTAAGATTGAATTGAAAGACGGCAGCGGGTTTATATTTACTACACAAAAAATAATTGGAACAAAGGAAAAGATTTATGTCTCCTATCCTAATCTTGCACACGATGTAAAAGTAGGCGAACGTATATTTTTGGATGATGGTAAAATGGAACTGAAGGCAGAAGAAATTTTAAATGACCATGAGGTAAGGGTCTCCGTTACCCTGGGTGGCATATTAACTCCCAAAAAAGGTGTCAACCTGCCTGACTCGGCTCTGACAATGCCTTCACTTACTGAAAAAGATATCGCCGACCTGGAATTTATTATCGAAAATAACCTTGATTGGGTAGCCCTGTCCTTTGTAAGAAAAGCAGCGGATATTATAGATCTCAAGAAACGGATTAAAGAAAAAAACAGTAAAATAAAAGTTATATCAAAAATTGAAATGCCCGAAGCATTGAAAAACATTCGGGATATAATTGTAGAAAGTGACGGTGTGATGATTGCCCGCGGAGATTTAGGTGTAGAGGTTCCAGTGGAGCAGGTACCCATGATTCAAAAGGAAATCATCCGTAAGTGCATGCGCAGGGCAAAACCTGTAATTGTTGCTACGCAAATGATGGAGAGTATGATGGAACGTACCAAACCCAACAGAAGCGAGGTTACTGATGTGGCCAATGCCGTACTGGAAGGCGCTGACGCAGTAATGCTAAGCGGGGAAACCGCTATGGGTGATTATCCCAGGCTGGTGGTGGAAATGATGAGTAAAATAATTTTGGAAGTTGAGCGTACAGCCTATGATTATGACCGTGATGATATATTAGCCCCTCAGGCCCACTCCCCTTCTTTGTTAAGTGATGCACTTTGTTACAGCGCTTGTAAACTAGCCCAGGATATCAATGCACATGGACTGGTAGGGATGACGCAAAGTGGCTATACCGGCTTTATGTTGAGTAGTTATCGTCCGAAGGCGCCGCTCTTTATTTTTAGTAAAGAAAAAACGCTAATCAACCAGTTGAGTTTAAGCTGGGGCGTTCGGGCCATCTACTATGCGGAAGAAGAAAGCTTGGATACTATTATTTTTGACCAGATCAATATATTAAAAGAAAGAGGTTTTATTCAAAGTACCAACGTGATAGTAAGCACAGGAAGTACACCAACCAAACTTCATTTACCTACCAACACTATTAAAATAACAGTGGTAGAATAATATATTACATCTATCTCTTTTGCCGGTAAAGTGTAGCTTTGCCGGCATTTTTTTGCCTTGCCGGTTTGTAAATACTTTCCCTTCACACCAAATTACTGCTATTGTTTTGACTGTATAAATTTTAGCAATTTTCGCTTAGCCTGGTTTTTTATTTTACGCTGAAAAAAAGAGTTCCAGCCAAACAACTCACCAGCAAGGCCCAATGCCTGCTTGCTCCATTTATGCAAACTAAAGGCATCACTATGTTCAATAATTTTCCCATCTTCGAAACGCATATTTGCCTTTACATTATTCACTACTTTTCTTCCTGTTTTTGAAAAGGTGTAAGTAGCCACCCAGTCGCATGTACAATACTCTTCATCCAGTTCTTGTATGTTTCCGTAGGTTAAAGAAAAATTGCTCGCATTTTTACAAAGCATTTCCCACATATGCTTTGCTTCCTCCCCTTTAAGCAATCCGAATACAGGATCAAAAAAGACAGTATCACTACTATAGCATTGGTTCATAGCAGCATAATCAAGCTTTTGAAATGCAGTGTAAAAGTCACTGATCAGTTCTGTATTAGTTCGCATTATTTGGTAATTAGATATATATTATTGTAAACATTATAACAAAAGTAGGTAACAATACCACCATGCGCAGGATTGTTTAGTTTGAATCTCAAAACTATAGCAGGAAAACCATTGTTTAGTAGGAATGCGTAAAATAAAAGTACCAGGAAAACACGTGTTTTTTATACCTTGCAATAGTTTATTTGATAACACCCTCTTGAATACATAACGGACACAAAGTTGGCTCACCCAACTGCTGGCGTATTAGATTTTCATCTCTCAAACATTATTCATTTTAACGCAGGCTTTATTCATTTTAATTTTTTATTTATGAAAAAACTTATTCTGATACCGCTGCTTTTTTTCGTGGGACTTTTATTCTACTTTAAACGGCCTGAACAGGGTCTCAATAAAACCCAGGTCATTGGCTCCCACAACAGTTATAAAGAATACATTGACCCTGCCTTACTTTTATTAATTAAAAAAGACGATTCCAATATTGTAAAAGGAATAGAATACAGTAACAGTAGTTTATCGGACCAACTTACCCTGGGCCTGCGTTCGCTTGAAATTGATGTATATGCCGATGCGAAGGGAGGCAAATACGCACAGCCCGGTGGGTTGTCCTGGGCAGGAGTAAATCCAGGCAGGCCATATGATCCTGAAGGAGTAATGAAAGAGCCAGGATTCAAAATATTACATGTACAGGACATAGATTTCCGAAGCAATTGCCTTACACTAAAGAAATGTTTGCAGGAATTAAGACGCTGGTCAGACGCTCATTCCGGCCATGAAGCCATTTTTATTACCGTCAATACTAAAGATGACACCATTAAAAAGCCCGCATTTACAATACCGGAAAAATTTACACCTGAAACATTCAATGAACTGGATAAAGCAATCGTCGATAATCTGGGTGTTGCTAAACTGATCATACCAGACATGGTTAGGGGCAAATATGAAACACTGGAAGAAGCAATCCTAAGCAATAACTGGCCAAAACTAAATGAAGCTAAAGGCAAACTCATTTTTATCCTTGACGAATCAGGAGATAAATTGAAGGCTTATATAGAAGGCCACCCTTCGCTGAAAGAAAGAATATTTTTTGTGAATGCACCCGCAGCTACACCGGAAGCCGCTATTATTATTATGAACGATCCCGTAAAAGATTTCAGTAAAATTCAAGAGTTAGTAAAAAAAGGCTACATCGTTAGAACAAGGGCCGATGCCGATACCAAAGAAGCAAGAACAAATGACAGGAGCAGATTTTTAGCTGCATGCAAATCGGGGGCACAAATTATTTCAACAGATTATTATGAAAAAAGTAAATTTTTCAAATCAGATTATATTATCAGTTTTGAAAATGGGAAATATGTGAGGGCTAATCCAGTAGTACGTTAGCCGGATCTTGATGGAGCCATCAAACTTGTCCGTAGGCGTTATAATAAAAAAAAGGGGCCAGAATAGAAATTCAGCCCGTTTTTAAATCCAATATCCTATGAAAAACCAAGGTATTAACGCTGGTTCTGTTATTAAATTGTATTTATTGCCAAATAATTATAATATTTTTTTTAAATGCTGTGTCAGGCCTGACCGATTTAGATAAACAATTCCTCCCTCCCAGTTTATAATACTGTCTTCTTTCTTTGTAATACTGGCTTCCTTCCTATTGTTCAGACTGTTTCTTCGTAGCCGGCCGACTGCAAGCATTTACATTCTTAATAAATTAGAAAGATTTTCGTTGGAAAAATATCTACCCCAAATTGGAAGTTTAACGACAGCGACCGTTTAAAAAAATTCACATTTTTATAATTGAAAATTCTATAGATAATAAGCTGAAGATCCAACCTCATTATGAAGTACTACCTCGTGAATTATATAATTTTAAATAAGAATATTATAATAGAAAATCAACATATCGGCATCCCCTTGTTCACATTTGCCAATATCAATGATTTCAAAAAAACAATTGCTGCTAAAAAAAGCGCTGGTCCAGAAATTGAAAATATTGTGATCAAATCATATCAGGAAATTTCAAAGGAAGCTTTCTATTCATTGGATACCGTTACCCAATAGTGCTTAATCACCACCAGTGTGGCGTTAAAATCTACAAGGATCGTAATAGGCCTCCATCTATTGGAATATTTGCTCCTGTGACGTAGGATGCAAATCCGGATGCAAGAAAGGCAGCCAATTGGCCAAACTCTTCAGGATCACCAAACCGGCCAACTGGTATATCCATTTTCATTTTATCCTTATAGTTATTCAATGGTATACCCTTATTTTCTGACTGCAACTTGTATATTTCGTTAAGCCTTTCGGTGTCAAAATAACCAGTCATTATGTTATTAACAGTTATTCCGTCTGGTGCTATTTCCCTGGCCAGCGTTTTTGACCAGCTTATAACAGCACTGCGTATGCTATTAGATAATACTAAATTTTGCACAGGCTCTCTTACTGTGATGGAAGAAAGGTTAATTATACGACCATATTTTGCCGCACGCATCCCATCTAATGCCTCCATGGTTACAAAGCAAACAGTTTTAAACAGCAGGTCGAATGATTGCTGGTAATCATCCACGGTTTTGTCCAATGGGCCCCCGGCGGCAGGGCCATTGGTATTGTTGATTAAAATATCGACCTGGTGATGTTCAAACCATGCAGCAATGATCGTTTTAAAGCTTTCGAAGTCAGCAAAATCTACTACCAGGTAATTATGTTGCTGGCCACCATTTGATGACAATTCCGTTAGGGTCGTTTTTAACTTTTCTTCGTTCCTTGCCATTAGCGTTACTTCAGCGCCGCATTCAGCTAACTGCATTGCAATCGCCTTCCCCAATCCTCTGGTGGCGCCCCCGACCAGGGCTTTGCGTCCTTTAAGTGATATTTCCATAATACTTATTTATAATTTTTTTGTACCGGTGAGAAGGTATCCAATAGTTTACCATCTGTTAACGCCAAACCACCATGCAAGGCATAAAAGGAATGATACTTTACAACATTGATTTTTTAAAATTAGCGACTAAATTTCAGAATAAATTTTGAGGAAATAAAAAATATACCAACGTTGTTTCAATAAAAAGCGGTTTCAGAATACAACCTTGTTTTTGAACAAATATGCCGAAAATCCTTGCTGAAAATTCACCTTATCTTGCACCAAATCTCCAAGATGGATAGCAATGTATTATTATTTGTAGCAGGCATGGCAGCTGGCCTCCTCATAGCCTTTGCACTCTGGACGGCGCTTCGCCAGCAATTGGTCTCGGCAAAAGATCAGTTGCGCCTTTGCGAGCAAAACATGCAGGAATTACAACAGGATAAACTGCGCCAGCAAAAAGACAAAGAGGATTTGCTGAGCCGTGCAGTGCAGGCTGAGGGATCAAATAAATTTCTGCTGCAGGAATTTGATGCCTATCACCTGCTGCAACAGGAACACCAGGAAGTTCAGAAAAAGATGTCTGTCCTGCAAACTCAACTTGAATCCGCTTATGAAAAATTAACCAACCAAAAACAAGAACTGGAAACAATTGGAGAAAAATTCCGCTTTGAATTCCGCAGCCTTGCGCAAGGAATACTGGATGAAAAGACAGCCAAATTTACACAGGTGAATGAGGAAAAAATGAAGGCTATTCTCGATCCTTTAAAAACAGAGCTGGTGGATTTTAAGAAAAAAGTAGATGACACCTATGACAAGGAAAGCAAAGAACGTTTTTCGCTGGGAAAAGAAGTACAACGTTTGATTGAAATGAGTGAGCAGGTAAGCCAGGAGGCTAATAACCTTACCACGGCATTGAAATCTAACAACAAACAACAGGGTAACTGGGGTGAGATGATCCTCGAAAGCATTTTATCGTACAGCGGGCTTACTAAAGGAAGGGAATACCTGGCCCAGGAGTTTATACGAGACAATGCCGGCAACATCATAAAGGACGAAAACGGTAAGGGCCTACAGCCAGACATTACTGTAATTTATCCAGATCAGCGTAAAGTGATCATCGACTCGAAAGTTTCCTTAATTGCATGGGAACAATATGTTTCAGAAGAAAATGTATTGACACAAAAACAGTTCCTCAAGGACCATATACAATCCATTCGCAATCATATCGATAACCTAAGCAGGAAAAATTATCCTCAGTATGCCCAGGCCCTTGACTATGTCTTGTTGTTTATCCCCATTGAACCCGCTTTTTTAGAAGCTGTTAAGACAGATCTTCAATTGTGGAAATACGCTTATGATAAAAGGATAATGCTTGTAAGTGCTACCAACCTACTGGCTGTATTAAAGATCATTGCCGACCTGTGGCGGGTAGAACAGCAAAATTATCATGCAATTGAAATAGCTGATAAGGCCGGTGCTTTATATGATAAGTTTGTAGGCTTTATAGAAAATCTGGAGCAGGTAGGCAAGAAGTTGCAGGATGCACAGCAATCGTATGATTCCGCATTTCGTCAACTGGTAGCTGGCAGGGGAAATATTATTGGTAAAATAGAAGAATTGAAAAAAATGGGCGCCAACGCAAATAAGCAATTGCCGGATAAGTTTTTGCCTGCGATAAATGAGGGTGACAGCATCTAACAGGTTGCAGGTAATTAGGTATATCTGTAAATTTGCATATCTGATAATGAAAACTTTTTCGGCAATGAGTAGTATTACAATAGCCAAGCCCCAGGTAGAAATTGATGATGCAGTAAAACATCTTATTGAACACCAGACAGAACAATGCACCATTGTACACTGCCGGTACTTTACACCGGAACCCACTGGCGTTCGCATTTGGCCGGATACTTTTTTGGTGGAAGATACAGGCGGACGGATCAAGCTGATCAAGCCTTTCAATATTTCCATTATGCCTCATTGGACCTGGCATTTCGTTCAAAATGAATTCATCCGGTTTACACTTGTGTTTGAAGCCCTTAACCGGAATTGCCAATACTTTCATCTGCTGGAGGATATTTCCCAACCGTTAGCATTTTACAGCAATAATGTAACAAAAAATAGCAGCGGAGTTTATACAGTGGAAGTTTTTTGCTCCTAAAATTGTTTACAACCAGGCATCAGTAAAAGATAAACAGTAACAACAATTTTTAGCTCCCATATCTCTCTTCGTTTTCTTACCAATAGGTATTATTATTAAAACAAAACTTCATCTTTTACGATTTTTTTCTATAAATTTCCAAATAGAACCGGGTAGATAAATATAACCTTACAGCCGCAAAAATTTCTTTTTCCTCACCTAAATGCATGCTAATATGAATACAGTAATTGTTCCCGTAGATTTTTCCGATACTTCCATCCATACAGCCCGGTACGCCGCCCAGTTATTGGTGGGCCATCATGGCGTGCAGATGTTGCTGTACCATAGTTATTCAAAGCCGGGTGAAGAAGCTGCTGCGAGGGAAAACCTGGAGGATCTAAAAAAAGAATTAAGTAGTAGTCATATTGTGTATATAGATATTTTGATGCAGGTGGAAGACGATTTTGTAAGCGGACTGGAAAGAGCTGTTCGTCATCGCAAAGCCGACCTGGTAATAATGGGTATTAAGGGAAAATCAGCCATCTCCCAGGCTCTTTTCGGCAGCAATACATTAAAGATGGTGGAAACAAAAGTTTGCCCTGTGTTGATCATCCCTGAAAAAGCGCCTTTTAGTGAAATCAGGAATGTGATGCTCACCTCCGACTTTAAAGATACCGTCAGAACAACTCCTTCCGCTCCCATCAAAGATTTCCTCGGCGTATTCAATCCCAGGTTACACATTGTAAACGTCGACAAGAATCATTATATCTCTCTTACCACCAGCTACGAAAATGAGAAGCAACACCTGGCTACCATGTTTGCAAGCTATAATCCCGAATTTTATTTTATGCGGCTGTATGACGTAAATGAAGCCCTCAATCTCTTTGCCGAGGATAAGGACATCGATTTGATCATTCTGATCAGGAGAAACGAAACATTTATGAAAAAACTCTTTTCCGCCAGTCATACCAAGGCGATTTCATACCATAGCAAAGTACCCATATTGGTAATGCACGAATAGCTTCCGCATACCCGTGTTGCCCTTTTAAATGTACATCTTACCAGGCAGGTCACTAACAATAATTACGTTCTTTACAAGCAGTTTTTTTTGTTGTCCGGGCTTAAGTATTTCATGGATCATTGTTGCGTCGCCCTCGTGTACTGAATACCATTAGGCATCCTTTCCACCTAACATCAGATTGCGAAAGAGATTTATAGGCAAAAAGTAAATGAGGTCTGCCAAATACAGGATCAGTACGTAATGAGTAAAACATCAGCCCGGGTTTTGGGTACTCTTTTGTTGCTCTCTATGCCAAACTTATCAGTCTGCTGTTGTGGGATCAATAATGGTCGAAACCTGGCTTACCGCAGTTGCGGGAAAACCTGCCTGTCTGGCATGCTCTTGAACCCATTCTTTGTTGGGAGCAATATATACAGAGTAAATTTTATCGGCAGTTACGTAGCTATGGATCCATTGAATTTGTGACCCCATTTTGGTAATTACGTCGCAGGAAGTTTTAGACATATTTTTTAATTGTTCCGGGGTGAAATTACTGGCACCCGGAATGTCTCTTTCAATTACATATTTAGGCATAAGTTATTTTTTATAGGATTAAAAATTCGTTTTAATTGTTTTTGTTGGTATTTGTAAAGTAACATTTTTAACTGTTGAATTCCACACAAATTTTTGAGAAAATTATCTTAAGCCACTCCTGTTCCCGTGCAATAATGTGCCTGGTTATAATTTTTTTTGCCGCGGGATCATATTAAAATTTTCAGGAAATTATTATTATCTTCATAACAACTAAAACCAAAAAAAAATGGATACTCAAAACTTAATGGGCGAAGATTTTGTACCAACAACAGTACCCACATCTGATGAAAAAACATTCGCAGTTTTATCGCACATTCTTGCAATTGTCGCTTCCTTTATTGCGCCGTTAATTATTTATTTGATAAAGAAGGATGAGTCCTCCTATGTTGCAGAACATGCGAAAGAATCATTGAATTTCCAAATAACGATGATCCTCTTATTTATCGTTTCAGGCATTTTAATACTAGTATTAATTGGCATATTGCTGATATGGCTGTTGTCGATTGCTAACCTGGTGCTAATTATTATCGCCACTATCAAAGCCAGTGAAAATAAACTTTACCGTTACCCGTTTAATTTAAGATTGATTAAATAATATAAAGGCGGGCAGGTTTGGCAACGTTCAACCGTTCTCATCTAAAAGCAATTTTTTTAAATAAAAAAGATTTGAAGACGCAGCAACCCTGCGTCTTTTTTAGGAGTTGTTGTGAAGGTGAATGCCTGATCAATAATTTGCTTAAAAGAAATGGTTTACCCATTTATTTTAAGCACAATTTTTCTGATGTCTGCCGCCAGCCGGTAAATAAAATCAACATGCTCTTTGATTTGCTGGTCAGGGGTATTGGCTGTTGGCGGGGGTTTCAGGAAATGGGTTTCGTTTATTTCCTGCTGGTAAGAACTGTCCATCTTTGCCAGGCTTTCTTCAAGCAAAATCGCGGCACGGCCGAGGGATTGCAACACTTCCTTTGTAGCTGTTTGATGTTCCTTAAATATATTAACGGTGAGGAGGCTTGCAATATTGGACGATAGTATATTATTAAGCACGACGAATTCATTTATCTCCGCGGCGTGATGCTGTGTATTTTTAGGTTCAGATAGCATGCGGTTAAGTGTTGCAGATAGGTTGGCAGTACTTACATACAGTTCTTTTCTAACAAGCCTGTATTCCATTATGGAGCTGTCTTGGCCTGTAAGGAATTGTTTTAATTGAAGCAGGTAATTCAAGTTAGCCTTTAGCACATTGATCATATAGGCGTCCACCTGCTTTGACTCCCAATGAGGAAATAAAAAATAACTTGCAACGAAGGCAAGCACAGAGGCGATGGCGGTATCCAATATCCTTTCTTCAACAATATTTATAAATCCTAATCCAAGTAAACTAAAAAGAATAAGAATATAGGGCGTCATAAATATCACAGTGACTACATAATTCAGGCGTTGGAAAGTGTATGTCCCGATCATGAAAAACGCTATCAAGCCTACCAAAACAGCTGTATCTTTTATAGTAGCAATTAACACGACACCTACAAGCCCACCGGCAATGGTGCCCGCTATTCTTTGTATATTTCGTTGCTTGGTAATACTATAGCCCGGTTTTAAAATAAAAACGATCGTTAATAATATCCAATAACTATAATGCCCGTACGAAATAAATTTCACCACAACAAATCCCGCGACACAGGCAATCATCATACGAAGTGAGTGTCGGAAAATAGAAGAACTCAGGCTCAGGTTATCCCGGAGAATGGCTAAATTGATTTCCTGGTGTGATACGAACTTTGAATATTCATTTCTATTGCGGTTGCGTGTTTTAAGATCAATCTTCCCGGTAAAATAATTGTATACCTGATCGATATCTTCGCCAAGATTGCGAAGGTTGATCAAAATTTTCTTCAATACCAGATTACTGGAGCTTTCTATTTTTGCGGCATCGATATTTGCTTTTAAATCATTCAGTGCAGGTAATAATTCAAACTGTTTTTTATAAGGTATATTGGATTGAATGGCGAACCCGATCTTATCAACTTCATGCGCAATTTCTTTGATCACTGCCGAAATTTCGGGCAAAATACCTGTGGATGAAAACCTTTCTCTCAGTACATAGTAGTCATACCAACTGGCCGTGATCTTGTCATACAGGTCCACCACATCTGTAAACGTGATCAATAGCGCCCGGCTCGCAGGAGTACTATCTTTTACTATTTGTTTGTCTTTAAATAATAGCTCCCTTACTTCATCCTGCTTTTCACTTACAATTATCTGCTGGTCAAGCAGGCGTTGATATGCTGCTTTTATATCTGTAGAGGGATCATATAGAGCAGCTTTTATTAGCAGCAGTTTAGCTGTTTCATGCACACAGGCACCCAATGATCTTTGCGCCTGCCGGTAAGGCCTCAGCAAAAAAAACAACAAGGCGATCAACATATACCAAATACCTCCACACAATATCCACAACGATTCAATTATTACATCACTGGCAGGTATCACCTTATCCATCCTTAATATCATGATGAGCAATGCTGCTATGCCAACGGATGACGCCCTGTTTCCATAAACAGTAAACATTGTAAAAAAGAACGAGGCAAATAATATCATCAAACCGGTTAACAGTATATTATGGTTTACAAAGCCCGTTAGCACTGCCATTGCAAAAACAAAAGCATTACAATACAACATCCCATTGCGCTTATGCTCCAGCGGACCGGGTGCATCGCTGATACTTGCACACAGTGCGCCTGTAGACAGCAGCAATCCTATATCCAGCCTCCCGAATTGACTAAGGATTAAGGCCGGCAAAATGATTTCTAAAGTAATACGCACTCCGTCAGCAAGAAACTGGCTAAATAAAAAATACCTGATATGCTGTGTTTTTTCCGTCATTATTTAAGCGGTAGGATTTTTTTTAGCCCGTGTTATTTTGTAATGGATATGATATTGCTGAAAAGCAAAAGATACAATTAATTGAGGATTATACCCGCCCGGTAAATCACTAAACATTTTTACAGTGTAAAAGAATCCACACAACTTGGTACTATTGTCTGGCATGTTAGTTTAAATTCCGGCACAGGATTTTCTATAAAATTCTTTTACCGGTAATGATAAAACCAGCCATGTTTTATTTTCCGGAAGTATCAATTGTATCAATTCACACTTAAGGAGCAATTTTAAAAATAACAATTATGGAAAAAAATTTGAACAGTAAAGAAGCAGTTGAAAAATTACAGGCACTGGTAAAAGATATTGGTACCTGCATGTTTTTTACCAATACCCAAACGGGCATACACAATACCAGACCAATGGCAGTTATCGAGGTAGATGTAAATGGTAATCTCTGGTTTTTTACCAATCGCCAATCTGCCAAAATCGGAGATATAGAGAAGGACAATAATGTGCACCTGGTATTCGCAAATCCTTCAAAGGATAGCTACCTCGATATACGTGGAAGGGCGAGCATTGAACAGGATGGGAAATCAATCGAAGATAAATGGAACCCCATTGTGAAAGCGTGGTTTCCGGAAGGGAAAAATGATCCGGGTCTATGCCTGCTAAAAGTTAAAACAGACGAGGCTCACTACTGGGACACGGATACTACTAAAATGGTGGAAATGCTTAAAATTGCAGCATCTGTTGTTACCGGAAAGCAATTGCAGGAAGGCGTTCACGGAGACTTATTGGTTTAAGTAAAACCTGTTATAATTACGGGTCAATATAAGTCGTTACTTGTGCCTGATATTTAAAAAGCCTGCACTTTGCAGGCTTTTTAAAGTTTATAACGTTCTAAAGGTAATGTTCGATATCTTTTAGTGAAAGAGGCTTCTCTAAAATTCTAACCGAATTCCCCAATTTGGCTTTAAACTCTTTGGACGCATGATAAGAACTGATAAGTGTGATATGCATTTCAGGATACTTTTCATGGATATTCTCGGCTGCATTCCAGCCCATTCCATCTGGTAAATTATTATCAAGCAGCAAGGCGTGCGGTTGGATTAAACTCATTTTCTTATAGCCCTCGCTTAGGGTATGTGCCGTATGCACTTCATAGTTTCTTTTAGTTAGAAAAAGCTTTATCATCGAACACAAGTCTGTTTCATCGTCTACAATTAATACTCTTTTCATAGGGTGATTGTCCCTAAAACTATGCCAGTAGTTTCCTATCGTAAGTTTAGGCTTTTGTAGACTTAAATCTACAGACGGGGAACTTTCCCTATAGGGAGAAAAATGGCACAATTATTTGAATCAGGTAGTAAGTATATTGCAAACACAAAAAAATTAAATTATGTCAAATCCAAACAAAATTATTTTAGCATTATTAGGGGCTGCGGCTGTCGGTATAGTAGCTGGTATTCTGCTGGCACCGGAAAAAGGTGGCGAAGTAAGAAAGAAAATTGCTGACAAAGCCAGCGACATTGCATCTCGTATTGGTGAAATGATCAGTTTTGGTAAAGATAAAATGGATGAGGCGGGCAACGCTATTTCAAATAAGTCGCAAAATTTAGCGGACGAAATCAGAACTGTTTAAATCGCAGAATGTGCCCTGGATGTAAACTATAAGGCGGTCCCGGTCTGGGTTCGCCTTATTTTAAATAATTATTAGCTTAATTAACGTCAATAAGTGTAGCGGTATTGAACCAATAGGTACAAATATCCCGGATAGTTTCTACAAGTGTATCATAACTGATGGGCTTAACCACATATGTATTGGCTCCAAGATCGTAGCAGCGTTTAACCTCAATTTGATTCTTGGTAGTACTGAATATTATAACAGGAATTTTCCTGTAGGCCTCATTGGACTTGATCTTTTTCAACACTTCCCTTCCATCCATTTTAGGCATATTTAAATCCAGTAAAATGAATTTGGGGAAATTGGTCTCGCCATTTTCTTCTTTTATTGAGTCCAAAAAATTTATTACTTCTACTCCATTTTCAACATATTGAACCTCCTCAGTAATGCCTGTTTCGGCCAATGCTGTTTTCATTAGGTATCTGTCGTCTGCATCGTCTTCCGCAATCAATATTAAGCGCTTGTTCATTTGTATCTAAATTTATCTATTAATTCACCGCTCTATTTGTACCAATTCATTTTAAAAACAAACCACCATAACAAGGTAAATTAAATAAGGTAGAGGAAAAATTTTACCATGTGCAAATTCATTTTATGGAACTTTATTACACATTGTTACCCGTAAAATTAACACAAATCGTAGTAAACAACATTTGTTTGATAAAGAATGTTTTGGTATAATCAAAGAACGGTCTTTTCAAGTTAGTCAGCCAAAACTATGCAGGATCGTTTAATGTTATTTTCTGTTTTTTCAGTTGGCATGTTTGTGGTGTATACAAATTAAAAAAACTATGGCAGAAAAAAAACTCCCGTCAAAAGAAACTGATCTGCGGGCCAAGCAAAAAACCAAAGAGGCACTAATAGAAGCGAAAGACGACCCTTCAGTGAAGGAGGCTTTGAAGAAAGAACAACAACCTGCAAAAAGCACCGATCTATCCCCCATACATAATACAGAGGAGTCCGGCACTACCGGCGGGGATCAACGGGTACCCAAGAATGAAAAAAAGAATGAAATCGTGCCTGTTACCAAAGTTCCGTATAGAAGAGCCAGGTAGAAATGGTGCTAGGCGGAACACACAACGCATTATTCAAGTATTATAACGAACCTATATGGGGAAAAAAGGGCTGATTTAAAAGTGTCATCTTTTAAATCAGCCTACCCGTTTATACCAGATTGTTTTTATTCTACTGTGCGCCTTCCAAAGAAGAATGATAAAATAAATAATACAATAAAAATGTAGAAAAATATCTTTGCGATACCTGCTGCGCCTGCAGCAATGCCACCAAAGCCTAATATAGCTGCAATAACAGCAATGATTAAAAATGTGATTGTCCAGCGTAGCATAATTGTATGTTTTAAATGAAGAGTTATACATTGAAACTAAAAAACCATGCCATTCGAACTGTCCGCCCGTGCCAGCGGGATGATAAGATAAAAATGCCAAAGGTTGCCACCAGTGAAGTGATTTAATGCCGCTTGATAACAGGAAAAGAAATTGTAAAAGCGGCCCCTACCCTTTTTTCGGCATTGGCTGAAATTTCTCCTTTATGGTTAGCCATCACCCGCCGGGCAATGGCCAATCCAATCCCTTTGCCAGGGTAATCCGATTGCGTGTGGAGCCGCTGGAACAAGCCAAATATCTTATCACTGTATTGTTTATCAAAACCAATTCCATTATCAGCAATAGTTATTTGGTGGTATTGTTTAAAAGAAGCTTCGCCCCAAAAATACCTTGATTCCTTTACTTTTATTAGTTCATAATTTACTGTAATTACCAATTCCCTGTCAGGTGATTTAAACTTCAAAGAATTGTCAAATAAATGAATCAGCATTCTTGCTATCTGGGGCGGGCAACCATGAATCACTGGCAAATTGTTTAACAACTTAAACTGAACTGTGCAATTATCAAACACTTCTTTGTACGCATTTTTGAATGTGTCATACAAATTAATTTCTTCCATTTTTATATTTGGATTAAGAAGATTGGTATAAATTACCAAATCAGTAAGCAGGCCCTGCATTTGCTCTGTGATCTTATTAAACCTGTATACAACTTCAAGGTCAGATTCGGGAACCTTGTTGGATAATTTCTTAGTGATCATTGTGCTTAATATCCCTAACTTTCGCATAGGCTCCTGCAGATCGTGTGAAGCCACGAAAGTTATCTCTTCCAATTCTTTCTTACTGTCACTCAGCTCTTGTATTTTTGTTTTTAATGCCTGCTGCATGGTTAATCGAATGCTCAACTCTCTGAAAAAAATGACAATGGCTATTATACAAATCAGGCATGCTGTAATAAAAGTGGATTTAAAATAAGACAAATTCAGCCGTTGGTATTTGTCCTTTTGGTTAAGCCTTACCTGCAAGCGGGCCTCTTCCACGTCCCGCATCTTTGCCATATACATTCGGCAATTATCCATTGTATAAGTTCCTTTTCGCAAATTTTCAAAATACAATGGATCAGTACTACTATGTGTGTATTTGATATTTTCTTTTAATATACTAACCCGTACGGCTATAAATTTCTTTAGCTGGTTAAAATACACCTTTTGTCCGTCGGTGTCTGCAATGATATGACCTATCTCCTTTATTGATGAATCTATCAATGGCAGGGTAACCTTAAAAACTTCCATGAAATTGCTTTCACCTGTTAATAAATATCCTCGCTGAGCTGCTTCGGCCTCAATTAATGTCTTCTCACAAAGATTAATCGCAGACAGCACTTTATACGTGTGTTCAACAGCATCGATATAATGAACCTGGTCACTGCTTTTTTTTAAATATAAAATTCCAAATATTATAAGAATGGTGACGGACATTCCCGAGGCGATATATAATAAGCGAATGTGTTTCAATTTTCGAAGGAGGGGGATTGTGTTTTGGTGTTGAAAAAATTACACAAAATGGGGTTTCTTCTTTAAAATTATGCAAAACAAAACCAACATTTTGATCACTCGCCTTAATTATCAACGGTTTATTTACACATAAAATTAAAAATAAAATTGGATTCGTTATTGTTTTGTAGGAATAAATACTTGGAATAAAACCATCGCATGTCCTACAAAACATTACAGCATAAACAAGATAGAAATATTTTGCTAAGCAAATGCTTGCACCTTATGTTGTAGGTTGACCCTGTGTGTTTTTAAAACACTTATTTATCCTGTACCATATTTGAAAACCTGGAGCTGGATGTTCGACCACCATTTGCGGTTTTTTTCTATTTTGACGTTTACCAAACAAATTTGTTTCACCATACGTAATATCTTTAATAAAAACCCTGGCGGAATGCTATTGCACAATTTACTGTCCCTATCAAAAATACATTTCTTTGTCAAACTCGTGCCTAATTGCTATGCGTATTATCCTGTTTTTTGCCGATTGATATTCAACCATTACCTCTCCCACCGGGGCGTCAGTTGAGAAATTAAATTATTGAAATTTACCAATGCACCGATAAACTATTTTTATATTGATTAATGAAAACAAAAGCCTCTTATGAACAAGATATTGATAATTGACGATGATATGGATATGTGCCTTCTATTGGAACGTTTCTTTTCACGGAACCAGTTCGAGGTAAGGATCACCCATTCCGGGAAAAAAGGATTGGAAGAATTAGAAAAAAATCCCCCGGACGCTATTTTGTGCGATTTTCGGCTAGGCGATACCGATGGTAAGGATCTTTTAATTCAAATAAAACAAATAAACCCGGAAGTGCCTGTAATTATTATAACCGGGTACAGTGAAATAAAAATGGCGGTAGAAGTAATGAAACACGGAGCATTTGATTATGTTACCAAACCGCTCTTTCCCGAAGAGATACTGATCACCATTAAGAGTGCGATCGCATCTGTTAAATCAAGCGCCAGCGGGGAACTGCCTGCCAACGGGACTTTACAAAATAAAAAGACTGTAACAGGTATAAAAAAAGAATACAGGAACGCCCGGTATATTTTCGGCGACAGTAAAGAGTTTAAGGATATACTGAGGCAAATGGACCTGGTAGCTCCTACAAATTACAGTGTTATTATCTCCGGAGAAAGCGGCAGTGGCAAAGAAGCCATTGCCCAGGAAATACATGCACGAAGTAAACGCAGCACGGCTCCGTTTATAGCCATAGACTGCGGAGCGTTATCGAAAGAACTCGCCGCAAGTGAATTATTCGGGCATGAAAAAGGATCTTTTACAGGCGCATTAAATTTGAAGATCGGCAGCCTTGAACTGGCAAATGGAGGCACGGTTTTTTTGGATGAAATAGCCAATCTTTCCTATGACGTACAGGTATCGCTTCTGAGGGTGGTGCAGGAAAGGAAACTACGCCGGGTGGGCGGCAATAAAGATATAGACCTCGATATCAGGATAATTGTGGCCAGCAATGAGCAATTGTGGGATGCTGCTAAGATCGGCAGATTCAGAGAAGACCTTTACTATCGTTTCAATGAATTTAGCATTACTGTACCACCGCTAAGACAGCGCAAGGATGATATCCTGACCTTCGCACATTTTTTCCTCGATAAGAGTAATAGCGAACTGGAAAAGGATGTAAAAGGTTTTACTGCAGAAGTACAACAAATATTCCGATACTACAAATGGCCGGGTAATCTTCGTGAATTAAAAAATGTGGTCAAACGTTCAGCCTTATTGGCTGACGGCGATGTTATTGATGTAAAGGCTTTGCCCTTTGAATTGGTCAATCATCACAGGCTTGCTTTTGATGCGCATTTGGAAGAAGAGGTGAAGACTACCGAGCCATTGATAGCAAATAATGTAGCTTTGAACGGGAGCCATATTCCGGAACCTAACCTTGTATCACCGGAGCCGGAGGAGTTTACTAAACTAAATAAATACACCTTAAAAACAGTAAGCATTGACGCTGAGTACGAAATGATATTGGAAGCTTTGAAAAAAGCAAATTTCAATAAAAGTAAAGCAGCTAAATTATTGAATGTTGACAGGAAAACATTATACAATAAAATGAAACAATATAACGAGTTTAACGAACAATAATCATGGTATGCTGAATTCATTTTTAACAGATTTTACCGAGATAAGAGACACACTCGATAAAGAAGGCGAGCATAACTTTTTTGGGAAAAACTTTTCATTTTTTTCTGCAGAGCCTATTCTTTTTTACAACAATGAGAAAGACGTAATTGTATATGCCAACAGTATGTTCAGTAACGAATTCAATTATACAATTGAAGACCTGGCAGATTGGAAGTATAGTATTTACCCCCTTATAAATAAAGAAGACCAGGCTCCCTTTAAAGAAGCTATGCAAGCCTTATTAAATGGAGATGAAGATGCGACATGCCCTGATGCCAGTTATCGCCTTGTTAACAAGGGCAAAAATTATAGTTATTACAGGGTCAAGATCCGTAAACTTAAAAAATCATATTACTATATTCAATTAGAAAATTCGTATAAGACAGCCATCCCGGTTTTAAAGAACAGAACTGCCGATGAGTTGATGAATAATGCTGAATCTATCTTAAAGTTTGGTTTTTGGATGTGGGATATTCCGGCAAACAAACTATACTGGACAAAAGGAATGTTTCAGTTAATGGAATACCATACAGAAGAGGAGACAGATATTAATATTACACCTGAGTTATACAATAGCCATATTTTAAAAAATGATACTTACCTCGACTTTGAAAAAAGATTGAGCGAGGGCAGCGTAAAAGATTCTTACCGCAATAAGTTGCAACTAAAAACCAACAAGGGCAACCTGCTTACAGTTTTTGAACACGCTAATATCGAGTATGATGAGCAGGGTAACATGAAACGTATAACAGGCATCACCCGTGATATCACTATCCAGGAGGAAAGCATGAAAAGCCTAGCCGATTACAAAACAATGGTATCGGAAAATGAAACCTTTCTTAACTACGGTACCTGGGAAAGTGATTCCGAGGGAAATACCATCTTTTGGTCGGATGGCATGTATAACATATTTGGATACGACGACGCTGACAAAACTAACCTGAAGATCAATAAGGACCTTTATCTTAAACACATGAACCCTAATGATTACTTGCGTGGTGTGGAAGCCAATGCCAATGCGATTAAGGAAAAGGATAATTATTTATGGGACTACGAAATAAAAGACAATAAAGGAGCTGTTAAAATATTATCTACTTACGGCAAGATCATCCGCAATAATGAAAAAGAAATTCAAAAGATAATTGGCACTACAAGGGATGTGACCGAGTTGAGAGGTTATGAACAAACGCTTGAAAGTAAAATAGAAGAATTAAACCGCTCCAACCGCGAACTGGAAGAGTTTGCTTATGTGGCTTCACATGATTTGCAGGAACCATTGCGAAAAATATCAACTTTTAGCCAACGGCTGCAGACAAAGTTTGCGGATAAAATTGGTGATGATGGCAATCTGTATATTTCACGTGTAGTGGCAGCGTGTGAAAACATGCGCAAACTAATCGACAACCTCCTTGAATTTTCACGGATCAGTCTTAACAATCCCCCACCTGAAACAGTTAACCTTGAAGTAATTGTACAGCAGGCAATGGAAGACCTTGACCTGATCATTGATGAAACAAATACTATTATAGAAGTAGGCCGAATGCCCACGATAGAAGCTATCAGTAGCCAAATGGTTCAGCTTTTTGTGAATATCCTCAATAATTCAATTAAGTTTAGTAAAGAGAATGTTCCGCTGCGGATCAATATTAAATCCAGAAAATTAGAATCAAAGGAGAAGGAAGAATACCAGTTGATACCGGAAAAGGATTATTATTTAATTACAATGGAAGACAATGGTATTGGCTTTGAACAACAGTATGCCAGGAAAATTTTTCAATTGTTTCAGCGCCTCGAAGGAAAATCGGAATATCCCGGCACAGGCATTGGGCTGAGCATTTGCAAGAAAATTATTACCAATCATAAAGGCCTTATTTTTGCCGAGGGTGAACCCGGCAAAGGAGCAATCTTCTCTGTAATATTACCAACTGTTCAATAAAGCCCATGATTAGTAACCAGCAATTACTTCGGATATTGGTAGTGGAGGATGATGAAGATGACTTTATTCTCATTAGCGATTATTTTAAGAATATTAATGCATGGAAGTTTGAAATAAAATGGGTACAGCGCTACGCAAATGCTTTAGACGAACTTTGCAGTAATCAATACACTTTGTGCTTTTGCGATTACCGCCTGGGGGCTAAAAATGGTATTGACCTGATCAAAGATGTATTGACAAAAAATACCGTTACGCCGATCATTTTATTAACCGGCAAAGGCAATTACAATATAGATATAGAAGCTACCAGGGCAGGCGCCTTTGACTACCTTATTAAAGCCGACCTGGATGAAGACAAGTTGGAACGAACGATCCGGTATACACTGGAACGAATAAATAACCTGCAAAAGATACAAGAAAGCGAACGCCGGTATAGAAGTATTTTTGAAAAATCAAAAGACATTGTTTTTATAGCCAGGCCCGACACAACCCTTACCACCATCAATTTTGCCGTGAGTGATATACTCGACTTTAAAGTAGAAGATTGTGTAGGAAAAAAGCTAACCGAATTTTTAAAAAACCCGGCAGATATCGACCAGTTTCTTGTAGGCGTAAAAAGAGATGGTGAAATAGATAATTTTGAGTTAGAATTTATTACTGCTAAAAAGGAGATCAAAACATGCCTCATATCCGCCTCTATAGAAACTGATAGCAGCAATGATCACTATTTGCAGGGCATCATCCACGATATTACAGATTTGAAAAAGGCAGAAAAAGCAAGTTTACAGGCCGAAAAACTGGCAGCCTCCGGAAGGTTTATCCGCACCCTTGCACATGAGGTAAGAAATCCTCTGGGTAACATTAAGCTGGCAGTTGAAAATTTATTGCAAACCACTATAAGCGAAGATGATAATTTTTACCTCGATATTATTCATCGAAACGGGCAACGAATAAATGATCTTGTGACGGAATTATTGCAAAGCTCAAGGCCCGCTGATATGAACCTTGCGGAAGTATCGCTTCATGGACTGCTTGACAATGTAATAGCTTCTGTGCAGGATAAATTGGTACTACGGAATATAAAATTGGTTTGCAATTATGATAGTGCTGATTGCCCTATCAGGGCCGATGCTCCTAAATTGGAAATGGCTATTTTAAATATAATTATTAATGCCATAG
Organism: Ferruginibacter sp.; assembly: GCA_039922375.1. Lineage (GTDB taxonomy): Bacteria > Bacteroidota > Bacteroidia > Chitinophagales > Chitinophagaceae > Ferruginibacter. The sequence continues at coordinate 81,040 of JBDSAA010000159.1, forward strand.
AAGCTGTAGACGACGAATCGGGCGTTATTGAAGTGGCAACTGTTTGTAAAAATAGAAATGCCCGGCTTTATATAAGTGACAATGGCTGTGGCATTAGTTCTGAAAACAAAGAAAAACTTTTTGAACCCTATTTCACTTCCAAACGAAACGGCATTGGGCTTGGGTTGGCTACCACATTAAATATTTTACAAAGCCACAATGCACGGATCGACGTGCAATCCCAGCCAGATATGGGAACCGTGTTTACCATCTCCTTTTCACAATAGATCATTTCTATCAATCTTCCAAAGTAATGTGACTTCATAACCCGAAGAATGAATACTCTTCATCGAAATTTATATAGGGGTATTGCTTCTGAAGTTGGTTTATTTTTTCGAGGTTGACCTGCAAAAACCTTTTATGCTGTTGAGACGCCGGGTGAAATGGCTTGTGATGCTTTGCGGCATTGATAATATTGATTTCCTTCATTAATTTTTGAGCAGGCTCATCGATAAAGGTTGCCACAAACTTTTCCCACACATAGTTAGTTGCTGCATAATTTGGATGCACCATATCTTCAGCGTAAAAACGGTAATCACGTAAATCATCAATTATAAGTTCGTAGGCAGGAAAATAAAACATATTTTCATTGTCATCCGTTAACTGATGTATTGCCTGGATTAATGCTGATTTGCTTCGGTTGTTTTCTATAAATCCGTCCCTTAAATGCCGAACAGGGCTGATGGTGAAAATGATTTTTATTGCTGGATTGATAGCAAAAAGATCCCCGAACATATCTTGGAAGCCCGCCACAATTTCTTGAACACTTAACAGGCGTTTAATGAATTTATCAGTAGCAACTTTATGGCAATTGGCCACTACCCCACCATTGCCTGCAAGTTCATACACAAATGCCGACCCCACAGTGATAAATAACCAATCGGCTTTCAAAATAGCTGCATGACCCGCCTGCTGTGACCGGTTGATTCCTTTCAAACATTCTGCTTCAATGGCATGTGAAAAACGACTATGATGATCCCAACTGTTCCAACATTCATTCTCGTAAAACAGGTCATCGCTGGTGTATTGCTTGTTGGAAATATACGAACAAATTGATTTGGTGATGCTGGCGGGATTGAATAAAATGCCATGCGGATTTTCCAGCACATCAAATTTATGATGCTTCAGTTTAGTGCCTATATTTTCGGTAAAGCACGAGCCTATCAACAACAATTTGTGCTGATGACTGATGGTTTTTGTAAATCGTTTTGGATTAAATTCTAAATGAAAATTCATGATGTCGTTACTGCTGCTGCACGAAATTACATGATTGTTTTTTAATAGATAGGGTTGGACAATCATTGTAAAAATTATGAATACCTGTGTTAAAACAGGCGTCAAACGCTCGTTGATTCTTTTTTGAAGATTGAAGAATTGAGACACCTGCACAAAAGTTTAATATAATCCCAATACACAGATCGGCAATTAAACGCTACTTTGCAAAACAATTTCATTGTAACGATAATGTATGCTTGAATAATCAAGATTCACTGACTTTTTTCAACGATTGCTGGTAAAAAACTCGTTTATAAAAAATGAATCAAAAAAATATGAAACAAATTATAGGGATTGCTTTGTTGCTCGCCTGTATGAAAGGTACTACGCAGGATTTCAAATCCTTCCCCATGTGGAACCCCCAGCTCCCTTTTAACCAACGGGTAAATGATGTGGTGAGCCGTTTAACATTGGAAGAAAAAGTGAAGCAAATGCTGAATGCAACACCTGCTGTACCACGCCTGGGCATTCTTGCGTTTGACTGGTGGAACGAAACCCTGCATGGTGTAGCCAGAACGCCATTTCGTGTTACCTCCTACCCGCAGGCAATTGCTATGGCTGCTACATGGGATACCAACTCACTGAAACGCATGGCCGATTATAGCGCCATGGAAGGAAGAGCCATCCAGAACATAGCCATTGAACAGGGACGAACAAAGGAGAGGTATGTCGGCTTAACCTACTGGACACCCAACATTAATATTTTTCGTGATCCGCGGTGGGGACGCGGGCAGGAAACCTATGGCGAAGATCCATTCTTAACTGCGATGCTTGGCCGTGCTTTTGTAAGAGGCTTGCAGGGGGACGATCCTAAATATTTAAAAGCGGCAGCCTGCGCAAAACATTATGCAGTGCATAGTGGTCCTGAACCAAGCAGGCATGTTGATAATTTCAACCCCTCCACTTATGATTTGTGGGACACCTATTTACCGGCTTTCAAAGAATTGATCACCAACGCAAATGTGGAAGGTGTAATGTGCGCTTACAATGCAGTAAACACGCAACCCTGTTGCGCCAACGATTTGCTGATGAATGATATTTTGCGCAAGCAATGGAAATTTACCGGGTATGTAACAAGTGATTGCTGGGCCATCGATGATTTTTTTAAATACCACAAAACACATAAAGATTCCATATCGTCAGCGGTGGATGGCGTTATGCACGGAACAGATATAGAATGCGGCACCTCGGTGTATTATACACTGGTAAATGCGGTAAAGCAGGGATTGATCAGCGAAGCACAAATTGACGTCTCGATGCGCAGGCTATTCACCACACGATACCGCTTAGGCATGTTTGATCCACCATCGATGGTGAAATACACCAACGCTCCAACAGCTAACCTGGAAGCTCCCGAACATAAAGCACATGCGCTGAAAATGGCACAACAATCCATTGTATTGCTGAAGAATGAGAACAATACATTGCCGTTGAAAAAAACAATTAAGAAAATTGCCATCATCGGTCCAAATGCAGATAACCGGGTATCAGTCCTGGGAAATTACAATGGCGTGCCTTCCCGCATTATAACGGTGCTGGATGGTATCAAAGAAAAGGTGGGCAAAGGTGTGGAAGTGATTTTTGAACAAGGTACAACGTTTGTGCATGACACATTGCTTGTGTATGCAGACATCAGCAGACAGTTTAGCTGGGAAGATAAACAAGGGTTTAAAGCAGAATATTTTAATAACCGCGACTTAAAAGGTGATGCGGTATCAACAGTAACTGAAACTGCTGTTGACCACTTCTGGCAGGAAGGACAAACAGTGGTTGGAAATATTATTGCAACTAATTTTTCTGCCAGGTATACAAGCAACTACACGGCCCCATCCGATGGCAGCATCACTTTTGAAGTAGATGGTGATGATGGTTATAAATTAAACATCAATGGCAAAGATGTAATCAATACGTGGTCGCGTAACCGTATGGGGGCAAGAACATACAAACTGCAAACAAAGAAAGATTCCATTTATAAAATGGTATTGGAATATTTTCAAGGGGCGGGAAAAGCAAACATTACTTTAAAAGCTGGTAATTTTGAACGCACCGATTACAAGGCTTTAACCAGCCGTATAAAAGATGCAGATGTGATTTTGTATGTGGGCGGAATTTCTCCCCAGCTGGAGGGGGAAGAAATGCCGGTGAATGCACCAGGCTTTAATGGCGGCGACCGAACCACCATTCTTTTACCAACTGTACAAACTGACATTATGAAAGCCTTGCATGCAACAGGCAAACCCGTTGTATTTGTGATGATGACAGGAAGTGCTATTGCGACTCCCTGGGAAAGCGGCAACCTGCCTGCAATCGTAAATGCCTGGTATGGCGGACAAAGTGCCGGAACTGCCGTAGCAGATGTTTTGTTTGGCGATTATAATCCTGCCGGAAGATTGCCTGTAACTTTTTATAAAGCTGACAGTGATTTACCCAATTTCAGTGACTACAGTATGAACGGAAGAACTTACCGTTATTTTAAGGGTGAAGCATTGTATCCTTTTGGTTTTGGGTTAAGTTACAGTACATTTAATTATGCCATGCTTAAAGCGCCACCAACGGTTGTAAAAGGACGCAGTGTAACAGTGACGGCAAGCGTAACCAATACCGGAAAACTTGCCGGTGAGGAGGTGGTGCAACTGTACATAATGCATCAAAACAAAAAGCTTCTTGCGCCCATCAAAGCGCTAAAAGGTTTTCAACGGATATTCTTAAAAGCAGGGGAAAGTAAACTCGTTCAATTTAATTTAAAACCGGATCAATTATCACTTGTTGCAGAAGATGGAAAGATGTATCAGCCTAAAGGCACGCTGGTATTGAGTGTTGGCGGAGGACAGCCTGGCGTTAGCAATAAATCCACCAGTAATACAGTAACTAAGCCGATCCAGGTATTGTAAATGAATAGCAAACAGTAACATTAAACAAGCCCAATGAAAACAAGACAGCTATACAAGAAATATAGCAAAGGTTCCGGGAGTTTCGCCTGGCTGGAGCAGTAGATAAATGCTGATAGCATTGTGCCGCATAAATGTTCTGGTAACAACGATGCAATGAAAACGGAAGTTAATAAAACAATCATTCATCAAAATTAAACAAGATGAAAAAAAGAAAGCAATCACGCCGTGAGTTTTTAAGCAATGCTGTAAAAGTATCTGCATTGTTTGCATTACCATCCATTGTTCCCGCCAGTGTATTTGGTAAAAATGCACCCAGCAACCGCATCAATGTTGCCGCTATTGGTACAGGCCGTATATCCCGCGGTCATGATATGCCAGGCGTATGGCAGCATGAGTATGCGCAATTGATGGCGGTTTGCGACCTCGATTCCAAAAGGGCTACAGAAGGAAAGCAATTGGTGAATGACTATTATACAAAAAGAGATGGCAAACCCTTTGACGGAGTAAAGGCGTATACAGACTACCGTCAGTTGTTACAAAATAAAGATATCGATGCTGTGCTGATCAGTACGCCTGACCATACACATGCAATGATTGGTGTAGCAGCAGCCCGTGCAGGCAAGCACATTTACATGCAGAAACCGGCATCGCTCACCATCGCCGAAGGCAGGATCATCAGTAACGTGGTACAAAAAAGCGGCGTGAAGTTCCAGGTGGGAAGCCAGCAGCGAAGTAGCGAACAGTTCCGCTATGCAGCAGAGTTGGTACGCAACGGACGTATTGGAAAATTGAAAACGGTCTACGTAGGTTTACCCGGTGATCCGCCCGGTGGAAACAAGGAACCAATGCCTGTTCCAAAAAACTTAGACTATGATATGTGGCTGGCATCAACACCACAGGTTTATTATACGGAAGACAGGGTGCATCCGCAAAACGGGTATGGCCGGCCGGGCTGGTTGCGCTGCGAGCAGTTTGGATCCGGCATGATAACCGGCTGGGGCGCCCATCATATTGATTCAGCTCATTGGGGCATGGGAATGGAAAGCAGCGGCCCCACTGAAATCTGGAGCGAAAAAGCCGAGTTTGCTACCGGTGGCCTGTGGGATGTCCATGGTGTTTTTAAAACCGGGGCAACCTATGCCAACGGTGTTGTGATGATGGTAAGCAATGAATTCCCGAACGGGGTAAAATTTGAAGGGACTGATGGATGGATCTTTGTTTCAAGAGGCGATTACCAGGCAACATCAACCGATCCGGGTGCAGGAAATATACAGGCAAAAAAATTAGATGCCAGCGACCCGAAGTTGCTTACCTCGGTAATTGGGCCAAACGAATTTCATTTCACCGTCAGCAAAGATCATCATGGCAACTGGCTCGAATCGATCCGCGATAATACAAAACCAATTGCACCGGTAGAAGAAGCACACCGTGCCTGCTCGGCTTGCCTGCTGCATCATATCGCCATGAAATTAAACAGGAAATTATATTGGGATCCGTTGAAAGAAAAATTCAACAACGATGCCCAGGCAAATAAAATGCTAAGTCGTCCGCAACGGAAAGGTTATGAAGTGGTATGAGATTTACAATGAACCCAATAAGCTTTTTATGAAAGTAGCGATACCGAAATGCAGATAGGAGAAAAATTTTTTACAGTACAACCGGGAGGCTTCTATTATCTGGGCAGCAATATCTTACACGTAGTAAGAACCACCGGTACAAAACCAAATACTTATTTCGCCATTCAATTTGAATAATATTTATGAAGTATTTTTTAATTAGCTGTTGTATCATACCAGCATTGATGTCCTGTAACGACAACAACAATAAGAACCCCAACAACAAGCCAACTGACACACCAACCGTTAAACTGGTCACACTTGATCCGGGACATTTTCATGCTGCACTGGTGCAAAAGAAAATGTATGAAGGAGTTGATTCGGTAGTAGCAGTATATGCTCCGGCCGGTAAAGATTTAGAAATGCATTCCGGCAGGATCAGTTCCTATAACAACAGGCCCGAATCTCCCACGCATTGGAAGGAAGAAGTGTATACCGGCCCTGATTTTTTTGAAAAGATGATCGCGGAGAAAAAAGGGAATGTAGTGGTATTGTCGGGCAACAATATCAAAAAGACTGACTATATTTTACAATCACTGCAAAACGGCTTCCATGTATTTGCGGATAAACCCATGGTGATAGATGCCAAAGGATTCGAAAAACTGAAGACAGCATTTGAAACAGCTTCAAAAAATAATTTGCTCCTTTATGATATCATGACAGAGCGGTTTGAAATCAGTACCATGCTGCAACGGGAACTTTCCACGATGCCGGCAATTTTTGGTGAATTGGAAAAAGGCACGCCGGAAAACCCGGCAATCACCAAAGAAAGTGTACACCATTTTTATAAGTATGTTTCCGGCAACGTACTGACAAGGCCAGCCTGGTTTATGGATGTGGCGCAACAGGGGGAAGGCATCGTGGATGTAATGACACATCTCGTTGACCTGGTACAATGGGAATGCTTTCCCGGGCAAACGATTGATTACACAAAAGACATTGCCATCGGCAAAGCGAGGAGATGGCCCACTGTGATGACGCTGGGCGAGTTTAAAGCAATTACAAAGCAGGACAGCTTTCCATCTTATTTAAAGCCTGCTGTTACCAACGATACTTCTCTGCAGGTTTACTCCAATGGCGAGATCAACTATACCCTCAAAGGTGTGCATGCAAAAACATCCGTGATCTGGAATTACAAAGCGCCGGAAGGTACAGGCGATACTCATTACTCCATTATGCGGGGTACAAAAGCCAACCTCGTAATACGGCAGGGAAAGGATGAAAACTACCAGCCAACTTTATACATCGAGCCACTTGCATCAGCAAAACCAGCTGATGTGGAGGAAGCCTTTAAAGTAATACCCACAAAATTCCCAGGCGTTGAATTGGTGAAAGTTAAAACAGGCTGGAAGGTCAGCATTCCTGAAAGTTTCAAGGAAGGGCATGAGGCTCATTTTGCCAGGGTTACAGAGCAGTTCCTCTCTTATTTAAAAAATAAGAACTTGCCTGCATGGGAAGTACCCAATATGCTGGCGAAATATTATACCACGACAAAAGCCCTGGAGATATCATTAAGGGATAGATAGTGAAAAAACCATCGATTCTCTTTTTGACCGGTACGGCCTTAAATGGCTATGCACAATATCCTCTTTCGAAACTCCGGGCTAAGCACTAAGAAAAATACAGCCTTTATTTTTTAACGGATCATGTTGAAATTTTCCAGCACTTTTATTCGAGGCCGCTACTAACCACTTATAGTGAACATTTCATCCGGTCCTAAAAAACTAAATGATAGAAATGTATCATTGCTGTCGTAATATTGGGGCTAATTTTTAAAAATTAAAATTGATTGATAATGATAGAAGGAAAACAAATAATCGGTTATGAAACGGTGACCAGCGGTAATGATCAATTTACGTCCGTCAATCCAGCCACAGGAGAAAAATTGTCATACAGTTTTTTCAAAGCGACTACAGATGAAGTAGACCTGGCAGCAAAAAAAGCAACCCAGGCATTTCAACTATACAGAAAAAAAACTGGAACCGAAAAAGCAATCTTCCTGGAAGCGATTGCTGAGGAAATATTAAATATCGGCGAAGAATTAATCACGGTTTGTTGCACCGAAACCGGCCTTCCTGCCGGGCGGATACAGGGTGAAAGAATGCGTACGGTGAACCAATTAAAAATGTTTGCGGCCTTGCTGAACGAAGGTTCATGGGTAGATGCAAGAATTGAGACTGCTATACCAGGCAGGTCGCCCATACCAAAGCCAGATCTGCGCTTTATGCAGATTGCTCTCGGGCCTGTATTGGTTTTCGGCGCCAGCAATTTCCCGCTGGCATTTTCTGTGGCCGGTGGTGATACCGCTTCTGCGTTGGCAGCCGGGTGCCCGGTAATTGTAAAGGCACACCCAGCTCATCCTGCCACTTCTGCGTTGATTGGAAAAGCCATTCAAACAGCCGCAATAAAAACGAATATGCCTGATGGTGTGTTCTCTTTGTTGTTTGACGATGGCATTGGTGTTGGTATCCAACTGGCTACTCATCCGGCGGTAAAAGCCATTGGATTCACGGGTTCTTACAAAGGTGGTAAAGCCTTATTTGATGCCGCAGCAAAAAGGGATGCGCCGATTCCCGTGTATGCGGAAATGGGCAGTACCAACCCTGTTTTTATTTTGCCGGAAGCCATGAAAGAAAAAGCGGATGAAATTTCAACCGGGTTCGCAAATTCTGTTACGCAGGGCATTGGGCAGTTTTGTACCAACCCCGGTATGCTCATCTACGAAAATGACAGCAATGATTTTACGGAAAAAATAAAGACAGCATTTGCAAAAACCGTCGGAGGATCAATGCTGACTGAAAATATTCTCACCTCGTACAAGTCAGGGCTTGAACATCACCTGGCAATAAAAGGAGTTGAACAAATAGCCAGCGGTACTCAAACAGATACTGACTATATCGCTCAACCGATGCTGTTAAAAACCAGCAGCAGTATTTTAAAAGAACATCCAGGATTGAGCGAAGAAATATTTGGTCCTGCGAGTATTATTGTGGAAGCAGATTCGAAAGCGGACCTGTTAGCCATTGCCGAAAACCTGGTGGGTCATTTAACTGCTACTGTTCATGGTACGGAACATGACCTTGCAACCCATAAAGACCTGCTGGATGTGCTGGAACAAAAAGTTGGACGGCTGATCATCAACGGGTTTCCAACGGGTGTAGAAGTATGCAGTGCGATGATGCATGGCGGGCCTTTTCCTGCCACTACCGATAGCAGGAGTACATCCGTTGGCACTGCAGCCATTTACAGGTTTACCCGCCCGGTGAGTTACCAGGATATGCCGCAAAGTTTATTGCCAGCAGAACTGCGGGACAATAATGACCTGCAAATTTTTAGATTGGTGAACGGTGCAATGAGCAATCAGCCTATTGAAAGTACATTGTAACTGCTACGTCAATGTTGCCATAACAACGAAAGTACAAGTGTGCGACGCAACGATGTTTAATAGCATTACTAAAGCCCGGTTCAAAAAAATAAAATATAAAACTACGCAGTTACAACTGGTGTAGCAGATGAAAAGATCACCACGAAGGACGTAACGAGGACTTACCTCAAAAACGATTGCATGAAAATATACAAAACCATCAACGGGATTGTCATCGAAAAAGATGAACAATTCTTTTTGCTACCAAATCATAACTGGGATACATTCATCAATGATGACCAGGTTTTTCAAAAAGCGGCAACGCTCATTTCATCAGCAACTACAGGCGGAAAAGAACTCATCAGCGATATACTGGCACCGGTAGGCAACCAGGAATTGTGGGCCTGCGGTGTTACATACCTGCGCAGTAAAGTGGGCCGCCAGGAAGAATCTAAAATTGCCGGTGGCAGTGATTTTTATGGCCGGGTATACGAGGCAGAAAGGCCCGAAGTATTTTTCAAAGCCACACCCCACCGCATTGTTGGACATGGTGCCAAAGTGAATATACGGAAGGATTCCACCTGGGATGTACCGGAACCTGAACTGACGCTGGTGGTTAGCTCCTCCGGAAAAATTATTGGCTATACCATTGGCAATGATATGAGCAGCCGCAGCATTGAAGGAGAAAATCCTTTGTACCTGCCGCAGGCGAAAACCTATGATGCCTGTGCCGCAGTAGGTCCATGCATTTATATAACAGAACAGCCACTCCCGGCCGATACCATGATCAGTATGGTGATCAACAGAAGCCATGAAAAAGTTTTTGAAGGAAGGGTTGCCCTCAGCCAGATGAAAAGAAGCGTGGAAGAACTGGTTTCATTTGTGTATCGTGAATGCAGTTTCCCCGCAGGCTGCCTCATCATGACCGGTACTGGCATTGTGCCGGGAAACGAATTCACTTTGCAGCCTGCAGACCAGGTACGGATAACGATTAGTGGAATTGGGGAACTGGTAAACGACGTTGCTTAAAACGATTACCCCATTGCCACGGCAAGAATTACGTTAGGGAGGAACACGAAGCCTGTGCCAAAACCTGCTTGAGTACAAGGTTGAAGCGGTGCCATCAACGATGAATTGCTACAGAAAATATTGTTTCTGCTAAAGGAGCAACTAAAAAAATAATATGCAACTACTCATCATTGTGTTGGCCATCGGCCTCCAGATCTTTTTAACTTATAAAAAGGTCAGCCCGTTTTTGTCGCTGCTCATTGTAGCGATCCTTGCCGGATTGTTTCTTGGCTTGAAGCCTGAAGCGGTGTTATCATCGATTAAAACGGGAGTGGGCAATACCCTCGGTGGGTTAGTACTGGTCATTTGCCTGGGTGCAGTGTTGGGAAGGATTTTAGAAGCTGGCGGTGCCGCGGAAAAGATCTCCTCTACCCTGATCAAGGGCTTCGGTGAAAAGAATGTACAGTGGGCAGTATTGCTTACCGGGTTTTTAATTGGCATTCCCTTGTATTACAATGCAGGCTTTGTAATACTTGTGCCGCTGGTATTTTCCATTGCAAGTAAGGCAAAGCTGCCTTTGTTGTATGTAGCCATTCCAATGGCCGCTTCGTTATCTACAACACATTGCTTTCTTCCACCCCACCCCAGCCCCGTTTTCCTTGTAAATGCCTTCAAGGCAGATATGGGAAAAACGCTCATCTACGGATTGATACTAACGGTTCCGGTTGTGATCATTGCGGGACCTTTATTGGGCAGAATGTTGAAAAATGTAGAAGTAGATATCAAATCTTTTTTTTTATCGGATGAACCCACCACTGATAAAAAATTACCTGCCGCCCTGCCGAGTTTTTTGATCGGGCTGTTACCGGTTTTGCTGATCACACTCGCAGTGATCGCAGAAAACTTTTTACCCGATCAGCTTTTGAAGCAAATTCTTCTATTCGTTGGCGATACTACCATAGCCTTATTACTATCGGTGTTGCTGGCCATGTGGTATTTTGGCTTAAGGGCCGGTGAATCTGTGAGTACCACCACAAAATGGCTCAACGACGCCATATCAGGCATTGCCATCATTGTCCTCATTATCACCGCAGGTGGTGTTTTTAAACAGGTCTTACAAGATAGCGGCACGGATAAATACATCGCCTCCTTTAGTGACAAATGGCACATGCCGCCACTCATCTTTGCCTGGGTGATCACCGCCTTATTACGGGTAACCATAGGATCGGCAACAGTAGCGGGTATTACTGCTGCAGGTGTAGTATCTCCTTTAGTAGCCGCTGGCGTAGTATCACCGGAATTAATGGTGCTGGCTGTTGGAACCGGAAGTGTTTTTGGCTCACATGTAAATGATTCAGGCTTCTGGATGTTCAAAGAGTTTTTTAATCTTTCTTTAAAACAAACCTTTCTATCCTGGACGGTTATGGAAACTACTATTTCAATTATGGGCCTGATTGGTGTATTGATATTGGATTTGTTTCTTTAAAAAAATAAATGATGAACAAAAAATTGAAGTATTATTTGTTAAGTCTTTGCGCATTGTTATTTTTTCAATCTACATTCAGCCAGGTAAGGCTTCCAAGACTGGTAAGGGACAGCATGGTATTGCAAAGAGCAGCCAAAGTAAAAATATGGGGCTGGGCCACGCCAAAAGAAAAAGTAACCATTCGCTTTCAAAATAAAAATTACAGCGCCACAACCGGGGCAAATGGAAAATGGTTAGTGACATTTGCTCCAATGAAAGCAGGCGGGCCATTCTCAATGGATATCGCTGGAAAAAACAACATCAGGCTGAAAGATATATATATCGGAGATGTATGGTTTTTCAGTGGCCAGTCAAACATGGTTCATCAACTCAATATCCATGATGTGACTTATGCTAAAGAAATTGCAACAGCAAATTATCCGCAGATCAGGCAGTTTTGGGTACCAACCCTTACCAGCTTAGCCGGGCCACAACCTGATCTGCCATCAGGGTACTGGACTGCTGCGGTAGGCGAAGCGGTGAGGCCTTTTTCAGCGGTAGCCTATTTCTTTGCAAAAGATATTTATGAAAAATACAAAGTGCCGGTGGGCATCATCAATGCCAGTGTGGGCGGCACGCCCATCGAAGCCTGGATTAGTGAGGATGGCCTTAAAGAATTTCCTTCGCTATACAATACCATCGAAAAAAATAAGGATACGGCTTACCTCAACAGTCTTATCCGCAGGGCTCCTGCAAGTAACAACCGGCAACAGCCACCCGTAGACGCCGGTATGGCTGGTACAACAAAGTGGTTTGAGCCTGCCTACGTTCCTAAAGGCTGGCACAATATCAACATCCCGGGCTATTGGGAAGACCAGGGCGTTAAGGATCTGAACGGCATTGTTTGGTACAGGAGAGAGATTGATATTCCGGTGACAATGGCGGGGAAGGCTGCAAAAGTATTCCTGGGTAGAATTGTAGATGCGGATGAATTATATATTAACGGCCGGCAGGTGGGTAGTACCGCCTACCAGTACCCGCAACGCAGGTATAACGTGCCTGCCAGTTTGTTGAAGGCCGGCAAAAACATTTTTGTGATCCGCATTACCAATACCAACGGCAAGGGTGGCTTTGTACCGGACAAACCTTATTGCATTTTCTCAGGTGCAGATACGGTCGATTTAAAAGGTTACTGGCAATATAAGGTCGGACTTGTTTACAAACCATTTGCCGGTGGTGGCTTTGGTGGTGGCGGCATCAATGCACAAAACCAACCCGCCGCTTTATACAATTCGATGGTGGCTCCGGAAATTGATTACACGATAAAAGGTTTTTGCTGGTACCAGGGCGAGAGCAATGCCGGGCGTGCGCAGGAATATGAAAAACTATTGCCGGCCCTGATCAATGACTGGCGCACCAGGTGGGGCCAGGGCAACCTGCCTTTTTTGTATGTGCAATTGCCTGGATATATGGATTACAATTATTTGCCGGGTGAAAGCCAATGGGCACAGTTGAGAGAAGCGCAATTGAAAGCACTCAGCATTCCCAATACAGCCATGGCAGTGGCAATTGATCTGGGCGAATGGAATGATATTCACCCAGACAACAAACAGGATGTGGGTAAACGGATGGCATTGGCTGCAATGAAGATTGCATACAACGAAGACATCGTTTATTCGGGACCGCTATTCAAATCCGCAACAACGGAAGGGAATAAGATTATTGTAGACTTTGTCAATACAGGTGGCGGCTTAACCACCAAAGACGCTGAGGAACCAGGTGAATTTGCCATTGCAGGCGCCGATAAAAAATTTGTTTGGGCCAAGGCAAAAATTGATGGAGATAAAGTAGCGGTATGGAGCGATGAAATAGCTACTCCCCTCTACGTAAGATATGCGTGGGCGGACAACCCAGTCAATCCAAATCTTGTCAACAAAGAGGGATTACCGGCATCACCATTTAGGACAGATAAATAATGCTGCTTTGAGGCCAATAATTATTTATGCCACGAATGCACGAATATCCACGATGATTTTAGTTTGATTTTGATTTTCTTCGTGCCAATTCGTGCATTAGTGGCTTTAAAAATTTACATGGTAAGTGCTGAAATTATTTCTAAACGGCTTCTTACATTTTTATCAATTAATTATCATCATTTATTTACCATGAAAATAAGCTTCCTGATTACGCTACTGGCCATCGCCCATACTGCGATGGCTCAGATACCCCCAATTGACAGCAGTAAATATCCACGCCTTACCAACTTCACGGCGCAGCAAGACCAGGCGCAGATGATGCAGCAATTGGGTATTAAAAAAATGCGACCCGGTCCCAGCAGTAATCAAAAAGACCCGAACCATGCCAATGAAGATGAGGCCCTGGCAAATCCATGCCCGCAACTACCGGATGCACTTACCACAAAAAAAGGACGGAAAATAACAACGCCCGAGCAATGGCGGAAGCAACGGCGGCCAGAAATTGCGGAAGATTTTGAAACAGAAATGTATGGCAGGATCCCGGCGAAGACACCAAAAGTAACATGGACCGCAAAAATTACGGATTACGAATTCGTGGTTCGTACGCCTGTTATTGCGAGACAAATGGTAGGGCATGTCGACAATAGTGAATACCCGCTGATCGATGTAAACATCAACATGACGCTTGTTTTGCCTATGAATGTAAAGGGCCCGGTACCGGTATTGATCATGTTTGGCTTTCCGTCATTGCCTGCACCGGCGCAGCCCAACCCGGCAGATATGGAGAGGATCAATGCCACCTTCAAAGCAATGATGATACAACAAAACCCGGACATGAGGGCGATCTTTGACCGCTATCCTGCTTATTCACCTATCACCCGGCTGGCAGGGCCTAATTTTTTTGCCCCGCCTCCCACGGAACTTTCTCCAACAGAACAGTTGCTGACAGCAGGCTGGGGATATTGTGTGTTAGAACCCAACAGCGTGCAGGCTGATAATGGTGCTGGCCTTACAAAAGGGATTATCGGTTTGGTGAACAGTGGACAGCCACGTAAGCCAGATGACTGGGGTGCATTGAGGGCCTGGGGCTGGGGTGCTTCCCGGGCACTGGACTACCTGGAGACGGACACGCTGGCAGACGCAAAAAGAGTGGGCATAGAAGGTGTATCCCGTTACGGTAAAGCTGCCTTGGTCACCATGGCCTTCGATCAGCGTTTTGCCGTGGTGCTGGTTGGTTCTTCGGGTAAAGGTGGTGCTACCTTGCAACGCCGGGTGTTTGGCGAAGCCGTGGAAAGTCTTGCCAGCAGTGGTGGTTATCATTGGCTGGCTGGCAATTATTTAAAATATGCTGCCGCGGAATCCTCCTTTGGAAGCAAGACGGGCTGTGACCTGCCTGTGGACTCACATGAACTGATAGCACTTTGTGCACCGAGACCGGTTTTTATCAGCTACGGTATACCTGAAAAAGGTGATGCCAAATGGCTTGACCAAAATGGAAGTTATAAAGCAACCATATCCGCAGGAGCTGTATTCAAACTGCTGGGCGCAAAGGATCTTGGCGTAAGCAA
Organism: Ferruginibacter sp.; assembly: GCA_039922375.1. GTDB lineage: Bacteria > Bacteroidota > Bacteroidia > Chitinophagales > Chitinophagaceae > Ferruginibacter. The sequence continues at coordinate 96,242 of JBDSAA010000159.1, forward strand.
TGATTATACTGCTGAAAAAATGCCGCCTGTATTGACCGGCCTATTGGATGGTGAGCTGGCCTGGCGTCAGCATGATGGCGGCCATACCGATGCTCCCAATTTCCAGTATTTCATACCCTGGGCAGGAAAATTTTTGAAATACGAACGCAGGCCAAAATAGAAATGAAAACATTTGACTTCATTACAACAAACTATGATGAAAAAAAACTGTATCGCTGCATTGCTGCTGTTAACAATGGTTGCCAATGCATCTGCCCAAAATAAACAACCCTGGCGTGACAAAAAAGCTGCCGTTGTGATAACCTATGATGATGCGATCGATGAACACCTGGATAACGCTATCCCAATCCTTGACTCGCTAGGGTTGAAAGCTACTTTTTACATCACAGGTTTTTCTGCTTCCATGCAATCAAGATTGAATGACTGGAAAAAAATTGCCGTCAATGGCCACGAGCTGGGCAACCATACCATGTATCATCCCTGCACCGGCGGGCCCGGAAGAGAATGGGTAAAGTCCGACCAGGATCTAAGCAAATACAGCATCCGGCGCATGGTTGACGAAACCAGCGCAACAAACCTTTTGTTACAAGCGATGGATGGTAAAACCCGGAGGACCTTTGCGTTTACCTGTGGTGATACAAAAATAGGCGACTCCTCTTTTGCCCCTCAGCTCAAAAAATATTTTGTGGCAATGCGAGGTGTTCGCAAACAAATGCATACTATCAATGAGGTGGATCTAAACGATGTGGATTGTTATGGAGTGAATGGAGAAAGCGGTGACCAGTTGATTGCCTGGGTAAATAAAGCCATCGAAACAAACTCATTGCTGGTGGTTCTTTTCCATGGTGTTGGCGGTGGCAACGGGCTCAACGTTTCTATCCCAGCGCACCTACAGTTTTTGCAATACTTGAAGCAACATGAAAAGGAAGTTTGGGTTGCGCCGATGATTGAAGTGGCTGATTATATCAAGGCATCCCAAAGCCGTTAAAAATACCTGAACTGTTCTGCTCACCGGGATGTGATAAAAGACAAACAAAAGCCGCCCCGGTAAGGTACGGCTTGGTAATGCTTTGTCAATAAAAGTTAGTTGCAATTTGCACATGTACATATTGATCCGCAGTTGCAGTTATCACATGTACAATTTGGATTACTACATTTAACATTTTGAGTGCTTTGACTCATTGCTGTTGTTGATTTCATAATTAATTTTTTTATTGTTATTTGATAACACAAAAATAGTTTGAGACAGCCCTGTTCCTGTTACACTACTTTGGGTAAGCTTTGTACAATTTTGGGTTTAGATCCTATCCAGTGACTTACGTTTGCTAACACCGATCTCCTTAAAGTAAGTGGGCGTTAAACCGGTAATCTTTTTGAATTGTTTGGAAAGATGTGCCACACTGCTGTAGTCCAGGTCGAACGCAATTTGAGACAACGTTAGTTGTCCGTATACAAGCAATTCTTTTGCTTTTTCAATGCGTTGTTCGATAAAATAATTTTCAATTGTTCTTCCCTCAACAGACGAAAATAAACTGCTCAGGTAAGTGTATTCATGATTGACCTTTTCAGCCAGGTAATGAGAAAGGTTTATTTGGCTTTCTTTTTCATCTACTTCATTCCTCGCTTTTTTGATAACCAATTGTTTGATTTTTTCAATCAAGGCACTGCTATGGTTGTCGATCAATTCAAAACCCACCTTATCAAAAGCTTTCGTCAACCGGTCTTTCTTTTCCGGGGATAAGGCGTCGAATAAATGAATTTCGCCGAAAATAACTTTCTGAAATTGTATCGATTCATTCTGCAAAATATCTTCAACAACAAGTACGCAACGGTGGCAGACCATATTTTTAACAAGGAGTGTAGTTGAATGCATTGGTAAAGTTAAAAAGGAAATGGTTCAGATTTGTAACGGAGGGTTTTATTTTTTAGAGGCGACGCAGGAGTATTTTTATGCTGATAAATATGGAACACGATTCAAGCCTGAAATTAGTTGCTTAACGGCAAGGTTGTAAATTGCCTTGCAAATGAGTAAATAGTAAAGCAGATAAAAGAACAGTCAATGAAAGTAAACAATTTATTTACGGCATTTTTTAACAGCGAAAAAGCAGGTGGACTTATACTAATTGGCTGCACTATTGTTTCATTGCTGCTTGCCAACACTGCGTTTGGTGAAAGCTATCATCATTTTTGGCAAACACAATTTGCAGGACACAGCATTGCGCATTGGATTAATGACGGGTTAATGACCTGCTTTTTTTTACTGATCGGTTTGGAATTAGAAAGGGAAATTTATAGGGGAGAGCTTTCAAATATTAAAGACGCTTTATTGCCAGTCTTTGCAGCCGTCGGGCGGAATGATTGTTCCGGCAGGTTTATTTTTACTCTTAAATTTTGGCACAGAAACACAATCGGGAGCAGGTATTTCTATGGCTACCGATATCGCTTTGGCATTAGCCATTTTATCTTTATCTGCAAATGAATGTAAGTATCAGCGGTAACAATGATTTGGTCCAATACGCTTGTCTCATTTATAATTAGGGTGATGAACAGCAGCATCGCTTTGAATCAACTTGCTAAACCAATAACCAGAGTCCTTGATGATCCGCTTCTGGGTAGTAAAATCAATATAAACAAGGCCAAATCTGGGGTGATAGCCTTCCGCCCATTCAAAATTATCAGTGAAGCTCCATACGAAATACCCATTTACATTTACGCCGGCTTTTTTTGCCCGCAGTACACTTTCGACATGTTGTTCTATGTATTCCTTTCTTTTAGTATCCTGTACCTTTCCATCAATTACCTCATCGTGAAATGCCGCACCATTTTCTGTTACTATTATTTCTTTAAAATTTTTGTACTTGCTAAACTTCACAAGCATTTCATAAATACATTCGGGATATACCTCCCAGTTCATCTCCGTTATTGTTACCTTCCTGTTTTCTGCCTTAATAAACCTTGCCCAAATCAGTGGCCTCAACCAGGATGCAGACACCAATTCCCTGGTATAGTTTTGGATGCCAATAAAATCCATATCAAATGCCAGCTTCTTTTCATCACCATCTTTAACAAACGGTTCCAGCCGTTGCAATAGTTTCAAGTCCTTTATTGGATAACCCATTCCTGCCAAAGGCTCTACGAACATCCTGTTCAATAGAGCATCAACACGATTTGCGGCTTGCTGGTCTTGTATAGAAGTACTAAAGGGTTCCACATAAGAGCAGGAGAAAGTAGTACCAATGATTGCCCCAGGTAACAAGGTACGAACTATCTTTCCACCTTCAGCCTGGCACAATGCAGCGTGGTGAGCAGCAGCCAGGAAATTATTAAGGCCTTTTCTTCCGGGTGCATGGATACCTAAAAAATACCCGGCTCCGGTAAAAACCATTGGCTCATTTAAGATCATCCAATGCTTTACCCTGTCACCAAAATGCCTGATGCAAACCTCAACATATTCACCAAACCAGCCAATGATTTCCCTGTTGGTCCACCCTCCTTTTTTTTCCAGTTCGTAAGGAAGGTCCCAATGATACAGGGTGACCCATGGCTCAATTCCAACCTCCAGGCAAAAGTCAATTACCCGGTTGTAAAAATCGATGCCGGCGGTATTAACCGGGCCAATACCTTTGGGTATAATACGGCTCCAGGATAAAGAAAAACGGTAGTTGGGGATATTAAGCTGGCTCATGATGCTTAGGTCATGCACATAACGGTGGTAATAGTCACAGGCGATATTCCCGTTCTGGTTACGAAAAATTTTTCCTCTGGTATTCGCGAACACATCCCATACGGATCGCCCTTTACCATCCGCATCCCAGGCTCCTTCAATTTGATAAGCAGCAGTTGATACCCCCCATTTAAAATCTTTGCCGAAGCCCTTTTTGATCAAGTCCATCCTTTCAACTTATATATGTGTGGCAATAGATTTTAGAACCATATTCCTGAATTTCTTTGCGGAATAAACTTTTTTACCGACCTGCAAGGGTTCATTCATATTAACCGGCATATTCTCAGCTATCACTTTATCAATTATTTCTGCTGTACTGTCAGGATAATTAACGGGGATAACGGAACCTTTTTCAATCCAGTTTTTTAATTTGTCGATATGTTTCAGCTTGAGGCTTTTTAAAATTGGCACTCCCATTTCCTTTAAAGCAGCCGCATTGCAATGTTGTTCATATTGCCCCTTCATGGGAATCACTAATAATTTCTTTTTCATAAAGAGAGCCTCCGCAGGTGTTTCAAATCCTGCTCCGCACAACACGCCGGTTGATGTCGCGATACTTTTAATAAATGCTTCATTGCTGATGGGCTCAATCCAAATGGCTTTTTCTTTGTATGGCTTTTTATTATGTTTCGAAAATACCTGCCATTGAGTGCCCTTGCACTTTCGCAACACTTTCAATATCCTCTTATCATCATAAGCAGGTAAATAAACGGTGTAATGCCCTTTATCTTCAACAGGGTAGTTCCTTATCTCCTGGCGAATAACCGGCGTAAATATATTTGTGTCGTATTCCTTAAAATGGAAGCCATATTGATTCGTTGAGGGAGCATACTTTTTTAGGATGGCCCTTCCCATTAAGTCAACATTTTTTGGCTGGGGAACATGTTTATTTAAAACTGCTGCCTGGTGACTCAAGGCAATGCAAAGCATATTTTTTTGATAGCATGCCCATGCAGATACAGGTTCAAAATCGTTGATGACTAAATCGTAATTTTCCACCGGCAAGGCATTTATTTCGGCGAAGAATTTCTTCAAACTGTTCTTCTTAAAAGTTTCTACGAGATCTACTCCACCGCTTTTGCCGAAGATAAATCCCAATCCCTTGCACACATATTTAATTGGGTAAGGCAGATCCACATCCGCCTGCGAACCACTTATCAATATATCTACAATATGCGTTTTTTGTAGTATAGGAATAATATCTCTTGCCCTGCTTACATGCCCATTGCCTGTGCCCTGTATGGCGTATAGAATCTTCATAGTTTCATCAGATTAAATTCCTGCAGCATATTTTCAAACAGTTGATTATTGTTCAAATCTTCCTCTTCTTCTTTTTCTTTATCTAAATGCATTTGAAGATGATCGGTGTCATTGAATCGAAAGATCTTCCAAGCACCGTCTGCATACTCAAGCGCCGACAGATTTTCTACCCAGTCGCCGGAATTTAAATAAGTGATGCTGCCTTCCGCATTTGTTATCATTCGCATTTCCGGGTGATGGATATGACCACAGATCACATAATCAAATTGATTGCTAATGCCAATATCGGCACTCGTTTGTTCAAAATTATTGATGAAAGACACAGCCGATTTCACACTGTTCTTTATTTTTTTAGACAAGGAAAGTTTACCTCTTTTAAACACTTTCTCCGAGAGAAAATTGCAACACCTGTTGATTACTATCAGGGTGTCATAACCTACTGCTCCCAACTTTGCAAGCCATTTAGAATGCTGCATGGTTACATCAAAAACATCGCCATGAAATATCCAGGCCTTTTTATTATCGGGTAAGTCGAGAACCACCTTATTGACAATACGCAGAGAGCCCATTTTCAAGCCTTCAAACTTGCGCAGCATCTCATCGTGATTTCCGGTTACATAATAAGTCTTGATACCTTTTCCAATCCAGTTAAACAAATGTTTTACCACCTTCATATGGCTCTTTGGCCAATAGCTTTTGCTAAATTGCCATATGTCAATAATGTCACCATTCAATACTACGATCTTTGGCTTGATACTTTTCAAATAATGCAATAGCTCCTTCGCATGACAACCATAAGTACCAAGGTGAATGTCTGAAATTACCAAAATATCCAGGTGACGTTTTTGTTTTTTCATGCAGGTTTTTTAATGTTTTAGTGAACAATAATAGTCTGCGAAAATTAGAGGCAAAATTTTTGAAATAAAATTTGCACTAAGTGTACTCCAAAACTTTTTTACACTGCGAAAAGGATGGTAACGTTTCTTTGGCTTGAAGAAAATGGGTGAATTTCTTTTTGCGGACTGAGCTTGATTTCCAAATAACATAATAAGGGGTTTGTCAAAATTATTTGGATTATATAACCCCAACGTTAAGGGCAGATTATCAAACTGTTAACGATTGCTGAGGTTTTGCCAATTTCCCGGTTCAAAAAATACCATGCAAAGCAGTTATTTGATGAACCTAAAATAATTTAATAGGATTAGGTATAACATTCGCAAACCTAAGCTGAGAATAGGTTAGCCTTCATTTTCTTTTTTTTCTAGATCAAAAGCAACCTCGTGCAACATCGACCCCTGTCAAGACATCATCTTCAACCATTCTACGTTCCATTTCGAATCTAAGCCGATAGCCTTTATCTCTCCCACCAAACCTTGGTGTTGAAGTCATCCGGCCCCATGGATTCAACTGCCTGTTTGAAATTATCAGGGTTGTTGGTTCTTACAGGAATGGGATAGCGAAATCGAACCGGCATCTTTTTACCATTTTGCATTCCATCCGCCACGGGCAAAACTGGTAAGCCGGTACGGCGATATTCAAACCATTGCTGATAATCTATAAAATATAAAGCATAATATTTTTGCAGCATGATGCGGCTTAGTGTACCATTATATGCGGCACTTGCATTGCTAAAATAATTTGCGGGTATTACAGCACCCCATTGTTCAATAGCAGCCTTCACTCCTTTTTCATATGCGACTTGCGCTGCCGCAGCGTTTCCACTGCGATACTCCACTTCCGATTTGATAAACTCTACTTCTGCATAGTTCATTACCACACAGATCATGGGCGCTGTTACGAGGGCTACGTTAAGGTTGGAAGGTGTATAAGTAAACTGGGATTCACTGCCGGCATAACCACTGGGTATCCCCTTGTAGGCAGGGCCTCCCGTGTTTTTGGCCTGGGTAGCAAACTTCGGCAAACGGGGATCGTTAAACGCTGTAAGACTATCCAGGAAAAATTTACCCGAAGCCCTGAAAGTGGTAAAATCAATGGCCCTTCCCCATGGTGATACCATGGGCGTGATGCCCGATAACTGCAACACTCCAGCTTCCGCGTTGCTGGTAAATACAGGGTACTTTGTTGGATTGCTTATCATGGTACGCAATTGTGCCAATGAGTTCATCTCTGTTCTTTTGTACACCCGCAACAATAACCTCATGCGTAAAGAATTGGAAAATTTTTTCCAACGGGGAACATTATTCGCAAACAAAATATCTGTTCCATAGCCCATGGTTTTAGTAGTATTGTATAAGTTATTAGCAGAATCAAGATCATTAAGGATTTTATTGTAAACCTGTAGCTGAGTATTAAACTTTGGCTTCAATATACCCGAATCCGCCCTGGATGCTTCATCCATAGGAACATCTCCAAAACAATCGGTGAGGTTACCATATATCCACGCATTCATTGTAAGGGCGATGGCCTGGTAGTTTACATCTCCGGCCTTAATGGATGCAGCATACATTTCCTTCATGTTGTTGAGCCACTTGTAACTGTTGTTCCAAACGCCGTTGCCAATATTTTCTGACAGCTCGTACCGGTGTATGCCACCAGATACACTGGGATAAGGCAGCGACACCTGCATCAGGCCAGCAGTAATATCATCATACTGAAGCATATTGTATGCAGCCATGCCATAAATGGTTGGGTTTAATAATGTACCGGGACTTATCTGATTAATCCTGTTTGGATCGGTGTTGATTTGCTCAAATTTTTTTGTACAGGAAATAGTGAAGAAGCCAACGGAGAAAAACAGTACCGTGAATATTTTATGCATGTTGATAGTCATTTAATAATTGATAATATTGCTGATAATATTTTTAGAATTTCAGGGTGATGTTTGCACCCATTGTTCTTGTAGAAGGCAATTGCCCTATTTCAACACCGGGCAATAATGTAGAACCATTTAACGCCGCTGTTTCAGGATCGAACATTGGGAAACTTGTCAACATCAACAGGTCTCTTCCGTAAAGCGCAAATGTTACCTGCTTAAGGAATGAATTGCCCAATACATTTTTTGGCAAGGCGTATTCAATCCTTACTTCCCTCAGTTTTAAAAACGAAGCATCAAATGAATTGGATTCTACATTGGCCCTGCGGTAATAATCCACATAATAATCCACGGGCAACACCTTTTTTGTATTGGCTACATATTTTCCGGAAGCATTATCAAGTACAACGCCCTCGCCAATGATGAAATTTTCTTCCCGGCCGCGGAGTGTATGTTTTAACTTACCCTGCTCTGTCATTTTATGATGGGTTTGTGAGTAAATCATACCACCATACTGTCCATCAACCAGGAAACTAAAACGGAATGCCTTGTAAGAAAATTCATTTTGCAATCCACCTTTCCAATCAGCATATGCCCGGCCGATATATTGGATATCAGCAGGCCTGGCAGGCAGTCCATCTGAAGTATATATAACAGCTCCATCCGGTGACCTCAAAAATCCGAAGCCATATATGTCGCCTGTCGTTCCTCCCACCCTAGCCTGTATAGTGGCATTTCCACCATAACCAATATCCTGCTTGTCGCTTAAACCCTCAGCCAACTCCAATACCTTGTTATTATTTTTAGCCCAGGTAGCCGTAGTGTTCCATTTAAAATCCCTTTTGTTCATGATATTACCGGTAACGATCAGTTCAATACCCCGGTTGCGTACAGCCCCCGCATTTAGTACTGCACGGCTGTAGCCCGTAGTTGGATCAAGTGGTACATCCAGTATCTGATTACGGGTAGTATTATTGTACACCGTTACATCAATACCCAGCCTCCTGTTAAAAAATTTAATATCAAGGCCTGCCTCAAAGCTGGTGGAAATCTCGGGCTTTAAATTGGCATTGAACAGTTTGGTATCCACTGAACCGGAACCCGCAAACTCGCTGGTGCCATAGTACTTGCTGGTTTGATATGGCCTGGTATCGTTGCCCGCCTGCGCAGCAGACAACCTGATTTTAGCAAAAGAAATAGCTCGTGGTAACACGAAAATATCACTCAATATTAAACTCGTATTTACGGAAGGATAAAAGAAGGAATTGTTTTTAACAGGCAATGTACTCGACCAGTCATTGCGTGCAGTAAAGTCAATAAAATATTTGTTTTTATATCCCAACGAAGCAGTGCCATACACACTATGCACTTCCCGGTTGGCATCGGTAATGGTGGTAACGGGTAAGCCAGAACCATTCGCTAATTTATACACGCCAGGCACTACCAGTCCTTCAACGCTGGCGTCTATGCGCTGGTATTTATGCACCAGCAAATTACCACCTGCAGATGCACCGATGGTAAAATCTTTCCCGATATTATCATGGTAAGAAAGCAACGCATCTGTATTCATTTCGTAATCAAATACGTTCTGCTGTTTGTAAAATCCTTTTAGATAATTGGCAGTACTGTACGGGCGGCGTTGCTCCCGGTCTTCAGTGCTCATCAAAATTCCACTGCGAACCATTACATCAAACTTTTTCGAAATTTCGTAGTTGGCAGATAAGGTACCCACCACTGCATTGCTTGCAATGGCGTTGGTCATTTCGTTGGCAATTAAAAATGGATTGTCGATGAATGAACTAAACGGATGCACCTGGTCAATCTGATCGAGCCCGTTTTTCCAGTAATCTTTATACCAGTTTAGATTGACATTCGGATTTTGAAAGATCATAAAGTATGCAATGGACTGGTTGTTGTAACCGGTAGCAGGCAGGTTATCGCTGGTTTTATTGGTATAATTAAACTTGGAATTTATTTTTAACCGGTCGCTTAATTTATAGTTTACACTCACCTGTGCCGTGATGCGCTCATAGCCGGTATTGGGCATGATCCATTCATTTTTTGAATGCGTAACCGAAGCCCTTGCAGAACCTTTCTCATTACCGCCTTCCAAAGAAATATTGTTGGTGATGGTAGAGCCCATGCGCCAGAAACCTTTGATATTGTTTTCCTGCGGCGCCCAAAGTGTGCGCTCTTTAGCCTGGCCTTGTAACAACGGATCGTACTGGTAATACATTTGTCCATTGAACCTGGGACCAAAGGCGCTACTGGTTCCACTGGTACTTGCTCCATCGGCAGATGTGCCGTAAGAATAATATTTTTCACCTGCTGCATTCAAGGCTTTACCGGTGCCCTGTCCATATTCATATTGATAATCGGGCCATTTCAAAACAGTATTGATGCTGCTGTTATTATTGAATGTAACACCAATGCCTTTTCCTTTTTTTGAGATACCGGATTTGGTGGTGATCAGCAATGCCCCGCCCGCTGCCCGACTGCCGTACAAGGCAGTAGCACCCGGTCCTTTCAACACCGTAATACTTTCAATATCATCGGGGTTAATGTCAGCAATACCATTGCCAAAATCAACGGGCACGTCATTGCCCGATCCTGCGCCGTAAGCATTGTCAACCCCTGCTGTAGTACCTCCGCTGTTCATCGGCACACCATCCAGTACAATCAACGCATTGTTGCCATCGGGATTAAGAGAGGCATCACCACGCAATGAAATCCTGGTAGAGTTCAATGGGCCTGAACCGGCAGATAATAAATTCAATCCGGCTACTTTGCCACTCAACGACGCTGCCCAATTATTGGAATGGGCATCATTTAAATTGCCCTCATCTAATTTTTGCACCGAATAGCCCAGGGCCTTTTGCTGACGGGTAATTCCCAGCGCCGTTGTTACCGTTACATTTTCCATGTTTTTTAAATCTGTTTGCAACAGCACCAATTTACCCTGCTGATCTTTATCTGCATTCAACGAGTGGGTAATATGCCCGACCAAACTAAAATACACGGTTGTTCCAGCGGGAACAGTGATATCATAAGAACCGTCCTGTTTACTAAGCGCCAGCGGCTTTTTATTGCCATCCATTACAGACACACCCGCAACCGGCTGGCGGCTGGATGCATCGTGCACAGTACCTGCAAGGTGAATTGTTTGGGTTTTGCCGGGAGTAGTTTGGGCAGTCAACTGATTGGATAAAAATAATCCCGCCAGCATAAAACATACACTGTACAAAAGCTTCATTGATCACTATTTAATGGTTCGAAAAAAATCATTTTAATCTTTCTTTTTAAGGTAAAATGAGGTGTAAAAAACAGTTAGAATAATGAGTGCAAATAGCTCGATCCATGTTGCCAAATTGTTAATTCAATCTCAACAAAATGTAATTGAATTATTAACTTATTGTGATCAATAAAAAATTGCGCTGATTCCCGGCAACGTATAACCGCATATTTCCAGCTTAGGCTTTTTCGCTTAACGGTGGCATAACAATCAATTAGCGCAGCAGGATGAACGCGTCGTGAATGTACTGGCGCTGTACATAGCCAGGAACTGTGGGCCTGCGCTGTTACTTACCTGCGTAGTAAAGTGGGCCGCCAGGAAGCATTAAAGGTTGAAGGCGGCGGTTAATTTTTCCGCTCCATTTTATTTAATATACCCAATGCAGGGTATTGTCTTGTGTACGCTCAAAATGAATCTTTGCATAAACTAAAAAAATATGAGAAAGATTTTTGGATTGCTTACCGTTTTATTATTTGCGGGTACAACATTTTCGCAAAACATTACACCATGGATAAAAAAGTTTTCTGGTAATGTTAAGTGGTACACTGTATCCGACCTGGGTGTTTTAGTAGTATGTACCGGCGACGCCTTATATGGTTTATCTCCGGAAAAAGGCGAAGAAGTTTGGAAGATTGATAAGCTGGATGATGTGAAAGAAGAAAATTACGATCCTATTGAAGGAACACCGTATGCGTCCATTGTTAAAAGCAAATTGCTGGGTGGCAAACAACATACGTTGATCGATCTGTCTAACGGTAAGATGTTGGTAAACACCAAAGAGTTGGGTTTTGCTGACGTTACCAAACGCCTTGAGGCAATGAGTAATGGCACCATCATGTTTTATGGCTTGAATAAAAGTGGCAAACCGATGTTGGCCAACTATTCGTTAATTGATGGCAAAGAGGTATGGAGCCAAAATAAATTGTTTGAAAAAAATAGTGAAGAGATAGTTTCCCGTGCTTTTGTAACAGCCGATGGAATTTATTTAGCTACCACCAAAAATCTCTACAAACTAAATCCCGCCAATGGCGAGATACTCTGGAGTGTTGATAAGAAAACTGAAAAACCTATAATCGCTACTGTTGAAAAGAAAAAGAATTTTTTTACCGGTGGCGGCGGCCAGCGTGTGGATATCAATGCGAGTGCAACATCTGCCAGTTCTGATTTCTTTCAACGCGATGATAAAAAAGTTGTTTATTTCTGGAACCAGGAAGAACTGGTTGCTTACAATACAGCGGATGGTAAAGAAGTTTTTAAACCGATAGAGTTGCAATCGTCTGTAGGTTATATGTTGTACGATACCCACGGCATGCTGGTTACCACTACAGAAAAAACACAGAGCGATGTTGCCAAACAAGGCGGCGGTGGTGGCGGCTTAATGGGTAAGATTGCAAGAAACAAGGCTGGTAAAAAAAACAGGGCTTCTATTTTATGCATCGACCCAATAACAGGCGCCAGCAAATGGGGTGATGAAATAGACCTGCAGGGCGATGTATTGGCCTATAAACTTACAGGCAGTAAATTGATTTTGGCTACTGAGAGAGACAAAGGAGATAACTACATCAGCATCATTGATCTTGAGGCCGGTAAATCTGTCACTAAAAAACCTTTGCCCGTTAACGGTGAAATTAAAGACCTGCATATTGTGCCCCAGGGACTATATTACCGTACCAGCGATGAAATAAATATATTGGATTTAGCAACCGGCGATAAGACATGGAAAAAAGGATTTAAAGTAAAAAGCTGTGTGGGCGGAAATACCAATGATAAAGAAGGTTACGTGTATGCAAAAGGTACTATTTACAAAGTAAATTTTGAGCAAGGTGAATTAACCGAATGGGTAAAAGGCATCGATTTACAAGGAGGTGAAGAGCCAACATCTTTACAGGTAAGAGATAATGGCGTGGCCTTAATATCTGAACAGAACATGAATTTGTATGGCTTTGATGGATCATTAACATGGCATAGCTATCAAACACCGATCGGCCGCACTGGTTTTGGTAAGGCCTTGAGTGGCCTCGGTGGATTGGCGTCCCTTGCAGTGGGTGCTGCCGGCGCTGCACAGTCGGCACAACTTAGTTATGCCAAAGGATATTACGGCAGTACCGATCCGCAATTAGACAGGGATATTAAAAACAGTAATAATCTTGCAGCGGCCGGTATTGGCGGTGCGATAAGCAGTTTTAAATCTATCAGTAAACGTTTTAAAGCATCTAAGCAGGCGGATGACTATGTTTCGGTAATGACAAAGCTGGGTGGTAACAACCAGGCCAATAGTGCAGGCATTGTAATTGTAGAAAAAGCAAGTGGCAAAACCACTGCTCAAATGATGATTGGCGACAAAACCCCCGATTATAAAATCGATGAAATTGGGCGCATCATTTTTCAAAAAAGTGATAACAATGAAATAAGCGGATTTAAATTTTAGCTACACCATCAGTATAGTTTATAACGGAAATAAAACATTGCTGGTGGTAATTCGTAAAAGGGCTGTCTCAAATTTGAGCAGCCCTTTTTCCTTCGCAGCAACGTCTCCTCCCGAGCCCGTGCGTTAGCCAGGGACGTTGCGTACTACGGAGCGATGTTATAGATAAACGGAGGGGTCTTCCTGGTGGCACACACAATTGAGATGACATACTTAAACCACGTTTACTGTAGTATCTTTATTTCATGCCGGTAAAACGAACCATACCACATAACAGCGGAATGTTTTTTATAACCTTTACTTGTCATAAATGGCTGTCATTAATTGATACAATAAATGGGTATGATATTATTTACAAATGGTTTGATCATTTAAAAAGCAAGGGGCACTTCATAAATGGCTATGTTATCATGCCCAATCATGTGCATGCACTAATCAGTTTTATTAATACTACCCAATCCATCAACACTATCATTGGCAATGGTAAAAGATTCATGGCGTGTGAAATTATTAGCCGATTCGAAAAAAATAATGAGACAGCATTGTTAGGGCAGTTAGCGGGAGGCGTAGAAGCAACCAGAAAAACAAATAAAAAATTACATGCAACTTGGAACACGCAACTTCCCCGGCCCTGCTTAAGCTCGTTGAGAGAACTTGCCGGAAGGAAACAAAATGTGCGACAGGACACATTACTGCAAAGGATTGCCAGGCCAATATCTTTTTTTTAAAACTGCATCATGTTAAATTTTTAAAAGCATTTATTTGAATTTTAAAATAAATTGAATTCCCTATACCATTTGAAAATTCATTAACATCCCATTTGCTTGGTTTAACATACCAACCGTGTGAAATTTTAAATGCTGCACTTATGGTAGCACATGCGACTGTTTGTAATTTCGAACCAGTCAATGCGAACTCACAGTTATAATTCTGATCAATATAATGTTCCTGGTACTTTAAAGTTAATAGTCTTAATGCCGACTTTAAATCGTTCGTGTCTATCGAAGTAATTTCGCTATTTGGTGAAGAAACTGAAATAACTTCTGCAGCTAAATTGGAAAGAATAGTTCGAGGAGTATTATTTTGTGGAGTTATAATTACTAATTTATCAAAAGATCTATTTTCCAATATTTTAAATAAACGCTCATATTTAGAATTCGAAAATCCAACTAATAAGTTCCTCTTTGATTCATCAGTATCAGAAAATAAGAGATCGTAGATTTCATAAGGAGCCTGTTCGCCTTTGATTACTTCGTCTGTTATAATTTCAAGTTTTCCATAATTATCATTCTTTGAAGCTCTTTCTAAAGCTGATTGAATTTGCTCATTGAGAGGATAATATTGTTTTGCTGACGTGTGACTGATAAATATATTAGAATTAGTTTTTAAAGTATTTCTTACAACATTAAATATTAACGATTTTGACATTCCAGTAATGTCACAGATAATATTTCCATTCAATGCATCAAAACTTGTCTTTACTTGTTCAAAATTTACTATTTCAAAACTTAATTGTGCTTTCTTAATTTCCTCAATTATTTCCTGAGATTTACCTTGTTCTTCGTACTGGATTAGCATTACCTTTTTAGGTTTGAGTCTTAGAAGACTTGTTAAACTATGTAACGTCCTGTCTTCAAACCCAAGTGCTACAATTAAATAATCAAAATTTTCATTTTGCAAATCTTGAAATTTAATTTCATTACAGATTGGTGTTTTATCTTCAACAAGTTTTTGGATTTCATCTTTCTCATAATATTCAACATCCGATAGATTGTCAAATCCAAATGGCAATTTTCCTTGAATTGTTTCTGCACTAAATTTAGATTCGGTTTTGATCGCAGAATCTACACTAAGCGGTTCATCCAAATCATCGCCCTGATCTACATTAGAACTTACTCCGCCAACGTTCTTAATCAAAATCTCTTTGCCATTGGCTGGATTATTTAACCAGTTTTCGAGATCTTCCCCAGTCAATTCGAATCTATCACCTTGGGTTAATCCTATTAGATTAGAAATGCCATATAGTTTTCTATATGTCAGTTTAAACTGATTGATTGGATTAGTATCATTTCCGAGAGCTCTTGGAGTACTTGCACCTCCCGAATACACGAAAATTCCAGCATCTAACAATTCACGTATCTTCTGGTACTGTGCTTCCATATTGCCAGTAGTTATTCTGACATAGATAGAATAATATTCTCTTAACCGAGAACTCCCATCCCTGGATGATTTCATTAACAATTGATGAGATGCCTCTGCAAATGAGATAGCAAAGTCTTTAAAAGAGCTGCCTCTTTTATTGACTTCATGTAATCTAGTGCTACATAAATTCTGAAAACACTCACTTTGTAAGTTTGACGGTATTGGATATATCTGTTTGGTTTGATCATAGTGTCTAATGATTAAATCATATAGGTTAATGATATCACCAATATCACCCACGCAAACTCCTGCCAGTGCTGTCATGCCAAAGTAAATGCTTTTTCGAAGAGTCTTATCGTCTCCACGATTAACGATACTTTTGGCAATAGAAGTTAAAGTTGTATCTCCTAACAATTCTGCGGGAGTTTTTGGAGGATGCTTTATGTTACCGTTGGCCCTTCTATTTAAAATATCCGCTACAAATTTCTTCCCCCCTTTGTTTCTTATTTTTTCATTAACTGCTGAACCTAAATCGAAAGTTTCAAAATCTCTTCCCTTTTTTGCTTTTTCAATTTTACCTGGTGAGAATAAAACGAGTTCAATAGTTTGAACTTCGCTCGTAATCTTAAAAGCACACTCTTCACTTTGAAAAATTAAAGAAGAAAGTAAATTTCTTATATTTTCCTCTCCCAAATATCTTGTGGAAACATCATCTAACAAAAACAGAATATAATTATTGTACCAAAGCTTGGAGCATTTACGTATCGTTTGTGCAAGAGCAGGGAAAGCATTAGAAGGATTTACTTTAACTATATATTTCTCTTCTCCCTTATTTAAGGAATAAATCATTTTTAATAGCTGTTGCTCCAATTGATATTCACTTTGAATATTATCAAGTAAATCAAATTCTGTCAAATGTTCTCTGTAAACTTCAATGAAATTTTTATAGTAATCATTTTTTACATAGCTTTCTGAAATAGATTTCAAATGTCTCAGAGCCTGGATAGCCTCAATACCATACCGAATAAAAAGCCTAGAAAACGGTTGATGTAACGGCTGATTTGCAGGTTTGCCGATTTCATCCAATAATTTATTACATGATACATAAATTCCAATATATCCTTCATTTTTTAGGCGCTCTATTTGTACGTTTTTATCTTTTCCAGAATTAATTTTTGAATTTGCTGCCCTTGCATGAAACTGTAGTGCCCTTAACATCATTGTCTTTCCACATCCACGCATTCCCGTAATAACAAGAGGCCCTTTTCCCGATATGCGATTTAACCATTGATCGCTTGGATCAACAAGTAAGGAAGGTACAAACCAAGGGTCCAGTGTTTGAGCGTTATAGGTATCATTGAAATTTAATAATTTCAGTGGTTCTTCCCAGGGGAAGGCCTGTTGATTGAAGCAATTTTCAATATCTTCTGTAACTTCATCAAAATTTGGAGACCTTTGATACTCAGCAATTGGGAATAATAGTTTGGCCCTATCTTCAAGCAAACTTGCAAGTCGATAATTTTGGTCTGTAACTTCATCTGGGTGTCTAATTAATTTTTCACTGAGTTTTATTAAATAATCTGCCACCCAATGTACATCGCCATGCCGATCAGGAGAATCACCCGCTTTATTTTCAGATGTCAATGATCCGATATCGATAGCAACGACACGAATGTGACCCTCAATTTCCGACGGTCTTCTCTCTTCTTTTGATAAGTTTTGAATTATTATATTTTCGGGATGAAGATCATTATGATTTTTATGTTTAATTTTCAATACATCAAGTATCCGAAATAGATCAATTGCTATTTGTGCTATGATGGCGGCGGGAATAATATCGCTAGATAGTAATAAATCCTTTAAGAGGCGACCTGGTATATAATCTAAAACAGCGACGTAACAATCTACAACGTTGCCATTTTTAAAAGTTACAGTTTCTTCTTCAGCTGAACTTATCCCTACAATATGAGCACTTCCTTTTGCCAGTTCAGCATGATCCTTACACTCTTTAAAAAAATCTTTTTTGTGGAGTGCGTAGATTGATTTAGGAATTATTTTAAGCACATAATCTTTTCCTAGAATTTCATCCTTGACCTGATAAACAGCGCCATAAAAACCTCTACTAATCGGTTTGATAATATCATATTTTCCAATTTTTTGCGGTGCATAAGTTAGAGGGAATCCATAGGTACTGCTACATGTTGGACATGTGTCTTCCTTTTCTCTAGTATCATCATGCCCTATTTCTGGGCAATTAAAACAGCAGTATTTTGCCATAAATTATTTTATTATTTGGAATTCGAAATCTTGTTCATATCTGGCTTCAACTTCGATTACTCGAGAAAGATTTAGTAAAAAACTTTCGTTAAACTTTTCAATAATTCTGTATGTAAGGATTATTTCACCCTTTTGTACATAATCTTGAGATTTTTTTTTAAAAATTATGCCACATGGATCAGGAAATAAATCTGTAGGACTCTCCTGTATTTTTTGATAGTTAACCAACAATTCTCGTAGTAAGAACAAATTAATTTTTAGAAATCCGGATGTCTGACTAACAATCGAATGTATGTGCTCTTTCTCTACCTCTTCAACCTTTTTGTAAAAGTTATCCATAGAGCTGCCCTGGGCTATCAAATTATATTCGAAATTTTTTTTTAAAACTTTCAGAGGAATATTTGAAACCAAATTACCCTTAACATCTAATTCAATTGCCATTTCTATACATCTGTATAAATGATTTGTTAGCCAAGGTTCATTTACGTCATTGAAAATATTGTGTACAGCCAAAAGAGATTCCCCCCTTCCAATATAGGGTTGTTGTAAAACATTAAAATTATTCAAGTAACACACTGCTTTTATATTAATCATATTTGCAACCGTAATGAATTGCCGGGCATTTTGAATCGCCTCATTCCAAGTGATTCCAAAATTGCCAAATGATGAAACTCTGACGTCTAAACCTGTCACTTTAAGGCCGGCCGCAATTTTTTTGGATAATATACTTGCAATGACCAGGGCCGGCACCGCTTTCGCCTTAACATTTGATCTGTATTTAAAAAGAACTGAATCAAGAGGTGCATAATTATTTCCAACCAAAAAATGGCAATACTTACTCATCTCCAAACACGCTAAAACTTCTTTTCTACTAAAATGTATTTTGTAGTTTGGTATTTGGAATAACACATCTATCCCGCCTGCCGGCCTTCCTGCGATCCCTAATTTTGGCACGATAAAATCCAATTCGGTTAGCACTAATGGAGTTAGTATTGTTGATAATGATCCCAAACCGCCTGTTGATGGGATATCAGCGGCCAATATATTATTTTCAAAATTTAATGTATCTCCTGATTCTGCTAAAATAGTGGCAAGCTCTGCTATTTGTTCATCAGTAATTGAATTTTTCGCAAGACTGATAATTTCATCCATTGTGGTTGCTGAAGGATTATCTGCAAAACTTTTTATTACATCTGACTTCATAAGCTATAGAAGAGTTAATTCCCTGTTTCTTTTCACTAATTCAGAACCAATTACCATAGCAAGTTTAGGTGGCACAGCATTTCCAATCATCCTTGCAACTATTCCCATATTGTCCGAATAAAATTTATAATCGCTCGGAAACGATTGAAGCAATGCCCCTTCTCTAAGCGAAAGCGCCCTATCTTGTTCAGGGTGACCAAACCTGCCATTTGTGAAGCTATTAAATTTGGTGGTAATGGTAGGTGCTGGATAATCCCAGTAAATTCGGCCGTAGACATCGGAAAAAATCGAATCTCTTCCTTCATAACACTTAAGTTGCAGTTCTTTGTCATCTTTCCATTCCAGCCTATTCCCTCCATCATGAGACGTATTTTGAATACGTTTTAAATTTATAGGAGCAAGGCCGGCAGTCCAATGCATTAATTCTTTGCCATCCTTATGCCCAGCTTTTATTTGAGGTAAATGGCCTATTGTGCTACGTACAGTATTTTTCGTTTTATTTGTCGGCTTTGGTATTTTTAGTTTATTAGTTACACGTGAAGCGATTAAAACATATCTTCTCCTACTTTGGGGTACGTTATAATCGGCAGCATTAACTATACTTTCATCCAATGTATAATTTTTGCTTTTTAAGAATTGCTTGAAATAAGACAGAGGGCTTTCTTCCTTTGTCTCAAGCCCTGGAACATTTTCAACGAATATAAATCCTGGATTGAAGTACGCAACAAATCTTTGAAAATCTTCTAATAGCAATCTACTTTCTGAAGATTTTGTTTTATCAGTTTTTAAATTCGTATAATATTGACAAGGACTACATCCTACAAAAACGAGATCATCCATGTTCCTTGATATACCAAATGCGGAAATCAAATCTTTTGGTTGCAACTTTGCAATATCGGCTTCGAGAAATTTTGACCCTTTATTATTCTTCTCATAGGTTTCCTTATATGCGCCCTCGACATCAATTCCTCCTAATACTTTTATACCAGCCTTTTTAAATCCGTTGGTTACCCCACCCGAACAACAAAAGAAATCAACCGCTTTTAATATTGGCTTTTTAACTTGGGCTAATTTTTGAGACATAAAATGAACAGGGCTATTTTAAATTAATTGCTCTAAAATAGTTAATAACTCACCTACGTACCAAGTATAGGGGTAACTATTTACAGAAATATTTAAATTGATATATCTGAAAGTAATTTTTAAGTCTGAGCTGTAAGTTATGATCAAGGTCCAGAATGAGGCGATTCCATTTGAATGATAGCTCTCTTTGCCGGGTATATTGCCAGTTATTAATTAAAAAGTATAAAACACAAAATTTTCTCTTCTTTCTGGTGACATGTCCTCATTCCGTATTTTAACAAGAAAAAGATTGCTACTATGATGTAACATTACGTGACAAAAACAACAGGCTTTGAACTGCACTCAAAGCCTATGAAAGAAAACGCCACAATAACTAATTTTTCAACTATACATTTTTGCAAATTTTTATGAACTCTATTAAATATAACTGTCTAGTCTTTCAATTGAAATATTCCATCGCTTCAAAATCGATCCCACGCCCCATATCAATAGCAACTGCATTGCCAATAAGCTTGTAGAAACTTCGTTTATTGGTAAAATAAAAATCATCCGGAAAACCTTGCAGCCTTGCATATTCTCTCACAGAGAGGCGCCTTAATCCAAGTTCTAATAGTTATCTTTCACAAGATGTGTGTTTAAATCTTTTGCATAGTGAACTACGCCGGTAGGAGCAATTGTTCCTGGTAATTCAGGATCAATTATAATTGTGAAGTCCTGGTAACCACCTTTTATACTTTTAACCAGATAATCGGGCATAGAAACCTTGGGCTCTATTTCCATTCCAATTTCTATCCGCCACATCCTGAGAAATATCCTTTTGCTCCTAGTCTGGATATTTACTTTCGTTTGTTGACTATTTGAGACTTTTACTTTCTAAAAATTTCATCCATATGAAATTGAAGGAAATCTTTTTTAGGGAAATATTTTTTGGGGAGAACAATTTTTGATCCGGACAAGGATGCAAAATATCTGGCATGATAATCTTCTTTGTGCTTCTCCTTCAATCCGGCAGATAAAATAATTTCATACTTTTCTGTAATCCCAATATAGCCCTTATCATAAGCTCGGTCGTATAAAGCGGAAAGGCAAATACCATTTTCAGGATTTAATCTTTCTTCTTCTTTTTTCGCCCATGGTATGATGTGACTGGCTACCAATAAATCTGGCAAGTCAATTCCTGTAATAGCGCATTTGTTTGAATAATTTGCTAATACAATTTGACGAAATACATTTTGGTTAACTCTAGTTTTAACCTCTCTCACTCTGTATTCTCCTTTCAGATGTTCAGTGCCTCTTAGCAATTCGGCAAATTTATCTTCAATGGCTATGTGTTCTCTTTGCGCCAATATTCTTTCACTTTCAAAAAGAAGTTCGTCTTTATTGTTTATAAATTCATTCCAAATGGGTTCTACTTGTTTTTTTCCACCGGGCAAACCGCCAATGCCTCTTTGCTGATGATAGGGGTCAACACTCGCAAAGTTGTTCAGACGCATTGCGATGGAACCAGGTGTCCGACCCAATAAATTTGCTAAATGAATGATTTGTGGATTTCCTGAATGCAATTTTCCAAACTCCAGTTTCAGATAAAGATTCAATGCAAGTATCAATTCGTCTCTTGTCCAAAGGTTAACTTGTGCCATGTAAAAGTTTAAGGGTGTGCAATACTAAATATTACATTACTACCGTTTACAAGTTATTTAAAAATCCTTCATAATCTTCCTCACTACAAATAAAACCGCATGCATCGTTTAAGCATCGCTGAACAAACAACTTTGCATTGGTATGATGAAAGCTGGCAATCTCCAAACATCTTGCACCACAATAAGGACAAGCAAATGGCTGATCGTTCATTAAAAATATTTGGAGTGGTTTAAGATATTTTGCATTCATCCTGGCTGTTCTAATTTAAACCGTAAGTATAAATAATTTGAAGGAAAATACATTTGCTTTTAAGTCACTATTGAGCCATCACAATAAAGAATCAGGAGAGTTTTTCCAAGAGAGCATTCAGTGTATTTTCAACCTTGGCAGGTTTGAGGTCACATTCCCAGATGGTAATAATTTTCCAGCCATCTTTTTCTAATGCTATTATGGCTTTATCATCTTTGATGATGTTGCCATTTATTTTATTTAGCCACCAGTCCGTACGTGTTTTGGGTATTATATAATATTTGCAGTGGATATGTCCGTGCCAGAAACAGCCGTGTACGAAGATGACAGTTTTGTATTTTGGTAAAACCAGATCAGGCTTACCAGGTAGTCTTTTATCATGAAGGCGATAGCGGAAGCCGTGTGCAAACAAAAACTTACGCACCCGCATCTCCGGCTTGGTATTCTTGCCTTTGATGCGGCTCATGTTATAGCTTCTGGTTTTTTGATCATGCACATCTGCCATGCTGCAAAATTACAATAGCTTTTAAATTGTATAAACAGGTTGATCAAGTTTTTGCCGAAGCCGCCGTCGGGGTTGTGCGAATAGGTTTTCGTTGGCTATACCACGATATGCTTTCGCAGGCAACTGTGCCCCCAACCCTGACGGCGGTTGAAAACCCCGTCAGCGGTTGAGCAGGGTAAACCACCCGCTTCTGTAACGCAATTAAAGTTGCCCAATGGTATTCAGTATAAGAGGGCCACGATGCAACGATGCACCACACGGCTTCGCAGCCCGGACCAACGAAACTGAGTTGTATAGAAATGCGACGCCAATGAAGCTTCATTTTTTCGGATTTGTATTTCGGAAATCGTTTGGCTATGTTCAAAACCCTGTGCCCGGGCCCACGGGATTATTAAATTGATTGAATTGACAATACTGTACATTTAGTTTAAAATATACATCATGAAAAAGATACTGGTTGTGCTGTTTTTGTTTGCAGGGGTTAACTGCTTTGGCCAAACACCTGCAAAAGCTGATATTGAAAAGGCAATGCGGGGCAAATGGGATCGGGCTCAGACGAGTTCCAGTCCCAAACAATCCATCACCATTGCTTCTATAAAAATCGGTAGTGGTGCTATCGCTAATGTGCAGGACAAAATAGATGGTATTCCACCAAAGGCAAAAGTTACTATTGCACAGATAGACTTTACTGTTCGGGAATATTATAATGATAAGACAGCGGTAACCCGCAGGGTGATGAATGCGAAAGTGTTTAAAGACCAGTTTGATGACTGGGTTGTAATGAGCAATGGAATGAAAAGCACTGAGTCGAGCTTTGAATCAAAACAATAGGGCTGGTTAAAAAGTTACCGGAATGCGTCCGGCTTCAGCACTGTTTCATCGCGTCTGCTACTGGCGGCGTGCTCTTTCCTCTACCCTCTCCGGCAGCTTATCGTTGCCTTAAAAAAAATTACTCCTTATCTTTAATGTCTGCGTTGCGTAAGCGGAATGTGCTATCACCAATTTGATTTACCGGAATGCTTTAAAACTTTTATATGAATAATTTATTTTCTCGCCGGCATGTAATTAAAACAGGGCTGCTTACTGCCGTTGGGTCCTCGCTTTTTGGAAACACCCCCGCAGCAATCGCCATCCAGACAGGTTCTGACTATAAGGAAATTAAAGATCCATGGCATGGCTTTAAGGTGGGCATAGCTTCCTACACCTTCAGAAAATTATCGGTAGCCGATACAATTAAAGCAATGCAGCAACTTGGATTGAATTACATCTCCATCAAAGATTTTCATTTGTCGTTGACGAGCTCACCTGATGAAAGAAAAGCAGTCATCAGGCAATTCACCGATGCTGGAATTACCCCCATCAGTTGCGGCAATATCACCATGGAAAATGATGAAGCCAATATCCGAAGGGCATTTCAATATGCAAAGGATTGCAACATTGCAACCATTGTGTGCAGTCCGCATCCGGATTCAATGCCCGTGCTCGACCGCATGGTGAAAGAATATAATATCCGGCTGGCTATACACAACCATGGTCCGGAAGACAAGCGTTTTCCTGCACCCGTTGATGTATGGAAAGCAGTTCAGGCCTACGATGCAAGGATTGGCATGTGTATCGATGTAGGACATACTGCCCGTGCAAAAGCGGATCCGGCAGCGGACATTGTAAAATACCGTGAACGGTTGTACGACCTGCATTTTAAGGACATCAATTCTACCGAACCTAACGGCACTACCATCCAGGCGGGCCGGGGTGTGCTCAATCTTGCCGCCATCGTGCAGTCGTTGATCAAGATAAAATATAATAACCTGGTGAGTATAGAATACGAAGGTTTCCCCGACAACCCAATACCCGCCGTTTCAGAAACGATGGGATATTTAAAAGGTATGCTGGCAGGTATGGCGAAAAAATAGCAGACGGTATTTTTAGGTCGCGAAACATTCCACAAGGCCGGGCTTCGTCCGGAGTCTTAATGTGACCTGGTTTCCGAAAAAGAGCCAGCACCCCTGGTGGTTTACACGGAAATAAAAATTAATAAGGTTTTATTATTTGCCCTGTATTTGCGCCGAATACAGCTTTACGAAAGCCGAATTCCAATTGTTGCATCGTTACCGGAATATCGCCGGGAAAATATGGAAAATATTGAGGAGAGTTTTCGATGACTGTCGGACTTACTGCATTAATGCGGATACCGTTTTCCAGCTCAATTGCTGCTGCACGAACAAATCCTTCTACTGCGCCATTGGCAGCAGATGCATTGGCAAAGTTTTTTTGCGGGTCGTGTGTTAAGGCACCGGAGATCAACGTAAATGATCCCTTTGGATTGATCGTATGCTGACCGATGAGCACTAAATTAATTTGCCCCATCATTTTACCTTCTACTCCTTTTCTAAATTCTTTATCAGTAAGGCTTTTCCATGGGCCCACATGTGTTGGACCGGCGGTAGAGATCAATGCATCAAACGCACCTACCTGCTCAAACATATTTTCAATGGATGCTGTTGAAGTAATATCCGTCGGGATGTCTCCACCCCTATTGGCGACTCTTACAATTTCATGTTCTTTTTCAAATGCACTGGCGAGATACCTGCCCATAGTGCCTGTTGCACCAACGATGATAATTTTCATTTTGAGATTTTTATTGTGAATATTTATTCCACAAAATTAGTTTGGGCAAGCGCCTTTTGGATTGGACGAAAATGCAGTTTGATTGGATTTATCTCGAGTTGTTTATGTTGCAATGTCTCTTGCTACACAAAAGTAGTAACTGCCCGACACAGGAAACCTTTGCTCCGAGTCAACCCCTCATTGCTGCGCCTGTTGTGAGCTGAGGACATTGTGTGTACAAGGATTAGTCTTTGCTTTATTGAAATCCGCTTTTTCCATTTCCATAAGGTTGGTAATAGAATAAATGCCTTGCACACCTGTAAATAAAATCTTGCAGCGTTATGAAAAATCCTCTTCGATTAATTCTTTGTTTAGCATCATACCTGCTGTCGTGCCCATTGCCACAGCATTTGCTACCGTTCGGTTACGTGTCGTGTTATCACCACAAGCAAAAACACCCTGAATGCTGCTCCTTTGAAATGGATCAACTGTAAGGTATCCATCATCATTTATTTCGCATCCTATCGAAGCTGGTATGGTGCAATGTTGTACGAAAGGTGTTCGGGTATAAAGCGCCTTTACAGGCATTGATCTGCCATTTTTAAAAATGATCTTTTGCAGATAACCGTTTTTATGGAGAAGCTTTTCTATTTCATCTTCTACAATTTCTATGTGGTGTTTATGCAGTTTGGCTGCCTGGTCAGCCGTTAAAGTTGATGGGCCATTTGTGTAAAGTGTAAGGTCTTTTGTCCAATTGGAAATAAGCGCAGAGAACTCGAAGCCATAATCTCCGTTGCCTAAAATGCCTGTTTTTTGTTGCCGTACTTCGTAACCATGGCAATAAGGACAGTGAATAACAGAAATACCCCAGCATTCCGATAGCCCCGGGATATCAGGTATGCTATCTTTTATTCCGGTAGCAAAAATTAATTTCTTTGCGTGAAAGGTTTCGCCTGATACTGTTTCAATGTTAAAGCCGCTTTGTTTTTTGCGCCAGGCTGCCTGTATTACTAGTGTCGTTACCATCCGGCTGTTAGCCATCAGGTATCACTGGCAACTGCTTATGCCAAGATATTCAATTGGTGAGAAGTAAATGAAAAGCTTTATTGGCTGGAGTTTTGGCAGCAACTGCGCCGGTAGAACTTTTGGGGGAGCGTACAAACTTAGGTTCTAACGAAAATAAAACAGGACAAGTGGAAATAATTCCAGCTTGTCCTGTGAAGTCGTCTTGCCAGTATAATTTTCGAACTTATTTATAATGGACTTAAAGCGATTGGCTTGCATTGCTGATGATACATTGAAGTAAAAAAATCATACACAATATTGAGCCTCAATGTCAGTAATTCGATATTTAAAACATTATAAACTTCTATTTCATAACGATAGTTGAAATCGAGTGTGGCATACTGGTAGTTTGCACAGCTTTCCCATCAATCCATAAATAGTATGGAAGATTTTGATCGGTAGTGTTTAATATAATGATTCCAAGGTTCCGTCCGTATTTCGAAAAGCAGTAGTGTTTAAAAAATATCGGCTGGATGAACATGCGATTCGCTTAGCACCGGGCCGTACAAATTTGGAGAAGTGACCAATGTAATAATAGATATTTGTATAAAGCAATTTTCCATTTTGCAGATTCGCATGGATGGGGGCAAAACAAAAATTACCAACGTGATTGGGGCCGCCCTTCTCCAACAAAATATTCCAGTCAAGCCATGCAACAGTACCATTATTGAAATCGTTTACCAACGATTTTCCATATACTTCTCCCTGCTTCCATTCATTTATTCTGTTTGGATCAAACTTCCCGATACAGCAATAGCAAACAAATTATCAGGCAGGAAAATAATGGTTTATTTAGTTAAAGTAAAAGTGGATTCTTTAACATCTCTTGAATTGGTTCCAATAAACAACTTAAAATCTCCGGGCTCCGCAGCGTACTTCATCCCGGCGTCGTAGAATTTCAAATCGTCCTCAGATACTGTGAATCTGATAGTCTGTTTCTCGCCAGCTTTCAAAAATATCTTTTTAAAGTTTTTAAGTTCTTTTACGGGGCGGGTTACGGAAGAGGCTACATCCTGGATATATAATTGCACTACTTCTTCTCCATCATAACTGCCAGTATTACTTAGAGTAACAGAAGCATTGATAGATCCCTCAGCGTTCATTGACTTACGACTGAGCTTAATATCGCTATATGAAAAAGCTGAATAATTTAATCCATAGCCAAATGGGTACAAGGGATCGTTGCTTACATCAAGGTAGCGGCTTTGATACTTATCCAATGGCCCCCCTAAAAATGGACGGCCTGTATTTTTATGATTGTAATAAAGCGGCACTTGCCCTACTACTTGCGGAAATGTTGTAGTTAGTTTACCGGATGGATTATAAATGCCATACAGTACATCTGCAATAGCATTTCCGGACTCAGTGCCTGCATACCAGGTTTCCAAAATAGCATCGACATGGTCATTTTCCCATTTCAGGGTAAGCGGCCTTCCGTTCATCAAAACAATTACAAGCGGTTTCCCGGTTTCTTTCAAGGCTTTTAATAAGTCTAATTGTTTGCCCGGTATGCCAATATCAGCCCTGCTGGCAGCTTCGCCACTCATACCTTGCGGCTCTCCTACTACTGCAATTACCACATCTGATTTTATGGCTGCGGCGACCGCTTCACTAATCATCTCATCAGAAGAACGGGCATCAATATCTAATTTACCGCCATCGGCATTTAACCTGTTAATGAGCAATGTGTCCTCTATAAAATTGGCTCCTTTTGCATAATTTATCTGCAGGGCGTTTCCTGTTAAATTTTTAATTCCCTGCTCCACGCTTACAACTTGTTTCCAGTCGCCTGCAGCACTCCAGCTGCCAATCAAATCACGCTGGTTGCGGGCAAGAGGCCCAACAAGGGCTATTGAACCAGCCTTTTTCAGCGGCAATGTTTGCGCATTATTTTTAAGAAGCACCATACTTCTGCATGCAATATCGCGGGCTGCATCTCTGAATTCTTTTTTCATTTGTATTTCCGCCGCATTAGGATTAGATACATAACGATAAGGATCTGCAAACAAGCCCAGCTTATACTTTGCTTCAAGGATTCTTTTACATGCCATATCAATTTGGCCAACGTTTACTTTTCCATCTTTAACCAATTTGCCAAGCTGACTCAAATAGACTTCATCCACCATGTCCATATCAATTCCTGCTTTTAAAGCCTGCGCTCCGGCTTCGTATTCGTTCTTACTTGAACCGTGCTTAAGCATTTCATTTACGGCGCTATAATCTGTAACCACGAACCCATTAAAACCCCATTGTTTTCTCAGCAAATCGGTCATCAACCATTTATTGCCGGTAGCTGGAACTCCATCAATTTCATTGAAAGAACTCATAACCGAACCTGCACCCGCATCAATAGCGGCTTTATAAGTGGGAAGATAGTCCTGCATCATTTTTCTGCGGCTCATATCAACAGTATTGTAGTCTCTGCCTGCCTCAATGGCTCCGTAAAGTGCAAAGTGTTTAACACACGCCATTACGGTATTGTTTTTCGACAGGTCATTCCCCTGATAGCCTTTTACCATCGCTTTTGCTATTTGGCAGCCCAGCCAGGTGTCTTCGCCGGCACTTTCAACAATTCTTCCCCAACGTGGGTCTCTGGCAATATCTACCATTGGAGAGTACACCCAGTTTAAACCATCGGCCGATGCTTCTTCTGCTGCAATGCGGGCACTTTTTTCGATCAAAACCAAGTCCCAGGAAGAAGATAAACCCAGGGGAACGGGAAGGATTGTCCTGTGCCCGTGAATAACGTCGTAACCAAAAAGCAGTGGAATTTTAAGCCGCGTTTGAGTAACCGCCATTTCCTGAAGTTTGCGAACTGCCACAGGAGTGAACGTGTTAAACACGCCTCCAACATTTCCTTTACGGATATTTTCGTCCACATTTTTGCTGACAACGGGCCCTGTTACATCGAACCCTACTGAAACCAGGTTTAACTGTCCTATCTTTTCATCCAGGGTCATTTTTTTCATCAGGTTTGATATGAACGCATCCATTTTGGGATCGTTTTTAGGCTGTGCAAACATGGTGCATCCAAACAGTATAAGCACAAGGGTATTTATGCAGACAGATTTTAATTTATTTGCTGACTTTATTTTCATCGACATGCTTTCGTTTAAATTATGAAATGATTAATTGTGTTCGTTAAGAAACACCCTTTTACCGCGTCTGACACATTAAACCCGCCCATAAATTTCTATTTCATAACAATAGTAGCAATCGAGTGTGGCATACTGGTAGCCTGCGCAGCTTTCCCATCAATCCATAAATAGTATGGTAGATTTTGATCGGTAGTGTTTAATATAATGATCGCAAGGCTTCCGTCCGTATTTCTGAACGCTGTGGTGTTTAAGAAATCTCGGCTGGATGAACAAGCGATTCGCTTAGCACCGGGCCGTATAAATTTGGAGAAGTGACCAATGTAATAATAGATATTTGTATAAAGCAATTTCCCATTTTGCAGATCCGCATGTATGGGAGCAAAACAAAAATTACCAACATGATTGGGACCACCCTTCTCATCCAACAAAATATTCCAATCAAGCCAGGCAACAGTACCGTTATTAAAATCATTCACCAACGATTTTCCATACACTTCTCCCAGTTTCCAATCGTTTATCCTGTTTAAATCAAACTTCTCTATACAGCCTTCGGTAAACACAAGGCTCTTATTTGGAAAAGCATCTGCAACTAATTTTACATTCTGAAAATTCATGCCTGCACCCGTCCAGGTTTCGTACCAGTGATAACCAATTCCCCATACATATTTGGCTGCGGCCGGATCAGATAATATCGTATTGGCTCGCTGGTATATCAGATCACGGTTGTGATCCCACGCAATTAACTTTTTTTCGGCGAGGCCACTCTTTTGTAATACGGGCCCTAAATAATTTTTGATAAAATCACGTTCCTCTTCTGCCGTATAGATACATGATTCCCATTTCTGAGTAGCCATTGGTTCATTTTGAACGGTTAAAGCCCAAACCGGTATTTTCAAAGCTTCGTAGCCCTTAATAAATTTCACGTAATAATTTGCCCAGCTTTGATAGAACTCCGGCTTTAGTTTACCACCTTTCAACATGTTGTTATTGTCTTTCATCCAGGCCGGTGGGCTCCAGGGACTAATAAGAAGCGGTAACTCACCACCAGCGGCTTGTATGGCTTGTTTTATAAATGGTATTTTATATTTCTTATCATGACTGAGATCAAATGTTTTTAACTGAGCATCATTGTCTGCTACGTAAGTGTATGTATCAGTCGAAAAATCACAACTGTTTATATTGGTTCGTGCCAACGAATAACCAATACCGTTTTCCTTGTCATAATACGCTTTCAACAATTCCTTTTGAATAGCTGCAGGCAACTTGTAAAATGTTTCGGCCGACGCATCCGTTAAAGCACTACCGATGCCCTTAATAGTTTGAAACGAACTTGCCGGATTTACAAAGACTGTTAAATCACCTTCCCCGGGTTGCCGCATCTCTTTAAATTGTAAAGAGCCGGAAGGCGCTAGGCGAAAACTGGAGTTATCCGCTGTAACATAAACGGTAACCTTTTTATTATCAACTGCATAGTTGTTTTTCTCTTTGTTTTGAGCAAACACAAGTATAGCTGATGCAGAAAGGAGCACTGACAGAATGCTTTTCTTCATTATGTATTTTTTAAAAAATATTTTTTGTTGAATGTTTATTCCATTACCACACAAATGTCCCTACTGCGCCGGCTTCTAAACCAGCAATAACAATCTTTCCTTTAAACTGAATATTGAAGCTTTTATTCGAAGTACCGTTATTCACTACGATCAATACTTTCTTTCCTTCTGGTGTTAGGAAAGCAACGTTGGGCAGGTTGGCCGGAAGATTTGACTGAATTCGAATAGATCCGGTCTTTGCAAATTTTGAGGCATGTGCAATGATATAGTAGCCGGGATTTCTTGTAATAGAATTTCCGCTGATCGTCAGGGCCCCCAAGCAGGTAGTGCACCCACCCTGCGTATGAGGCTGGTAGTTTTGATCCGCAGCCATATTCCACTCTATAACATTGCGACTCCAATTGCGGGTTGCACCGATGATGAGGGTTTCCACATGCCACTTCAAGTCGTCGGCAAAGTTTCCTGGTCCACCAATCCACTGCTCGGTGAAGTAGACATTACGGTCGGGATGTGCGAGGTACACCTGCGATAAGGCGGTGATGCTACCAGCATATAAATGAAAGGCAGAGCCATCTATATATTTTTTTGCGGCGGCATCATTCAATATGGCCAATGGATATTGCGGTTTATCGCAATTGTGATCATAGATAATGATCTTTGTTTTTATATTCGCTGCTTCAAAAGCGGGACCTAAATTATTCTTAATAAAATTGGCTTGGTCCGCAGCCTCCATATACATACTCGGATCATTGCCCGGATGCAGTGGCTCATTTTGAACGGTGATCGCATCAATGGTAATGCCTTCGGCTTTCATTGCCTGTATGTACCTCACAAAGTATTGAGCATATACAGCATAATATTCCGGTTTTAGACTTCCCCCAACAAATGCATTATTTGTTTTCATCCACTTCGGCGCCGACCATGGTGAGCCAAGGATTTTTATAGTAGGATTGATAGCAATAATCTTTTTGAGAATTGGAATCAAATCCGTTTTTTCTTTTTGTATGCTAAACTGTTGAAGCGTTAGATCCGTTTGACCTGCCGGTAAATCGTTGTAAGTAGAAGCCGCTACATCCAAATCAGAAGCCCCGATACTGATGCGCAAATAACTGATACCAATAGACGTAGAATCTGCACCAAACAATTCTTTTATGAGTGCATCTTTTTGCGTATCGGGTAATCCATTAATCAGCGTAGCACTACCTCCCGTCAGTGCATTTCCAAAACCATCTATTGATTGAAATTTCTGAGTAGAATCTACTTCTATTGAGGGATTGCCATTGGATGCACTAGTGAACACCAATGACAAGTTTTGCTTTTGAAGCAGAGATGATTTGTTTGCGGTTGTCATCCAAAAATCAACATCGCTCTTGGTCGTTGTTGGTGGAGTTGGTGTAATGGGAATAACGGGAGTAGACGTACTTTTTTTACTACAGCCCGTGCTTCCCAGGAAAGTTCCAATAGTGAACAAAGAAATAGCCATTAAGCAAGCAGTTTGATGTACAAATTGTTCTATTCTTTGGATCGGCATTATTTTATGTTTATTCATAAACTTCAAGTTTTTCTATAACAATAATAACCAGCAATGATATTCGCATAAACACAGCGTGATTAAAACACCAGCCAATTTTTGATTAGCTGATGTTTTTCTGATAATAGCCCCTGCTAATAACGTTGCTTATTTAAGCAATCGCAATTCAACATTGTCGACCGAAATGCCGGTTGTACCAAGGTTGTCACCTCCACCGCGAATGACAAGATAAACAGTGCCCGCTGTGGTAAATTCAACCACACCTCCCCCTTGCCCTCCACAGGAAAGGCTGGTAAGCGGTCCGCTAAAGGCAGTTTTACCACAGCCGTTCCAGGTGTTTAGTGCTAACCGGGTTCCTCCGTCGCTATAATCTTGTCCTTGTACGGGTGCTGCTTTTCCTACATATACTTCAAACCAGGTGTCGGATGCGCCACTTCCTGACACAGTGATGTTTACCTGGTATTTCTTATTGGCCTCAACCTGGATGGCCTGGTAAATACCGGCATGGCCCCAGCCACCACCTTTCCAAACTGCTTTGCCACCTGTATAAGAAACAGCAACACCAGGCGATATATTTAATAGAGTCCATTTGTTCTCATCCCCTACGTCAAACTTGCCACCTTGCACAAGGTTAGGAGGAGCTGTTACTGTTATGGGTTTTGATACTGTTTTGGTTGATCCGTCGCGGCCTGTAACAGTTAGAGCCACGGTATATGTTCCCTCATCCATGTAACTATGCCCTGGCGACATATTCGTTGAAGCTGTTGATTTGTCGCCAAAATCCCAGGAGAAATATCTTCCGTTTGTAGATTCATTTGTGAAGCTTACAGCAAGATTGGCGGCTTTAAAAGTAAAGTCTGTAGTAGGCGCAGCAATGCTATCTTCTTTTTTGCACGAACTGATAGCTCCAATTGCAAATAAGCCTATGAGTGAAATATATAAGAGTTTCATTGATTCGTAGTTTTATCTTTTTTAAATGAAGGAGAAAAACCGACCCAAGAATTACTTAAATAATGGGTCGGTTATTTTTTAATAACCTGTATTTTGCACCAGCTTGGAGTTTCTATCCAACTCCTGTTGAGGAATTGGCAGTAATAGTTTTGTTGCGGTGGCGTTATAATTGGTCTTCGTGTTCGTTCTGAGATCTATTTCATTTAGTTTATTCATGGTTTGTACAGCAAGTCCATAGCGTTTAAGATCGTTCCAACGCTGTCCTTCCTGCGCTAGTTCTAACCTTCTTTCATTTAAAATTGCTGTTCTTAAATCTGCCTGATTAGTAGCTGCAACATCCCCTAAATTTACCCTTTGTCTTACCTGTAAAAGAATAGCTTTAACATTGGCAACAGGTTGATTAAGTTCGTTCATAGCTTCCGCTTTTAAAAGAATAATATCAGCTAATCTCAGCATGTATTGTCTGCTGGTGCTGTTATCCCAATTTGCCTTGCTCCTCCACTTATAGGAAAATGGTATTACTGCATTAATTTTATTTTCCCAGTATTCATCAATCCACGGTGCAGACTCCCATTTGATTGAAGCGTTTTTACGAACATTATCACCGGCAGCATCAAACGCATTTACCAGATCATGCGAAGGAGTTATAAATTTTCTCCACGTATCAATGGTGATAGATGGCGGTAATAATAAAGACGAACCATAATTTCCGTTTCCTCCTTGAGTACCAGTAAACTGTGCTTCTAAAATGGACTCCTCATTATTATAATGATTGCCATCAAAAAGAAAGTCGTAGTTATTAAGCAATTTGTATCCTATCGGGCTATTGATTACGCCATTGCAATATTGCAGCACCTTGTTATAATCTTTTGCAGGTTTTTGAGCATATGCTTTTGCAAGTAGTGCATTAGCAGCGCCTTTTGTTGCTCTTCCTTTACTTATACTAATGTCACCACTGTATTTGTCTGGTAGATTATTGGCAGCAAACTCCAGGTCTTTAATTATTTGCGTATAAACCTCTTCTTCCGTCGACTTTGGGACATTGGTTGCACTGGGGTCGGTTGAGGTTATTGGGGATGTTATAACAGGAACTCCGCCAAATAAAGTTACTAGTTGATAATAGTTATAAGCCCGCAAAAATGCCGCCTCACCTAAAATTTGAGCTCTCCTGTTGCCCACGTCGAGCTTTGCATCCTGGATGTTGGGAACTTTATCTGATACTATATTTACTTTTAAGATGGCGTTGTATAAAGAATTCCAGTTTCTTAACAACCTTGGGTTATCTGCCAAAAAGTTTAATTTATCAATGGCAATAATATTAATGTCATCCCCCCCGGCATAATAATTATCAGCGATTACATCGCCCAGTACAACGTTATCCCATATATAATATTCCTGGGAGCGGAAGGATTCATAGGCGCCAATAAGCGCCCCTTCTGCATCCTGGGCTGTGTTATAAGCATTTGCCGTTGTAGCCAGTGATATAGGTTTTAAGTCTGTAAATTTTTTGCAGGAAGCCATACTTAACAGAAATGATGCTGCAAAAAAGTATGGTGTTATATTTTTAATTTTCATGAAATCGTTATTTAAAGTGAAATACTTAGACCAAAAATCAGGTTGCGGGAGTGAGGGTATGTTCCATAATCAATTCCTTGAACGGTATTAGAACCACCTTGAAAATTTACTTCCGGATCGAAGCCTGAATAACCCGTTAGAATGAACAGGTTCTCTCCTGTTACATATAGTTTAGCTGCAGAAATTTTGACCTTACTTAATATTGATTGAGGCAAGCTATAAGCCAGTGTTGCCGTTCTCACTCTTAAATAAGAACCATCCTCTACAAAACGTGTAGATATTCTGGCGTTATTTGTGTTACCCGAACGTGGAATGTCTGTGATATCCCCGGTTTTCATCCATCTTCTTAAAACAACGGCAGATTGGTTTTTAGGCCCTTCCATCGCTTCATTATCTATACGGCTGGCATTAAACACATCGTTCCCTTGCGTTCCCTGCAGGAAAACGCTTATACTAAGGTTTTTAAACGAAAAGGTGTTTGTAAGTCCGTAAATGAAGTCAGGATTGGGGTTTCCTATAAATACTCTGTCTGTAGCAGGATTTGGATTAAAAGTGCTATTGCCTTTTGAATCAAGATAAAAAAGATCGCCAGTTTTCGGATCGACAACATCGGCAACGTAGCCATAGAACATTCCTAAAGGATAGCCCGCTTTATTCAATGCAATATCACCATTAATAATACCTCCGCCAGAAATTTGTTGTCCAACCACATTCACAACCTTATTCCGGTTAAATGATATATTAAAATCTGTTTCCCACTGAAATTTATTTACAAGGTTTTTGGTATTTAGTGAAAATTCTATTCCTTTATTTTGTACCGAACCTACATTTTGAATACCGGAGCTCAACCCTGTAGAATTGGGGATGGGCACACTTAACAAAAGGTCGGTAGTTTTCTTGTTGTAAATTTCAGCCGTAAAATTGACCCTTGATTGTAGCATGCTTAGATCCAGTGCCAGGTTGGTCTGTTGGGTTTGTTCCCATTTTAAATCAGAATTTCCAATACTGGAAGGATAAGTGCCCGGCAAAATGACACCGCCGATAGGATAAGAGGCTGTAACACCTACCGTTGCTAAATAAGCATAGCTTCCAATCTGATCGTTTCCAACTATCCCCCAACCTGCTCTTATTTTTAAATCATTAATGAAGCCTGCCTGGAAAAAATTCTCCTTCGACACCCGCCATCCCGCTGAAAAAGAAGGGAAATAACCCCATCTGTTACCGGGACCAAAAGCTGAAGAATTATCTGCCCTGAAATTCGCCGTTAATAAATACTTACCGCTGTAGTCATAGGTTATCCGGCTTAAATAAGATTGATTCGCTTTTGCCCATTTTTCTGCAAATGCTGTTGATACCGTAGAACCGCCGTTGGGAGTTATAACAGCAGACCCCGTAAATCCTCTTCTTTCGATCTCACTTTTTTCCCAATTATTTTTCTGAAAAACAACGGCGGCCAAAGCACTGAAATTATGTTGTTGAATGGTTTTTGTGTAGGATAAAGTATTTTCGGCTATCCAATAGTTTGATAGACCTGTAGTATATTTTCCGATACCTCCATTGCTTCTTCCCTCACCGGTACGAAACGGATCCCGGAAACCGCTGTAAGTAGAATTGCCATAATCAATCCCTATATTGGTTCTCCATTTAAGTTCAGGAATGAAGCTAATTTCGGAAAACATGTTTCCTAATATACGTTGCGTTACAAAGGTTTGGTCTACTCCATCGGTACTTGCGATGGGGTTCTCCCAATCCTGGAATGGATTCCTGGTAAAAGTTCCATCGGCATTGTAAACATCAATAACAGGAGGGGTGTTAAGCGCTCCAAGAAGTACGCCTCCTCTGTTTACCTGCTGATTGTCGTTTATGGCTACATCATGGTACCGGGTATACGCTAAGTTGGTCCCTACTTTCAACCAGTCATTGACCTTTTGGTCAAGATTTACTTTAAAATTAGCACGGTCCATTTCAGCGCTTCTAACCGCACCCACTTGTTGTACCCATCCTCCGGAAATATAATAACCGGTTTTCTCATTTCTTCCGGACAGAGATAGTTGATAATTTTGAGAACGTCCTTGCTGAAAAATCTTGTCCTGCCAATTCGTATTAGCTGTGTATAAACTCCAATCAGTATTCTGACCTATCTCAGTCATTAATGCCTTGTATTGATCTGCATTTAAAACATCCAGTTTTTTCTGAACGCTTGAACTACCTGCATAGGAATTAAATTCGATCTTTGGTTTTCCGGTTTTTCCTTTTTTCGTTGTTATTAGCACAACTCCATTAGCTCCCTGGGCTCCATAAATTGCAGCAGAAGAAGCGTCTTTTAATACTGATATACTTTCAATATCCGAAGGGTTTAAGCTACGGGTATCAGACGCAGGCACACCATCTACTACATACAGAGGTTCGCTGGATGAATTAATAGAGCTTGTACCCCTGATCCTGATGCTAAAGCCTTCAGAAGGCTTTCCTGATGAACTAAGCACCTGAACACCGGCTGCTTTTCCCTGGATAAGATTTCCAAACTGTGTATTGGGCCTCGATTCCATTTCTTCACTTGATATTACAGAAACAGAACCTGTAATATTGCCTCTTTTTTGACCACCATATCCTACAACTATTATTTCATTTAGTTTGGAATTCACTAAGGCAAGTGATATAGAAAAGTTTTTTTCGTCACCTACGGGTGCTTCTTTCGTAACATATCCAACATAAGAAATAATTAATACGGATTTTGAATTGCTTACGGTAAGTCCGAAGCTCCCGTCCTGGCCGGAAATAGTTGCGTTGTTGGTTCCTTTCTCAACGATGTTGGCACCGGCCAGCGGCTCACCTTTTTCATTGGAAACCTTGCCCTGTATTTGAACTGCAGGCAAAGGAATAGATGATTGTACGCTTTCAGCTACTTTCTCTTTTCGATTAACGACAACAATCGTTTCACTAATAATTGTGTAGTCTAAAGGCTGATCGTGAAAACAAATATCCAGTACTTGTTTGAGGGAGGCATCAGAAATTGAAATCGTAATTGGCTTAGACTTTTTTAACTGGGCTTTCGTGCAAGCGAAAGTATAGCCGGTTTGTTTTTTAATCTTACTGAATATCGTCTCCAGGGAAGCACTGCTTTCCGAAAGCGTAACTGTTTGACCAAAGCCGGTAGCCGAGGCATTCAGACAAATAGCAAGAGAAAAAATAACGATCAATTTCATCACTAATAAAATTTTCCAAACCCTTTTTCGTGTAAGGGCATGGCGACAAGCAATCAAATGCATAATTTTGGATTGATTTTAGGTTGAACAATAAAGAGACTTCTACGTTTTTAATTGGATTGGCCTGAAATAATTGCCGGAGGTATTCGTAGTACTTCCGGTTTCTTTTTGGCCAATCTGAGAGGATAATGGCTTTAAGCGGGCATCTAAGTGGAAAAGTGTATTTTATTCATAAGCAAGTTTTGTTTAGGTTTTGAAAATATATGGTCGCCGGTATGGCCTTCTTATTTAAGGATGATAATCTTTTTTCCCTGTATGTCAAACTTAATATCACCAGTAAGTTCTAATACCCTTAATACATCCGAAAGCTTCGAATTCCTGCGCATCTCTAAAACAAATTGATCATTGATATTTTTGTTTTCATACACCACCTCTACATCATACCACCGCGATAGCTGTCGCATCACCGTCCCTATGTCTGCATTTTCAAAATGGAATAATCCGTTCTTCCATGCCACTACCTGGTCTACATCCACATTGCTCACTACTTTTATTGAGCCCCCAGGTGTTAGTTGTGATTGTTGGCCCGGCTTAAGCAGGTTGCTGTTGCCACCCGCCATAAATTCTACCGAACCTTCTAATAAAGTCGTTTTCATCATGGCTTCATCATTGTAAGCCATGATATTAAAATGAGTACCTAATACTTTAACCTCCGCTCCACCCACGCTAACAACAAACGGCATTGCTGCATTTTTTGCAACTTCAAAATAGGCCTCACCCGTAACCTCCACCCTTCTTTGTTTCCCTGTAAAAGCTGTAGGAAACCGAAGTGATGAACCCGAATTCAACCACACATTGCTTCCATCAGGTAGTTCAACCTGGTATTGTCCGCCACGGGGTGTGGAAATCGAATTATATACAATATCTTTTGAGCCGCTCTGCGCAGGATCGTATGACAACTTTGCCCCGAATTTGATGACTTTGGTATTTCCTTGTTGAGCCAATGCACCATTCTGAGCATCATCAAGTACTATGGCCGAACCGTCTGCGAGGGTTAATATAGCTTTTGCTCCGCCCGGCAATACATCGTTTTTAAAGGTTTTGGGTTTCACTACAGTTTTAGCAACTTCATTCGCTTTATTTCTATTTACCATGAGGTAAGCTCCCAAAAACAGAAAGCCGATCAAAGAAGCTGCAGCAGCTATTCTTGCCATGGTGAACACTCTTGGTTTTTCCGTAAGTGGAACAACTTTGCTAATCTGCGTGTTCTGCTCCTTTTCGGCAGCATTCAAGACATTTTGAAAAATAATAGTTGCCTTGTTTTCATCTACCAAATTTGCAGATGAATGCTGTTCCAATAGTTGCTCAATGGAACCTTTAATGGGCGCCTCATAGTTGTGATCTTGCAACAATTGTATAAAATGGGCCAACTCGTCCTGAGTCAAGTCACTGTTGATATAACCATTCCATAATTCTTCGAAAGATTTGCTGGGCATAGATGATAATGTTTACTGGATCATTGATAAAATGGCAACGCCAAGTTTTATTGATGGTCTGGTGATATAAAGACACAAGAAAAGAAAGCATGTCCTACTCCATCCCAAACTTTTTTTAAAAAATTGAAAAATAATTTCAGGCAGGCATAACAGGCATATAACAATCACTAAAATTTTCGCATGAGAAAAAAGGCAAACAACAGTTCTCCTTTATGTTTATCCAGGTAGGTTCTGATCGCTTGCAGGGCCTTGGTCATGTGGTTTTTTACCGTAGACCGGGTGATCCCTAGCCGCTCAGCAATGGTTTGGTAATCGAGCTGTTCGTTACGGCTCATTTCATAAACCAGGCGCTGTTGCTGTGGCAGTTCCGCCACCACTTTAGCAATTAATTGAGTGGCCTCTTTGAGCTCCAGTAACTGCCCCGGCAATTCCGTTGTTTCGAGGAAGTGCTCCTCAAGCCCGTTTATAAAAGGTTGCTCCAGGGTTTTTCTGCGCAGTTCATTATAAATATGATTTTTAGCTATCGTAATTAAATAGCCCTCAAATCGTTTCACTTCAGATAGTTGCTCCCGCTTCACCCATATCTTCAAAAATACATCCTGCACTATTTCTTCAGCAAGATGCGGATTCTTGGTCACTACCAGGGACACCGAATAAATCCTGTTCCAGTAATGATCAAACAAGCGGCGAAAGGCTTTCTCATTTCCCTTTGCTATTTCCAACAGCAGTTCGTCCTGGTGATATGGTTCTGGTTCGTCCAAAATTTTTTATTAATAAAACTGAAGCAAGTCAATTAAAGGAACAATAATAACCAAATTTCGGGAATCCCTAAAAACCACCGAGTACGACGATGAAATTTCTCAGGCTGTAAGCGGGTCGTTATCATTTTAGATTATTTGATTCACTGGCCAGCATTGGAAGCTAACATATACTATGCGTATAGATGCAGCTCGGTCTGTTTGTTTATTGAAACGTATGCACTGCCTACTAATTAACACCATCGTCTTGAAGAGCCGTATGAATCGGACCGTACGTACGGTTAGCGTACCAGAAAGGAAAAATATAAAGTAAGATGTGTTGTATGTAATAAGGATCAATTTCTGGATCTATTCGAACTCCAAACTTCTCAAACTTGAGACATGACTGGATTCGAATTAACAAATGGTTGTCTCATAATAATTTGTACCTGATTTGAGACAAAATCTAAAACCCACTACCAGAGCGGGTTTTAGAAAAAGTCGTCCTCCCTGTACAATTTTCGAACTTATTTATGGGAGGATTTAAAGAAAATTGCTGCGCTAATGTTCTAAGAACCTGATATTTACTCATGTCAATAAATATGAAAGGAATTATTAAATGGCTGCTATTTATAGATTTTTACTGTTCACATAAGCCTGCAAAGTCTATCGGTAACCGTCACCTACAGGTATTTCATGCCCAATTATAGTTACTTGTGTTTTCTGAAGGAGTAGATCTTATCCGCCGCAATGACTCAGGATTAATGAATGCACATGAACTTAACGAAACTTAGCCTTTCTTCCACTTTATATGCGTTAACATCCTCTCCACATGAAAAAACGGGCCCGTGACCAAAAAGCAGCGCAATGCGAAGATTAGGGTCATGTTCTCAAGCACAATAAGCTTTAGCCAACGCTCTGGATGTTTCAGGGCCAATGCGATTTTAACTTGATTTAAGATACCGCCTCTTTTAAAAATCAAGTCGGGGTGGCAGGACGATATTTACACTTCCCGAACAAGAATATGCTGAATATTTTCAAGCATTCCTTATTTTCCATGAAATTGAGTAAATAGTAGCTATCATTTGTGTTTCTTTATTTAAAAAACAGCGTTTAGAATAGTTTATATAACTAAGCACCTTATTTAAGGTAAAATTTTTACGTACTGGAACTCTTCTATTGGTTTATCAAAATGTTCCAAATTACTCCACTTTAAGCAACTCCATCTTAAAGTTTTCTTTCCCCATACGTCCACTCAGTATTTTGGTACGGGATGTATTACCGGGTAATATTTTGGCAAACAAAGTATCGGGGTGATTTGCCGGATAGTGCCATGCGGCAGTAATGTTTTTTGTAACGGTATCGTAGGTATATCTACCAATTACAATTCGCTTATAATCGTTATTATATCCCAATACCAAATCGCCATTATCAATATAAACTTTGGTTAATAGGCTATCGCGACAGGGCTGAACGGTTTGCAGGGTATCGTTTATAACCAGGTTTTTCACTTCATATTTTCCAAATATTTCGGGATCTCTTTTGGGGAACTTGTAGGTTGAGAGAAATAATACGGGGATAAGTACTGCCGATACCCGGATAAGATTTTTCTGAAAACCGCTTTTAAAACTCAGTGTTGGCAAATTGCTCTTCGCTTTAAAAAAGAATTCGGCCAAGCTACCATACTCTGTAAAAAGCAAATAAACGGCACCAGCGGTAAGTATGGTTATATACATGTTCACCACAAAGGTTATCCAGTAATACCAATCAAGCAGTAAAATATTAAACATAATAGGTAGCAAAACAATTATGCCCAGCAACCAGGTACGTCTAAATAACAGTAGTATGGCCCCCAACACCTGCATACCTGCTATAATTAGCGTAAACGAATAATATTTACCAAAAAAAGCCCATATCAAGTCATCACCTTTCATGCTGCTAAACGGCGTATCAAGCATCGCCAGCGGAATCACAAACTGCAAATGAAACACTTTTTGCAGGGCGAACGAAATCATGTCCAAAGCGAGGAAATAACGCAATACACTATGCCAAAAAGCGAAAAACCCGTTTCCGTCCCCTCCGTTTCTGTCGGCCTTCTTTTTTTGGATGATGGTATAAATTACCGTCACCAGTACGCCCATCAGTACTAATATAACTTGTACTTTAAAAGGAACCCACCCGCTAAGATATTTTATACTTGCCCGCAGCATAATACAACTGGTAACCAGTGCTGCCAGTATACAACAAAGAGTGTTTTGAAATTTTGATCGATGTGTCATAAAATTTATTTTTATGACACAATATTATCTTAACTAAGGGTGGCCGTCGTTCGGTTTTATCCATCCGAACATGTTTGCCTGTTAGCTATTTAATGCAGCAGCTGAAAAACTTTCCTTAAACTGTTGCACAAACTGACTGGGCGATAAGCCGGTTTCTTTTTTGAAGGATGTATTAAAGGTAGTTTTTGAATTAAAACCCGCGCTGTAAGCGATGCCTAAAATATTAAGATGTTTATGTTTTTCTGATAACATTAATTGTTTTGCCTCCTCTACTCGATAACTATTTATAAACTGGAAGAAGTTTTTACCAAACCCTTCATTCAACAAATAGGAAAGGTCATGCGATGAAATATTCATTTCCGCAGCCAGTTGCGGCAGGCCCAATTCGTTATCAAGGTAGAGCTTTTCGGCATCCATCAGTTTAGCCAGTTTTTCTTTAAGCTGCAATAAACTATCCTCAGAAAAGCGGGGCTTTGTGGTTCTCACTTCTTTAATTACCAGTTCTATCTCGTTAAGTTCACCAGTATTATAAGGGTATATTTCTTTCTGTGCCAACAAAAAATAGCATATAAAAAGTACTCCTGCAAAATAGCCCGGCGTACTAAAGCTTTCTATAAGCTGAATTTTAAAGAACAACGTATTGAACCATAAGAATATCATAAACGCTATGCCCAACAACAAAAGCCGTAGCCATTGCAAATTAATAGGGCCGGTGCTTGAAGCTATTAATTGAATATTTTTTTGATGCTGATCTAACTTGCGGTAAGCCAGTACCCAATAAACAAATAGTTGAATTTTTATGGACGAAGAGAGTAATACTGGTATAAATCGGCCAACCACTGCAGGCAATATAGTAAGTTCCCCAAACCTAAACTGCGGAGCAATTACATTCGGAACCAGGTATATAAAGAATACCATAAAAGGAATAAAATGCAGATAACTTTTGCTCTTAAATTCTTTATCGGGCGATACATAGTGTAATACACTTAAATATAGAGCAGGTGCCATAGCAAAACGCGAAAGCTCACCAAATGCTATCAACCGGGTATATGCAGCCTCGGCTTTAACACTATAAATAATAAAATTCAACAACATACAGCCCACCGAAAACAAAAACAGGCCAAACCATTTATTGGCAACTATATTAATTTTTAATGGATTTAAAAACGAGATGAATGCAAGCAGGAAAAAACTTACACAGGTAATGATATAGAGTATAATGTCAGTTGTCATTATAGGAAGTTACCGATAACGTAACAACAAAAAAAGCAGACCTCATTTTGAGATCGATTTTTTTTCACGCCACGCAGGAATCGAATCGTTTCTACTTTAATTTATGACTTAACATGAACATATCATCACCTAACTTACTTTCTACCACTTAGCATAAATTTGTGTGGTGATCAGTTTGCTATGTCCCAACAATTTACTTACAGTTTCTATAGGTACGCCGTTGGTCAATGTTACGGTAGTGGCGAAAGTATGGCGAGCAATATGAAAGGTAGGAGGGTTGGTTATGTCGCACATATCGGCTATTCCCTTTGAATAGCTGTTTAGCTTCTTCTTACCACGATTCAAATCTGCTGGATGAAGACGTCGTTTAATCGAAAGCTCGACCCGGGTCTAATTAACTGTAATTCTCGCATAGATTGGACATTTTCCATTTGATTCTTTGCTACTACGAAGTGAGAAATTAATCCCGAATGAGTTTGTATTTTTCATTTTAAATAGTTTCAACAATTTAATTGGGTGACCTGTTAAATTAGGTCACCTAACTAATTCAGATTCTATACAAATTCAAGAAAAAGAAAGGTTGACTGGTCACAACACGTTAGTTTAAGTTATGGACTTAGCCCAAGGCTTTAGCTTCTACAAAACTTTTAAAAATTGTAGATCAACAAAATAAAAGATCGGCGAAGCCGCCAAATGGACTTTCAGTCCTTTC
Organism: Ferruginibacter sp.; assembly: GCA_039922375.1. GTDB lineage: Bacteria > Bacteroidota > Bacteroidia > Chitinophagales > Chitinophagaceae > Ferruginibacter. The sequence continues at coordinate 140,856 of JBDSAA010000159.1, forward strand.
TTAAACTATGGGTGTTCAACCCATCGTATTTGAGTTCCTAATTCTATCAATTGTTATTAGCTAGTTACACTTCCAAGGTGACCTCAAAAATATGTTACCTTGGAAGGTCACCTTTTAGTTCGCATTCCAATTGATATTGTTTGATATAAAATGAAATCATTAAAAACAAAAAAGCTCGTAAACATTGAAGTTTACGAGCTTTGGACTCGGTTGAATCCAAACTGTCGGGATGACAAGATTCGAACTTGCGACCCCACGCCCCCCAGACGTGTGCGCTACCGGGCTGCGCTACATCCCGAAATAAAATAATCCGGTAATACTATAAAGGGATGGCAAAAGTAACTGAAATTTTCAATTTTAAAAAGACAACATATTGTAACTTAGCGCAACTTTTTAATTCATGAGGATTTTAATCAAACAAGCGATTG
>JBDSAA010000160.1:0-19684 GCA_039922375.1 Ferruginibacter sp.
ATTTTGAAATGCAAGTTCATTGTTTGCAATCAACAGTTCAGCAGCCCGGTTTTCTTTTTCTGCATTTTGAAATGCAAGTTCATTGTTTGCAATCAGCAGTTCAGCAGCCCGGTTTTCTTTTTCTTTATTTTGAAATGCAAGTTCATTGTTTGCAATCAACAGTTCAGCAGCCCGGTTTTCTTTTTCTGCATTCTGAAATGCAAGTTCTTTGTTGGCAATGATCAATTCATCAGCCCGGTTTTCTTTTTCTGCGTTCTGAAATGCAAGTTCATTGTTTGCAATCAACAGTTCATCAGCCCGGTTTTCTTTTTCTCTATTTTGAAATGCAAGTTCATTGTTTGCAATCAACAGTTCAGCTGCTCTTTTTTCTTTTTCTCTACTTTGAAAAACTAATTCTTCTTCATTTTTTATTATTTCCATTTCTATTTCCGCCCGCCTTGCTATTATTTTTAAAACGGAAGATACTGTGTCGGTATCCTCAATTTCCCGGCCATGCATCACAGCGATCAGCCCTACTGCATTTCCCTTGTCATCATTCAATGGATAGCCTAAATATCCTTCGGCATTAAACTGTTGAATCGTTGTGTTTTTCTCAAATAGCTGTCGGCAGTTTTTTGGAAACGAGTAATGAATTTTTTGGATAACCTGCTCACACGGTCCACCAGGCAAGGGATATTTAATGTTGCCTGTTAGTTTCCCAAAGGCAGTGATAGATATGGTTTTAATGAATTGTTCACCTTTATCATTTTGCTCAAGTTTGCCAACAAATACATAGTCCAGCCGGGTAGTGTCGGCAATGAACTGTACAAGCGAATTGAAGAATTCGTTGTGAAGCTGGTAAGCTGAAAATTTTTCGGAGAATTCGCTGAGGAACCTTTTATTGTATTTACTAATGGCTACCTCCTGGTTTTTTTGTTGAAGTTCTTCGTTGGCTTGCAGCAACTCATACGTTCGGCCTGCCACCGCTTTTTCTAATTCTTCTCTTTGTTTTTTTTGATGCTGGATATCAGTGTTTACCCCTATCCAAAATTTTATTTTCCCCTCGGCTGACTTCACCGCTTTTGCACGGCTTAGATGCCATCTGTATTCACCATTTTTGTGTAAGAGGCGTGTTTCTGTTTCAAAATCATTTCCTGATTCAATAGATTGCTGCCACTTTTTGCCAGTGCCCTCCAGGTCATCCGGATGGATCAATTTAACCCAGCCAATGGTTTTCAATTCCTCTATACTAAAGCCTGTGTATTCCACCCAATTTTCATTGTAATAGATTACGTTGCCTTCTTCATCGGCGTTGATTACTTTCTCGGGCATCAGGTCCGCCATTAGCCTAAAACCTGCCTCGCTTTCTTTTATCTTTATATTGAATTGTGCCTGTGCGGTTACCTCATTTGCAATGATAGCTACGCCCTCAATATCACCATTTTTATTTCTTTGCGGCTGGTAAACGAAGTCGTAATAAGAAAGTACCTTTTTATCATTGCGTACAAGGTGCACGGGCAGCTCATTCGAAAAAAATGGCTCACCCGTTTTATAGACATTCTTTAGAATATCGCCTAACTGTTCTTCCATTTCAGGTACAGATTTGAAATAGGGCTTGCCTACAATATCTTTTCCTTTACCCAACTGTTTTAGAATGGCATCGTTGGCAATTGTTAAGATCATGTCTTCTCCTTTTAGCACCGCAATTAAAGATGGCGAAGAGTAGATCATGTTGTGATAAAGATGACGGCTTTCTTCTGTGGTCTGCCTTGCAATTACCTGCTCAGTGGTTTCATGCGCAACAGCTATTAGTGCGTAGATGCTGCCGTCTTCTTTATACAAGGGTTCATACACAAATGTTACAAATACCCTTTCAAGTGCTTCGTTGCGCAATATATTTAAGGGAACCTCCACACCCGCGAACCGTTTGCCGTTAGTATACAAGGCAGCTAAATGCTCCTCCAAACCGTTTTTTAAATCGGGCAAAGCTTCAAACAGGGGCTTGTTCAACACTGCCTCTGCCCGGTTGCCCCAAAACTCCAGCATTTTCTCGTTTACAACTTCAATGATATAATCCGGGCCACGAAGAATGGATATGGCAACGGGCACCTTTAGGAAAATATTTTTTAATTGCTGCTTTGCATGTTGCCTGGCCAGCCTCATCCTCAACTCATCAGTTTTTGTATTTTCAGATAAAAAGTCACCAGGTGTTTTATTTGAAATTTCCATATTGAATTTTGTGCTTACTGGATTTTTTAACAACTATTGTGCGTAGTCGGGAAGTTGATGGATAAAATGAGGTATGGGGGAATGAGTTAGTATTTATTGAAGATAGCTATTATTAACGACAGCTATCGGGACTTTAAAGCAGTGCATTCGGTGGCCATTTCAAATGTGAAATTCCTTACACAGAATCAACAACTATTTTATCCACATGGTGTCATTGTACATGGCATGGTTTTCACAATTCTCTGTTGTAAATGGCATATATACTTTAAAATTTTATCATCATGGCAAATTCAAAAACAAAAAAAACTGCTCCTGCGAAAAGCAATCAAAAAAATTCATTGGTTAAAAATATCAACGCAAAAAAGAAAGCCGGTACTTCAAAGCCTAAAAGTAAATCCACTATTTCGGATGAAAACTATGAGGAGATGGAGAATAACTGGAAGGATAAAAAATAGCGCTATTGAAGCTAAGGCTGACTAATAGCAAAGACGGTTAACCTTCTCCAGCTAATATTGTTTTCCTTTGGTATTGAGATTGTGGTAGATGGTTTAATATACCACTCCTGAGCATGCGTTAATTACTAACCACTCTAACTGTATGTTTAATGCGGTTGGCCTGGTGTATGAGTTCCTGTTTTTCTTTGCTTAAAATGGTGATATGGCCCATTTTCCTGCCTGGCCGGGTTTCTTTTTTGCCATAAATATGGACAAACACATTTTCGATTTGCAAAATTTCAGCTAAACCCTCATAATTTACCGGGCCTGAAAACCCTTCAGCACCGACAAGGTTTACAATGGCGGCTGGCAATATATGCGCTGTACTACCCAGTGGATAGCCAAGCATAATTCTCCATAGCATATCAAACTGAGATGAATAATTAGCTTCAATAGTATGGTGCCCGCTGTTGTGCACTCTTGGTGCCGTTTCGTTTACAAAAACATTGTCATTTATATCCACAAAAAGTTCTACCGCAAAAATGCCGGCGCTCTTCAAATCCTTTACTACTTTCATGGCAATGGCCTCTACTTTCCATAATAATTTCTGGGGAAGGTCGGCAGGGCTTACCTGGTATTCCAACAGGTTTAGCCGTTGATCAAAAAGCATGTCCACGGAGGGATATACGGTGGTTTCTCCTTTATCATTGACCGCCACCATCACCGCAATTTCTTTTTTTATGTTCACCATTTTTTCTAACACAGATGGCGCATCAAATCCTTTGTCCATATCAGCCTTCGTCTTCAACACCTGCACACCTCTGCCGTCATATCCACCCATGCCTATTTTATGTACAGCAGGTAAAAAATTTTCATGCTGTTTTAATGCTGCATGGTTTTGGGTAACGATATAATCACTGCTCGGGATCTGGTTGTCTTTATAAAATTGCTTTTGTAAAATTTTATTTTTTATAATTTTTAAGGCAGCAGGATTAGGATAGATCTTTACGCCTTCACTTTGCAGTTTCTCAAGTGCATCATCATTCACGCTTTCTATTTCTATTGTCAGCACATCAAGGCCCTTCCCAAAATTATAAACGTCATCAAAGCTGGTGATATCGCCTTTAATGAAATGGTGGCACAAATGTGCAGAGGGGCATTCTGTATCATTCTCCATTACAAAAGTTTCAACAGGGTAGTTTGCACCCGCCTGCAATAACATCCTGCCCAACTGGCCACCGCCAAGAATACCCGCCTTCAATTGTACAAAGCTGGATTGAGTAACACTGAGAGCATTCGTTGGGTCAATTGAGCGTAAAGTGGAGCTAAGAGCCTTTTCCAAATCTAAATATTTATGATGTGATAAATTATTGCTTTTTGATACGAATGGTAATAGTAATCTTCCTGGTGAGTTGTATTAACAACGGATGCAAAATACTTTATTATATTCAATTTTTAAATTGGCTGTTTCAAGCTAATGTTCTCCGCTTGCCTGGTACAAATAACCCATCTGAAATACTAACATAAGTTTTGCGCTGGATTTTTTACCTTTATAAAGATTAATATGATACCGGATTATCCACATAAAATTTTTTCTGATAAGCGTACCAGCTATAATTTACTGATGCTTGCGCTTGCTATGGATACGATTTGTTAAATTTTTGCCACACAATTTTTTAACTATCACAAATCCATTTTATATGCTTTCCACCTTCAATAAAGTCAGCGATACCAGCAATGTAGATGCAGATTTCCTTCCCTTGCAGGGTACTGATTATGTCGAGTTTTATGTAGGCAATGCCAAACAGGCAGCGCATTTTTATAAAACAGCTTTTGGGTTTCAATCCCTCGCTTATGCCGGCCCTGAAACGGGTTTAAAAGATAGAGCGAGTTATGTGATCCGTCAAAATAAACTAACATTTGTGTTAACCACGCCACTAAGGCCCGATAGTACCATTGCAGCGCACATACAAAAACATGGGGATGGCGTAAAAGTGCTGGCATTGCAAGTGGACGATGCCACCAGTGCCTGGCAGCAAACGACGCAACGTGGCGGTAAAAGTTATATGGAGCCCACTTTGCTTAATGATGATACGGGCCACGTAGTGGTAAGCGGTATCCATACTTATGGCGATACGGTACATTTATTCATCGAAAGAAAAAATTATACAGGTGTTTTTATACCTGGTTTTATAGAATGGAAATCTGCCTACAACCCGGCTGAAACAGGATTGCTGTATGTAGACCATTGCGTAGGCAATGTGGGCTGGAACCAAATGAATCGCTGGGTAAAATTTTATGAAGAAGTAATGGGCTTCCGAAATATTTTGACTTTTGATGACAACGATATTTCTACTGAATATTCTGCCCTGATGAGCAAGGTAATGAGCAATGGTAACGGCTTTGTGAAATTCCCTATTAACGAACCCGCGGAAGGAAAAAAGAAAAGCCAGGTAGAGGAGTACCTCGATTTTTACAACGGCGAAGGTGTGCAGCACGTGGCAATAGCAACGGCTGATATTGTTAAAACCGTAACAGAACTCCAAAGCCGTGGAATTGAATTTTTAAAAATTCCGGCCAGCTATTATAAAGATGTGCTGGACAGGGTTGGCAAAATTGATGAAGACATTGAACCATTGAGCAAACTGGGCATATTGATTGACCGGGATGAGGAAGGCTACCTGTTACAAATTTTTAGCAAACCCCTACAAGACAGGCCCACACTGTTTTTCGAGATCATTCAACGCAAGGGCGCAAAGAGTTTTGGCAAAGGCAATTTCAAAGCATTATTTGAAGCATTGGAAAGAGAGCAGGATGCAAGAGGAAACCTGTGACCATTACAGCTTTTAAACATCAACGAAAAGAGTAGATTTTTTTTAATCCCAGCTTGTACTTTCAATTAAGCTTCATTGGCGTCGCACTCTTGTACTTGATTCCTTTGGGCAACTTTAATTATGTTTTAAATAAATGAAGGCTATTAGTTCTTTATTCAGGCAGAAAAAAGAAGGCTATTTTTGTGCTCTTTAACAAAACAAACTTCAATATTTTTACTATTTTTACGTTAATCACATAATAACTCCAATTTATTATCAATGAACGCCCCCATCATTAAAATTATTCTCGCAAGTGTTTTTTTAATCTTTACTACAGCCGGCTCATTTTCTCAAACCGCTTATATCAATTATTCCAGGCAATCTGCGAAATCTGATCTTTTTGATAAAATAGAAGATTCTCTTAAAAAGCAATTTGAGGAAAAGAAAATGCAATGGCCCCCCGAGCAATTGTACCTGCGGAGTTTTAAATATGACAGGCAACTGGAAGTGTGGGTAAAAGACGATGCGAAAGCGGCTTTCAAGTTATTTAAGACTTATAAAGTGTGCATGCAAAGTGGCAGCATGGGCCCCAAGCGAATGGAAGGCGATTACCAGGTGCCGGAAGGGTTTTATTATATCAACGAATTCAATCCAAACAGCAACTATCATTTGGCGTTAGGATTGAATTATCCGAATGCCTCCGATAGAATGTTAAGCGATTCATTGCGCCCTGGCAACAGCATTTATATTCATGGCAATTGTGTCTCTACAGGTTGCATCGCCATCAGCGATTTTCCCATTGAAGAGTTGTATGTAATCGCATCGCAGGTAAAAGAGCAGGGGCAGGATTTTATCCCGGTACATGTATTTCCTGTAAAGTATAATGTAAAAAAATCTCTCGAATACCTCGCCCAGGCTACCAAAGAAAACCAGGCGCTGCAAACCTTTGCGGTAACATTAAAAGGTGCTTTTGATTATTTTGAAGCAAAAAAGCAATTGCCCATAATACTGGTAAACAAAAAGGGGCAATATATCGTCAATTAGATTTTTATGTCTGATGGCTGATTTTTGATGTCTGAAATAACAACATCCCACATCCCACATCATACATCAAAAATCGATATCATACATCATACATCATACATCCCACATCATACATCAGCAGAAGATATATTTTTCACCAACACCTGTATAGTTTCCCTTGTTTTCTGACTTAACAATTGTACCCTGCCCACCATTAATTTTTCGATAATAGCTTCATTATAATGCCGTATTGTTAAGAGCGTACAGTTTTTCTCTATTTGCACATCAAAAAGCTCGCTGGCAGCCAACGCAAGTCGCTCAATCTTTTCAGGTTTATCATCCAGGCAGCAAAGCAAGCTGATAGCACCGTTCTGCGACAGGTTGGGCCTAATTTTATTTTCAACAAATAATTGGTGGAGCTGATCTACCAAAGCATCTTCTACAAATGAAAAGTCACGGGAACTTAGCTCCATCAATATTTGGTTGTTTTTAACAACAATGACCGGGGGCAGCCCATGTACTGGCCGGCTACTGATAATAGTGCCCGCCAATAAGGGTTTCAAAAAGCACCTAACGTGCAAAGGAATGCCTTTGTTTTGCAGAGGCTTAATGGTTTTAGGATGTATTACCTGTGCTCCGTAATAAGCCATCTCGATCACTTCAGAATAGCTCAATGTACTGATGAACTGTGCATCAGAAAATAATTTAGGATCAGCGTTCATCACACCTTCCACATCCTTCCAGATGGTTTGGCTTTCAGCATTTAGCATGTTCGCAAAGATGGCAGCGCTGTAATCACTTCCTTCCCTGCCCAGCGTAGTACTTTCATTTTCGTCCGTGGCACCGATAAAGCCCTGCGTGATCAATATGTCAGTTGTATCAAACAAGGGCAGCAGCTCGCTATCCACTTTCTGCTGGCTATAGCTCCAGTCGATATTGGCATCCCTAAAGGTATCATCCGTTCTCAGAATATCCCTCACATCGATCCACTTATTTGTTATACCAACATAATTGAAATAACTACTGACAATGGCTGTGCTCAGCAGTTCACCGCAACAAACGATCTGGTCATAATAATAGTCATAATCCCTTACAGGCTTGTCGTGCAGCAACCATTCCACCTCCGTAAAAATATCAGAAAGGTCGTGTTCAGATTGATTAGTTAGTTTTTCTGATAACACAACATGTTCTTCTTTTACCTGGTGAAACAATGAAAGCGCTGTTTCCCGGTCGCCTGAATAAAATGCATTCGCTACCGTTTCAACCGCATTGGTCATCTTACCCATTGCAGAAATGATGATCAGTAGTTTTTCACCTTTATATTGCCGGATAATTTCTGCAACGTTTGCTATTCTTTCTATGCTGTTGATACTTGCGCCGCCAAACTTAAAAACCTTCATCGAAATAAATTTGAAAATGTGAAAATTTGAAAATGTGAAAATGAAGTCAAAGTTCTCTGATTATAAAAAACAGTTTTCCAACGATAAAGACTATTTAACCATCGAACTACAAGTACGCCCCTTCGGGGGGCAGGAGGTCTTTTTTTTTCATACATTTGAGCCGCAAAGCTAATTTCTAAATTCTGCAATCAAAAATTAAGTATGATTATCAACCGTAGAGTACAAACCCTGGATGAGTTTACCATCCAGCAAATGAGAGATTTTCCAAATGCCACCGGCGAACTTTCGGGGTTATTAAGAGATATTGGTTTGGCCTCTAAAAGGGTGAATGTAGAGGTAAACAAAGCCGGCCTGGTAGATATTTTAGGCGACGCAGGTAGTATGAACGTACAGGGTGAAGAAGTAAAGAAACTGGATATTTATGCCAATGACCAGTTTGTAGGCGTATTGCGCCATGGCATCAGTTGTGCGGGCATTGGCAGCGAAGAACTGGATGACATCATGGTTTTTGACGATGAGGTCAGTAACAACAGCAAATATGTTTGCTTATTTGATCCGCTCGACGGCAGTGCAAATATTGATGTGAACGTTTCCATTGGTACCATCTTCAGCGTATTCAGGCGGGTAACACCGGTAGGAACGCCGGTAACGATAGAGGATTTTTTGCAGCAGGGGATAAAGCAGGTGGCTGCAGGGTATGTTATTTACGGCTCGTCCACTATTTTGGTTTACGCCACCCGCAGAGGGGTAAATGGATTTACGCTTGATCCTTCTATTGGCGAATACACGCTCAGCCATCCAAACATTCAATGCCCCCCGGCAGGCAAAATTTATTCAGTAAATCATGGCAACTTTTTTCAGTATGAAGAAAATGTAAGAAAATATATAAATGTCTGCCAGCAAAAAAATTCCACCAATGGGGGGCCTTATACACAACGGTATATTGGCAGCATGGTGAGTGATGTACACCGCAATCTTATCAAGGGTGGTATATTTATGTACCCGGCAATAAAAGATAAGCCGAAGGGTAAGCTAAGGTTGTTGTATGAATGTAACCCTTTCGCTTTTATCATAGAAGTAGCAGGCGGCAAAGCCACAGATGGCAAACAACGCATACTGGAAATACAACCCACGGCAGTGCACCAACGCACACCATTTTATGTGGGCAGTAAATTGATGATGGAAGAATTAGAAGGTTTTTTAAATGAAGAGTGAAGCTTTAATTACACGGATTAAAAATGCATATTACACGAATTAGTTTGCACGAATTACTCGAATTAGAAATACAATTACACGAATTAAAAATACCTGAAACGAATTAAACTTTAAATGAATAATAACCAAACCTGAATTGTAAAGACAACAAGTGAGTCCCGTATCAATTCGTGTAATTCGTTTAATTCGTGTAATTCGTGTTATAAAGATTATGAAGACAATTATCTCGGTAAAAGATTTAAAAAAGAATTATGGCTCTTTTGAAGCTGTAAAAGGTATTTCGTTTGATGTATTTGAAGGAGAGATATTTGGATTGCTGGGACCCAATGGTGCAGGTAAATCTACCACACTCGAGATCATTGAAACACTCCGACAAAAAACCAGTGGGAAGGTGATGGTAGATGGTTTAGACCTTGATAAAGAACCAGGCAATATTAAAAAAATAATCGGCGTACAATTGCAAACCTCCGGTTTTTACCCCGGCTTAAATTTGATCGAACTCATTGAATTATTTGCAGGTTTGTATAACCAGCCGGTAGAGCCAATGGGATTATTAAAACTGGTGAACCTTGCGGATAAAGCCAAAAACAAGTACAAAGAAATGAGTGGCGGCCAGAAGCAACGTTTTTCAATTGCTACCACGCTGATCAATAAACCCAAAATTGTTTTTCTTGATGAACCCACTACCGGCCTTGATCCCCAGGCACGCAGAAATTTATGGGAGCTTATAAAAGCCATCCGGCAAAAAGGAACCACCGTAATTATCACTACACATTATATGGATGAGGCGGAACAATTATGCGACCGGATCGCCATCATGAATGAAGGCAGGATCATTGCGCTGGCCTCACCCGACAAAATGATTGACGACCTGTTAGCTTCGGGTTTTGAAAAACCCAAACAGGTAAAGTCTGCTAACCTCGAAGACGTCTTTATCAACCTTACCGGTAAAGAAATGAGAGACGAATAATTTTAAAAATCAACAAAAATAAATCCAGACAAATGAAACAGTTTTTTTTAGTAGTTAATGTATCGTTGATGGCGGCAGCCGCATTGCAGGCACAGGTAAAACCAAAGTTAAAAGTTGTGAATCCAGCCGGCACAGTTAAGCCTGCATCCGGTATTTTGAGGACCTCCCTTGATTCTTTCAGCTATGCATTGGGATTGAATATCGCCAATAATTTAAAGCAACAGGGAATCGACAAAATAAGCAATGGTGCGATGCAAAAGGCCATGGATGATGTGCTTTACAAAAAACCGGCTTTGCTGAACGAGCAACAGGCAAATATGTGCATACAAGAAAACATACAGAAGAATATGGGCAAAAAGAATGCGGTGGTAAAAGCCAAAGGCACGGCGTTTTTAGCGGCGAATAAAACAAGGCCGGGGGTAACCAGTTTGCCCAATGGATTGCAATATGAAGTAATAAAAAAAGGCGATCAAACTTCACCAATGCCAAAGCTGGAGGATACCGTGGTGGCACATTACGCAGGTACTTTGATCGACGGTAAAAAATTTGATAATTCATATGACAGAGGCGAGCCAATTACCATACCTGTTGCCGGAGTAATAAGGGGCTGGACTGAGATACTTCAGTTAATGCATGTGGGCGACAAGTGGAAAGTGTTTATCCCCAGTGACATGGCATACGGCGAAAGAGGTGCAGGCGCAGATATACCCGGCGGTTCAGCGTTGATCTTCGACATGGAACTAATAGCTATTAAACCGGCCGCCACTACACCAACACAAACACCCAAATAAAATTAGTTATGGAAGACCTTCGTTATCCCATTGGTAAATATGCACCGCAAATGTTTTCTGAGGGGCAATTAAAAGACTGGCTGATTGATATCCAAAATTTGCCACAGCACCTGGAAAATGCGATCCTGAACCTGGATGAAAGCCAGCTCAACACGCCTTACCGCCCCGATGGGTGGACCGTAAAGCAATTGATACACCACGTGGCCGACAGTCATATGAATGCATACATTCGTTTCAAGCTTGGCCTTACGGAAGAGACGCCAGCCATAAAACCATACGACGAAGGGGCCTGGGCCAAATTAAAGGATACGGAAAATTTACCCGTTAATATTTCCCTCACTTTGTTGCATGCATTGCATACAAGATGGCTTGAAGTGCTGAAGGCCATCACGCCTGAAGAATGGAACAGAACCGTGTATCACCCGGAGCATAAAAAAGAAATAACGTTGTGGTATTTGCTCGGCCTTTACTCCTGGCATAGCAGGCACCACACGGCCCATGCAACTGCTCTGCGTGAACGAATGAAGTGGTGAGAAGTAGGTTGATGGTTGAAGGTTGATGGTTGAAGGTTCGGGGTTTAAGATTGAGGTTGAAGGTTGAAGATTAATCAATCCTCAGTTTCAAAAACTTATTGTCCAGGCAAAGAAGCAATTGGCAACATCGTTGTGTCACTCACTTGTACCACATACCACTATTGATCTTTAATTACGTTTTATTAAGGAGCACAGCCTTTGCAAAAAACAGTAACAAACAACCCCGAACCATCAACCCAAAACCATCAACCTCGAATCATCAACCTTCAACCCTCAACCCTCAACCGTCTAACATGAATTGGAAAAAACTCTCATCAGAATACATTTTAAGGCATCCCTATTTTACTGCACGCAAAGATGTTTGTGAAATGCCCGATGGCAAGATCGTGGAGGCTTATTATGTGGTAGAACTGCCGCCCTCTGTTTGCGCACTCGCCCTTACCGAAGATGGCAAGGCATTGATGGCAAAGCAATACCGCCATCCGCTGGAAGAAACATTAATAGAATTACCCGGAGGTTTTGTTGATGCAGGCGAAGACCCTTCCATAGCAGTAGCCCGTGAACTGTTAGAAGAAACCGGCCATGAATTTTCATCAATTGATTATTTAGGTAAGGTAGCCGCCAACCCAGGTATATTAACCGGGTATACGCATTTATACCTGGCCCGTGGTGGAAAAAAAGTTGCCTCACAAAGCCTGGATCACAATGAGCAAATTGAAGTGCTGCAGGTACCGTTGGAAGAGGTAAGGCAAATGCTGCTAAAAAACGAAGTTGTACAGGCCCTGCACGTGAGTTGTTTGATGTATGCCTTTGCAAAACTCGACCTGGCAGGGAGTTAATTGAAAAGGATATTTGTGGTTACCCGCCGGGGATCTATTTTGCACAAATCATGCAAGTGTAGTGCCCTAGGTGTGGATATTAAACAGGATGACCCTTTACTTCAAACTATTCGGCAACAGGTGAAAATCAACAGCGTTAATGTCAGGTAAATTTGAAGTCAAACATCTTTTCCGCCCTTTCGGTTTGATGACACCAATAAATCCCAATCAAACATCTACCTGCTGTTTAGCAGTGTTGGCAAACTGCTGAATATCATTTTTGGTAAAATGTATCAATTCAATAATGTTGGCACTATGCCTTAAGAGGGGAGGTACAATTTGAAGCGCTTCTTCTTTGCTGTTAAAATCGCTGATAAACCAGGATTTATGTACACCGGATTTACATCCCCAATGCGCATTGGCCAATAAATGTGAACCAGATTCTACAAATAACTTGATAATCTGCTGGCATTCAAAAGTATTTTCTGAGTGAGGGATTTCTATTAAATAAGTTGTCATTTTTTTTAGATTTAGTAAATGATTGAGTGTTTTATTTATTGGCATTAGTATTAAAAATTTATTTAGTTTTATTTTAAATCAAACCAACGGGCTTTACGACTTGAACCAAAATGTTCCTTCTCAGCCATCATAGCTGCTGAAGCATCATGATGAATTCCGAAAGGTTTGGGGCCGGAGAAAAAATCAACATCTACACGTCCGACTTCACCCTTGCCAAACTCAATATAGCACGATCCTGCACCCGTATAAGGTGATTTGTTTTCCTTGCCTTTAAATGCTGCAATAATGGAAGCCGCAGCAACTTTTGCGGCACCTTCTGCAAACACACCGGCCTTTGGTGTTCCTACACTGGTTACATCACCAATGGCATACACATTGGGAAACTTTGTCAGTAAGTTAGCTCTGTCAACAGGTATCCATCCATTCTCAGCCATGCCGCTCTGCAGTACTACATCTGGTGCAACATGTTTTGGAATACCGAGGAAAAGATCGAATGGCATTTCGGTGCCATCATCAAGAATGGCTGTGTTTGCACAAAGAGAGCTTACCTTATGTTGAGCAATGAATTGAATATTTCGTTCTTCAAAAGCTTTGATCAACGCTTTGGAAGAATCAGGAGACGGAGGAATGGGAGTGCCATATGGTATTACAAGACTTATCGTGCAGGCATCCCGTACGCCTGCGTTGGTGAGATAATCATGCATCATTAAAGCAGCTTCACTGGGAGCAGGCGGGCATTTGAATGGTGCGCCACAAACACCAACAATGGCGTGGCCTTTTGTAAAAGTGGGAATCACTTCCCTCAATTTTTCCGCACCCTCAAAAGAATAGTATTCGTTGCCGAATGCCGTAAGCCCAGGTGTTACACCGATATCGTAATTAGCACCTAGCGCTACTACTAATACATCAGCTTCATACACGTTGTTTTGTGTGGTGACAATTTTCTTTACCGGGTCGATAGCAGTAATCGTTTCTCTGCGAAATTGTACGCCCGGCTTTACGATGCTGCTGTAAGAAATTTTAACAGCATCCGACGGTTTGCGTCCAAACATTACATCCAACTTTGAAAAGCCAAAATAGAATGAATCGTTTTGATCTATCAGGGTAAGATCAAGATTGCCGCCGATCGTTTCAGAAAGCAAGGAACTTAATTCCAATCCTCCAAAACCTGCACCCAATACTACTACGCGTAATTTCATTTGTATATTTTTGTGAAAGGTGAGAATGGTGAATGGTGAATGGTGAATGGTGAATGATCAATCGTCAATCAATGTTGTTTACTTAAGACAATTATTTGTTTACAAGCATTTGTTTTTCAATTAAGCATTGTTGTGTCACTCACTTGTACATTTTCAGCAATAAAGAGCAAGGAGCGCCGAGCCTTAATAGCGAATTGAGGATCTGAATGGTGTATTATTGACCATTGACCATTTCACCATTCACTACTCACTCGCCATTCACGTTCATTACATTACCAGTTCTTTTTCTGGTTGAGCAACAATGCGTAAATAAGGTTTAATTGTTTTCCAGCCTTCCGGGTATTTTTCTTTTGCCTCTGCATCTGATACGGATGTCAGGATGATCACATCTTCACCGTTGTTCCAGTTTACCGGCGTAGCTACTTTGTGTGCTGCTGTTAGCTGCATAGAATCCAGCACACGCAATATTTCATTAAAGTTGCGGCCTGTTGTCATTGGATAGGTCAGGTGCAGTTTTATCTTTTTATCAGGCCCAATTATAAAAACAGAACGCACCGTATGATTACTGGCTGCAGTCCTGCCTTCTGAAGTGCCGGGCTCTTCCGCAGGAAGCATATCATACAATTTTGCAATGGCGAGTGTGGGGTCTCCAATCATAGGATAGTTTACGGTATAGCCCTGCGTTTCTTCAATATCTTTTTCCCATTTTAAATGGCTCTCCACAGGATCTACACTTAAACCAATCACCTTGCAGTTCCTTTGTTCGAACTCGGGTGCCAGCTTTGCCATGTAGCCAAGTTCGGTTGTGCAAACGGGTGTAAAATCTTTGGGATGCGAAAAGAGAATGGCCCAGCCGCCTCCAATCCAATCATGAAAATGGATGGTGCCTTGTGTTGTTTCGGCCTGAAAATCGGGTGCGATGTCGCCTAATCTGAGACTCATGTTGTTTGATTTTTGAAGTTTAATAATAATGGTTGAATAAATTATTTACTATAATAAAAGGTGCCTTTTTTTACAATTTTCGCATTCGTAATTTTTTGGTTTTATGGTTCCAAAAGAAACCAATGTTATTAAACGGCTGATGATTGATTTTTTTTCGGCAATCTCCAGGCTGCCGCCACAAGATGTGCAGCGTATTCCTATAATGGTTCGTTTGATAATGATTTTATCCAGATCCAGGAGTGCCATAACGGGATCAAAAATGCAAACGCAAAAACGGCTTACAAAATAAAAGGGATGAGTATGGTTGGTTAGGGATGAATGACCGGAAGTTGGGGAGGATGGTAATAGTTCATAGTTCATGGGTTGTTAACTATTATCCATAAACTATTAACTATGAACTGTATTCAGGACTCCTTTATTCCAAGCACTTTTAGAAGTTCTTCCCTGAATGATTTGCTAACAGGGATTTTAGTTCCGGCAATGGAGATCTCGGTAGGAAAAATATCATCAATCATATTGATGTTAACGGAATAGCTTCGGTGGACACGGATGAAAACTTTTTGATCGACCTGTTCGGCAAAATCGTTGAGCGTAGATCGCACCATGACCTTCTTTTGCGATTTAAGATGAAGGATAATATAGTTGGCATCACTCTCAAGGTATAACAGATCATTAAAAAATATTTTTCTAAACACATAGCCATCTCTTACAAACATATAATCTTTGGTGTGATAGGAAGCTGCATGCTCAGGCTTCGCTTCAGAGCGATTGCCTGTAAAATTGCTGAACGCAATTTCAATCGCAGCAAACAATTCTTCTTTGGTAAAAGGCTTAACAATATAAGCATGCGGTTTCACTTTTTTGGCCCGGTCTATCGTTTCTCCATCACTGTTAGCGGTTAAAAAAATAAACGGAACCTTGTACAACTCATTAATTTTTTGGGCTACATCAATGCCGTCTTTTTTTCCTGACAACTGAATGTCGAGTAACAACAAATCCGGTTTGTTTTTATCAAGCATTTCCATTGCCTCGGTATAATTGATGGCAGGCCCGCAATGGGTATAGCCCAACTCAACAAGTGTGCTTACAATTGTACGTGCTATTACAAGCTCATCCTCTACAATTCCAATTTTTAAAACAGACATAAGTTTTTAGTCTTCGTTTTTGCGCATACTGCGGTTAGTAAAGTTAATGGTGAATGCGGCACCATTTTTATTTTCATATTTCACTTTGCCACCTATTTGCCGGCTTAGGTCGTTGATCAATTGTATGCCCAGTGTTGTGGCTTGTCTTAAGTCAAAATTGGCAGGCAGGCCGGGGCCATTGTCACAATAGATCAATTCGTATTTTCCTTCTGATGGGTTATGAATGTCGAGATTAATTTCGCCGGGTGTAACTTCATTAAATGCATACTTAAAGGAATTGGACAATAGCTCATTCATGATTAAGCCAAGCGGAACAGCAGTGTCTATATCCAGGTGCAGGTCAGGAATTTCTATATTCATCATCACTTTGTTTTTTTTCTGAAATACACTATCTACCTGCCTGCACAGATCATTTACAAACCGTTTCAGTTCAATGGTACTGATGTTCTCAAACTGGTAAAGGTTCTGGTGTATCAATGCAATGCTTCTTACGCGGTTGCGTCCTTCCCTTAATGCATCTCTGGCGGTTTCATCAGTCAGGCTTTTGCCCTGCAATTCCAACAGACCCGAAATAACCTGCAAATTATTCTTTACGCGGTGATGAATTTCTTTCATCAACACATCTTTCTCGGTAAGCAATACATCCTGGGTCGATAAGGATTGTTTCAATTGTGCAGTTCTTTCATTCACCAGTTGCTCCAGCTTGTTTTTATCGGCGGCTAATTGTCTTGTTCTTGATCTTACTATCCAATAAACAGCCGTCGCAAGTAACAACAACAGCAAAGTAAGGAACCACCATTTAAGATAGAACGGCTTTAGAACAAATAATGGAATGTTTAATTCGCTTTTGCTCCATGCACCCTCACGGTTCTGTGCTTTAACATGCAAGCTGAATTTACCATAAGGCAATCCACTGATGCGGATAGAGTTTTCGTTGATATAATTCCAGTCTTTATCTACTCCTCCAATTTGATAAGCATAACGGTGTGCTTCATCTTTTGCAAAATCCAGCAGTTGAAATTGAAGGGTGAAGAATTGATCGTTTGGCGCCAGGGTAATTTGTGAAGTATTCAATAACTCGTTTGTTTTATTAACCAACTCACTTTTAGAACCAACAAACTGGTTAAAAGCAATGATCCGCAATGGCACATTCAATGTGCTGGTATCCGTTATAAAATCCTTCGGGTTAAAAGCGTTAATGCCATCTATTCCGCCAAAGAATAACCTGCCATCCTTTGCTCTAAAGGAAGAGGTGCGGTTAAACTCATAATGAGAAATCCCATTTGCGGTAGTATAAGTATTTACAGAAAATGTTTTCTTATTAAAACGGATCAAACCATAATCTGAACTGATCCAAAGATTATTATAATCATCTGGTTCAATCCTGTACAGCACATCTGAAGGAAAGCCCGAAGTGATATTGAATTGCCGAAATGAATTTGTTTTCCGGTCCCAGCGATATAAGCCTTCGCCGTTGGTAGCCAGCCAGAAAATTCCATTGGCATCGGCATAAGCATCGAGTAAACTCAGCCCATTGACTATTGACGATTGACTATGGCCGATGGTCAATCGTCGATGGTCTTCAACAACTTTATACAACCCATTCTCCGCTACTGCCCATACCGTATCTGTATCATCTTTAAAAAGGCGGTACACAAATTTTGCTTCAGGAATTTTTGGAGAAGCATATAAAATCGAATCAAATTTTTTGCTGTTGGAATTGAACATTGAAAACCCATTTGTTCTTCCTAACAACAGCATACTGTCATTCAAAGAAAACATGGACCATATTTCAGTTCCTGCTCCTCCGGAATATTTTGAGATTGTATTTTTTTTGTCATCATAATGAAACAGGTTGTGGCCACCGCAATACAATTCAGCATGATGATCAATAAGCGCATATTTAATTTCAGCATCCACTCCGTTAATTTCAGCATCCACTATATGTTGCATTTTACCGTTTTGCTGTAGAAAGGTGTGCCTCCATATATTCGCCACAACTTTGCCAGATTCGTTGGCATATATTCCCCGTGCCTGGCTGTTTGTTTCAATGGATTGTTGTTTGCTGGTGAAGTATTGTTTAAAGCGGTTCTTTTCTATCTTCAACCGTAATACGCCGAGTGAAGTGCAAAGCCAAAGGTTTCCAAAATTGTCGGGGAAAAGCCGGTAGAGAAATAAATTTTCAAAGCCCTTCCACTCTGATTTTGAAACCACCTTCAAAAAAACATTTTCATTCCACAAGTAAAGTGCATCATTGCCAATATAAAGTATGCAGGATGCACCATCTACGGAGTTGCTTGTGAGGTACCAGTATTTTGCCTTGATGCTGTCTGCATGGAGTTTTTTTGTATCGGAGGGAAACACAGGCTTACCCTCCTGCGTTATCATGCCAACAGCGAATGTATTGCTTTCGAGTTTTGTGTTATAGGTAATCAGTAAATCATTTTTACCGCTGAAGCCAACAGGCAGTGATCTTAATGCATCTTTTTGAACAAAGGCAACTACGGTGTCAGCGGTTATAAAATATTGTGTTGACTGGTTGAATAATTTCAACAACGCTTTTCCCTTTGCGAACAGGCAGAGTGGGCCCGTGCTGCGATAATCGACAAACGGTAAAGAATCCTGCGTACTCCAGTCATTAACCTGGTACCGGAGTTTAAATCCATGTTTGGATGAGTATTTCCAAAGCCTGAAAGGATAAGCTGTGAGAAAATTAATTTCATCCGTTCCGTCGTTGGATATCCAGTAAACATCCAGCTCTCTAAATGGCATTTTCGGAAAAGCGGCAGTAAGCGTTTTTACTTCCTGCGTAACAGCATTCATCACATCTATTTTTCCATTGGTAGTGAGTTGAAACCCTGTACTGCCATATTCAATAAACAGGTTGTTGGCATCATCTTTTGCCAACTGTACCACTTTATTATCCTGCAGTTTATTTCGCTGGCGGGTAAAGAGTAAACAATTTTTACCATCATAACGGTTAAGTCCATTGCGGGTTCCAAACCACAGGAAGCCTGCTTTATCCTGCAGGCCGCAAAACACTTCGTGAGATGCCAGCCCGTCTTCAATTGAAAGAAACCTTTTACTAATGGTGTACCCGGCACTATCATGTAACGGGTTGCTTTGTGCAAACAAGGGATGGCTGGATATTGTCAAAACCAGGATCAATGTGCAGTGAAGAAAAAATGTACACTTCATTACATTTCAATTTTTGCGGGAGGCTGGTTGTTTGACAATTGGGGTATTTATTTTTATAGCCATGGATAGGGTTATTGCTGATTGAAGATAATAATTATTTGTTTCAACTTTTACTCGCCATCACAGGGGGTGCAATTCAAATTTTCGCTTTGAGGAAATTCGTAATTTAGGAAAACCAAACTTCATTACTATGACCAAAGCAGAATACCTCGAGCTGGCTTCTTAACGCTATGATGAGTTGCAGGCATTAAATAAGCTGGATAATTTTTACGATTACGAGAAACAATTTGTAACCATTCTGCATGATTTAGGGCGAGAGGTTTTGGAAAAGAATTTGGGAGCGCTGTCAAAAGACAAGCGTAAAAAAAAACCTCACGACACTGGGTCATGTGACCATTAATAATGAACATCCTTTCAGTCATGGCAACAATGGTTTTCAAATCAGCCCGCGTTTGCAGGAATTGATGGTGTATGCC
>JBDSAA010000161.1:0-17485 GCA_039922375.1 Ferruginibacter sp.
GCAACTTAGCGGTAATGAAAACCCTTTCTCCTTTTCCCAATGCCCCTGCGGTTTCGTATTGTATGCCATCACCACCAACAATTGCATCAAAGAAACTGAAAGCATCCATATTTTGCACCACTTCATAATCTTTACCTACAACACCCAAAACAGCTTCATTGTCTGTTCTGATAGTAGCATAAAAATTGGGTACTTCAATTTCAGGAATTTTAATCTCTATTTCCTCATTGGCGGCTTCGTTTTCGTTATCAAACGTAAACAGTTTTCTTTTGGCTACGGTATAGTCCAGTCCTGCAAATTTCAATGCCTCTGCACTGGTGGGGTAACCTTCTACTATTTGCCCCAATTCATGCCAGGCTTTTTCTTTTACCGAAAAGAAACTGTGTTTACCTGTTTGTTCGTTGAAATTTAAATTGTGTGCCATGATTATTGATTTTAAATTTTGAAAAAAGGGCATCAGCATTTACCAACGCCCGTTAGCCTTCTGTCCTAAAATGGTAAATCGTCTGCAGGTACTGCAACATCTTCGGCATTTGGTTTAACTGCAGTTTCATTTTTTACACCTGCACTTCCGTGCAGTTTAACAGTGTTTACATGAAAGGTTAATGTGGCTTTGGCTGCTCCATCTTTACCAGTGTAAGCATTTACTCCAACTTTTCCCTGTAACTCTACTAATGTACCTTTGGTCAGGTATTGTGCAATTCCGGGATTTACCCAATAATCACATTGTACATAGGTTACAATTTTCGTTGGTTCATTACTGCCTTTTGGTCTGTAGCTGTCGTTAATTGCTACATTAAAGTTTACGACCGGTTTGTCATTTTTCAGGGTGCTGATTTTTGCATCACCTGTTAATCTTGCTGTCATTTCCATGATTGTAAATTTTATTTGTTTAATAAATGTTTGAACTCGGCATACGCCTCGTTCGTTCTAATCGTAGCAACCCGGCCTTGAAACAGGGTTTGGTAAAAGCAAGGTTTTTGTAAAAAGAATACTACCCCACATACCTATCTGCGAAGCAGGTCAAACCGGGGTGGAGATTGTTTTTACAAAACCGTGGCAAGCCGCAATGCAATGGAGGCGCAGACCTTGCTTTTGGCAAAGCTTGTCAAGAAATTTGCGTCAGATAAGGATGAATGAGTTTTTAAAAAGTAATGCTTATAAAATCTGCTTAGAAGTGTCTTTACAATTTGAAGTAGCTGGAATTGTGTTTGGTGAGGTACGAGCCAATCTCAATGACCAATACTTTTGTCCGGTGCAGTTCTCCCGGCTTGTTTGCCGTAGGCGCAAAAGAAATAAGGCGGGGTGTACTGCATCGGGTCATTGCAATAGTTTTTGCTTAGTCTTTTTTGAGCAATCATTTAGTCATCTTTAAAATTTAATTAATCTGCAATTGTGTTTGGTGAGGCACGAGCCAATCTCAATGACAAATACATTTATCCGGTGCAGTTCTCACGGCTTATTTGCCGAAGGCGTAAAAGAAATAAGACGGGTGTACTGTGCCGGGTCTACAGGAAAAGTTCGGTTAAGGATATAGTCATTTCCGTTAGGGATTAAAATGGAAATTCTTCTGTTAAGAAGATTGCAGTGAAAAGCCCGGCGCAAAGGGAACGGTCGAAAATTCATCCTTAATATTTATTTGACCTGCGCTTCAAAATGATTAAACAACAGTATATTTTGTAGCTTTTAAAAACCTCGATAACCGACGTATGTTACGTAGGTTTGACAAACAATCCATTACTCTTAAAAAATCCACCGTTAAAAATGCCGCCTACCAAAACTATCTATCAAAAATATCCAACTGGTTTAAAGATACAATTTGCACAAAATGGGTTGACAAAAAGCCAGCTAAAAAATATTCCAAGATCTACAAGGCAAAGTTGGAAAAATTATAATATCGAAAAGTTATGGGCACCCGCAGATGTAACAATTTACGATCATGAAAATATTACGCTAATAAATGCCTTGGCTGAAGTGCAAAAATTAAGAAAAACAATTCGGGCCATGGCAGGTTTATTAATCATCTATCGAAAATTTTTAAGCCAGTTTTCAATTGAAAGAAACAACGTCGCAAGTATAGCAGGTAGCGTTGCCAGTTGCTTAGCTTACTTGCAAAATAATATACCCAAAAATGATCTTTGGAAATTCATGCCATTTAGTAATCATCAATGGAGTGCATGGAAAACTAAAAAACTTTGCAAAGTATCACTGTTGCAATTGTGCAGGCGAAAATATACCCATCAATTAATTGCAGGGGAAGTTGAGATGATAAAAGAAAGTTGTTCAAATATTATTTACCAACATTGGCCACTAATTAGTATTTACTATTCTCTTTTGGGGAGAAGAAATTGTACTGCAGCAGGAGTACATTTTATAAATATTGCAGGCTGTTACAAATAACATGCAACAGGAAAAAGAAAAAAAATATTTACAATCCCTTACGGGCAACGGCTCCATTACAAATATTACACCTTGACGTTACCCTTTACAAATTGATAAATGGCACAAAAGTGTACCTCCATGTGGTACGGGATAATTTTAGCCGGGCTGTATTGGCTTGCAAAATAGCCACAGCCTGTTGTAGCCAAAACTCAAAAGAAATAATGGAGGAGGTATTGAAAAAATATAACTTAATGGAAAAAGAAGGTCAGCTTATTACGGATGGCGGCAGCGAAAATAAAGGGGCATTGCAAGAATGGCTTAACAAGCCAGGAATGCTCTGGAAAAAACTGATTGCACAAATAGACATTGTACAAAGCAACAGTATGGTAGAGGCCGCTAATAAAATGTTGAAGTATGGCTTTTTGCATCACCTGAAAATTGAAACCTTACCCGAGTTAGCACAGCAGTTGCCCACAATACTAACCACCTATAATGATATGCCACTTGGCTGTTTACACGGCTGCACACCCAATCAGGTTTTGGCAGGTAAAATACCCGATAAAAAATATTTTGCCCACTCCATTAAAAATGCTCAATCGCAACGCGTAATAAAAAATGGAAAAATTGTTTGCAAAAATCCCTGCTGATAAGTTTATTATTTCTACAGTTTTTTATTTCACCTTTTTTACTACTTATTATTTCGTGGCCTGTACTTGTCAGTAATCCTCTTTTGTCCAAACCAAGAAGCAGCCCCGGGCATTCCGCGTACGTACGGGTTCACTCCCTTGAACCACATACCTATGTGGTACTTAAATTGCGTTATAAACTGAGCGGAAGCTTTTGCTATTTTCATTTTCATTAGAGGGCAAGAATACTAACAAAGGGTTTCAGCCCTGCGCAAACGAAACACGGGGGCAAACAGTGGCAATAAAATGTACGAATTTTCGTACATTTTATATCAGAATCCCCGTGGAGTAAGCCAGCCAGCAACACTTTACGCATTGCTGGCTTTTAGTTCTTTTATTTTGTTGCTGCATTTTATAAGACAACAGTAGCAACTGCACCCTTTAGATAGGTATGTGTGGATTTTTTTTTATTCTGCTTCCGTGGTCAGTGTCATCACCGAACACCACCTTACCACTTAGAATACTATTTGAAAATGTGTCAGTATTCCAAACCCATCCACCACTTGTTCATAAGAAATCACAGAAGAAAATTAACACGCAAAATCATTGCATAAAAGCCAATGTGGCTGCATTAATTCATTCCGGGAAGCATTTTGTATAAGCTAAAGGCTGTTCGGTGAGCACACCGACCTCGGAGATTATACTGTTTCGATACCAACCACGCAAGCAGTCAATAAGAAAGTTATAGTTATAGTCTTTTAATATTTATTTGCTTTTTAGTTGAAATTGTGATGGGTATTTCCTTCGCCATTATTTGAATAGTGCCTTCCATTTGCGATGTTGTTTTTGAAAAGATCAGCATACCCGAAGCCATGTCGGCTTCAGATGAGCCATTTGTTTCGCCCTTTATGTCTGCATTTACCTGTTGATTTATAATGATGGCTTTATTATTTCCGGTACTTACTTTTGACGTGACAGCTACGGTTGCAATACCTTCATCCAATGAATTAAGGGTGTACGTTGTATTGGCTATAAGATTTATTTCGCCTGGCTGAGTAATTTTTGCCTGCCAGCTATTACCCGCTATCACCGCTGAATCAGGATAAAAATTAAACCCTGATTCTATATTATTTTTTATAAAGTCATTACCGATCAATTTAGTTAATTGCGCCTTTACTTTTTGCTTTGATGCTTCATCAAAAAGACTTAAACCTGCTAACACTTTTTCTGTAATAGCATCACTACCAGTCACCGCTTTTACCTTACCCTTATTATTCATAGTAATTATTAAAGAGGACCCTTTTATATTGCTTAATAATTTTTCCATTGGGTCCTGGCTTTCTGCTGCATTGTCTGCATCTGTTACCTTCTCCTCATCTCCTGATTTAATTACTATGTGAAATGTTTGGTACGTAGCTTTTAGCACGATACTATCCGGCGAACTATACAACACTTCATATTGAAGGCCAAATGTTGATTTATTTGTACTGATAACCTCCTTGTCATTTACTACTATGTTGGTGATTGTTTCAGAATTGATATTACAATTATATTTGGCGCCAGTTGCCAACTTTAACTGAAACTGATAGCTTTCATGCCCATCCTTATCTGTTGCGCTACTGTGGCCGCGAGTACCCGCCTTGGTACCGCTTTTACAGCCAGCTATAAAGCAAATAAAACCCACTAATAATGTCCAATACTTTTTTTGAATGCCCATTTTATATTTTAAATTTTCTTCAACTCAATTATACACTTATAAATTTTACAAAAACAGCTTTACTTATTTTTTGTTTTTTCTCATTGTGATAAAGGCATACTAAAACTCTGTAAGCACTGCAATGCCAAAAGTTTTAAACCTGCTTTTTTCAAGACCGGGCTTAAATGATAAACCCACTGTGGTTGCCCTGTCCGGACGGCGGGAACCGCCACCAAACCGGATGCCTGCCCTCAAAAGTGGCCCATAACTGTTTAATTTATTAGTAGAATATCCATCTGTCCAGTTTGTAAACTGATAACCAAATCCTGTTCCCAAATACCATCCAAAACTATCTTCATTTTCAATTGTTGATTTACGGCCAATATTATAATCAATAACCAGTGGCAGATCAAAACCATAATAAACACTGGCATCTCCACTTCCACCACCCGCTGAAAATCCAACACCAGCACCTACTGGTGTTCCGATACTTAGTGAAGTACGATCCGATTTTGTAAGTGTATATCTTGGAAAATAGGTTAGGTTGGTAAAAGCGACGGTAGCTGTGTACCGCTCACTGGATGTTGAAATGTTAGCCGTCATGATGGAAATAGTGGCTCCGAGGCCATGCATAAAGTTTTGGGATTTACCTACGGAAAATGTAAAAATGAAAATAAGAAAAGCGCTGATTGATTTTTTTAGCATAATGCTTTTTAAAACTTAGGGTGATAAATAATTGTTATTATCGGATTCAAATTTTTGTGCTTGTCATTATTGAAGGTATAGGGCCATATCATCTTTATACGGTATTCTTGCACCTCATAACTTTGGTACTCAATTCACGGTCATGAGCCTATGCTTCGGTGGTCGGTGTGCTCAAGTAAGAATACGTCTTTAAAATGTCTGAGTATCCCAAACTCATCTACTTGTTGTTTATAAAAAATAGCAGAAGAAAATTTATACTCCGCAGGATAATTGCTTAAAAAGCCAATGTGGTTGCAATGGGTTTAAATGCATGTAATCTATTTTTTTACCAACATCTCCAAATTGAAAATCTTTACTGCCAAAGGGTCTCTTAG
This sequence comes from Ferruginibacter sp., assembly GCA_039922375.1. GTDB lineage: Bacteria > Bacteroidota > Bacteroidia > Chitinophagales > Chitinophagaceae > Ferruginibacter. Next base: position 5,784 of record JBDSAA010000161.1, read on the forward strand.
CCATATATTGTGTTGTGTATGTCACTGCTACTAAATAATTTTTAAGTGCTGAATCGTTCCCCGCTTTCATTTTGTTTACTAATGATTTTGCAGTGTATTTTTTCAAAGCTGCTTTTTTGGCAAATTTCGATGGCCTTTGTACTTAAATTAAAGTCTTTGAAGTCCATTTTTTATTTGTAAGATAATTCCTTCCGGAAAATTTCTTTGCAAGCTGTTTTTGGGAAAATTATACCATAGGCTGTGTTGGGTGAGGACACCGACCACGGGAGCGGATGGTGGATCGACGGAATCATAGCTGCACCAAATGGCTTCACCATATTTTTAATCTTGCAGAACAGTATCCCGTAACAATATCCATTAATTCCAGTAGTAAATCATCATATTGATTGTTTAAATCACCTAAATTGTTTCTTAAATTAGTTAGCAATTTATAAGCTGATTCACTATCTAAACCGTCATTTTTCATAACAATTAGTATTTCATATAATTCATCAAACGTAACTTTATCTTGCTTAAATTTTAGTTTGAAAATATTTTCCCACTGACTTAAATTTTTATTCATTGTTTAAAATTTTCTCCAAAATAATATGGTCAATTGAATAGCTTTTTTATACTCTTCATACGTCATGTTTGTTGCTGGCTGAATTGTTCCGTGGTTTGGACTATCAGGCACAAATTTCAATTTTGGACCGAGGTATTTTAATCTTATTCTAAATACCGGATCTTTTCCTGTACCACCATAAAGCGCTGGCTTTCTATGTTTAGGCAAGCCTAAAATTGAAGGTGATGCAGACATCCCGCCTGTGCCTGTTTCAACATTTCCCGCATTCACGATTATATCACCACCTTTTGTTTTAGGGTTATTCGGATCTTCTGGAACCACTCCCAGCATTCTTCTTGACTCTCCAACCACTGGGTTTCCATAACTATCTTGCATCATGCTTCTGTAAATATATTTTGGTTTATTATCATCATCATCTTCGTCTTTCGGATTGGGATTAGGTTGAGGTTGGGGGAATGGATTGGGATTTCTATAAAATTGGTTTTCCCAATTACCTTCAGGGCCAGCTTGTAGCGGCATAAATACCAAGCCAATTGTGCCAAATACTCTAGGTGCAAGTTCAACAACCCCTTTTACCAATTTTGCAAACAAGCTCGGCTTTTTAGCAATATTCATTGCCACCACTTTAGCACCTTCCTTTGCTACTACTCTCAAAGCTGTGGATCCTATCTCAGGTGCAACAACTCGGATTGTAACTGCAAGTGACCCCCCGGTTGTCAAAACGGTACCTTTCTCAAGTCCATCAATATCAATATTAGCAATAGGTTCACAACTTGCATATTGGTAAGGTGTTAATTCCGGGTAATCATCTGTCAACGGATCCAATTGAGGAAACCTTCCTATCTGCGGATCGTAACTTCTAAAGCCGTAATCGTACCAGCCTAAATCTGCATCGTCTATTAACTCTTTATCGTTGTATAAATTGTTATTTTTTATTGCTCCCTCTGCCAGGTCGGGTAACTTACGGCTACTGATAGCCGCTATTTTTAAACCATAGGCATAGTAATGATTTTCTTCTATTATCCTTGCATGGTTTTGCGTTACCTGCAAGTTATCGAAAAATACCATTTCATCACTTTCGTTGCTTACATACACAAAACAATAGCCGTTCTTAGGCGCTTTTATATTGGCTAATGTTAGGTTGGGTGCATTGGGGCCTGCCTGTATTACCCTTTGTGTGGCGCTCCCTTCTACGATAATATTAAAGCGTTCATCAAAAAACATTACACTCAAATAAGCTTTGGGCATGTTTCCCCCGCCATTACTATAATCCGGGTTTGTAATGCTGGGGAATGAACCACTTCCGGTAAGCTGTGTTTGTACTGCCGCAATATTACCTTTAAGTACAGAACTTGCGGCCCCGCTGCCGGAGATAGCATTCACCAGGCCCGTAATAATATCATTTACAAAGGAAGCACCGCCGGGGCTATTTACAACCGGGTTCTTATAATAATACATAGTATTGGCACTCACTTCGTCTCCAGCCATTACTTTCATCAGTGCATTGGGGCCAACTTTTTTAGGCGCCAGGTTGCCTATCCTGCTTACAGAAGCACTGGTATTGTTTGTCCACCCGTTACCTGAAGTTTGGCCTGGTATTCCGGTAATGTCAAACCTCGTCTTTACTTCGTTATCCGCAGTAGGTGTGCCGTTCGCATCTACCTTGCCAAACAAGGGTTCTTCGTTGGTGGCGCGTTGAGTTTCCAGGGTGCAGCTATTACTGCCAATATGGGTTTCCTCTGTTAGTATCATCCGCACATTGCCCTGGTAATCTCTTACAAAAAAATCCCAGGCGCCACGCTTGGCATTCGGAAGGTCAGCATTACCATCAATCGTTAAAAAATCAAAGCCATTGTTTTGGGCCAGGGCCTGCATTACCCTAAGCCTTCCCTCTTCAAAATTGATGTAAGCGAGAACGGCAGCTCCCCCGCCCCCAGAAGTTGGGATTGTCTCCTCATACACATACTGGTTGATGTAAGTGGTGGCCGTGGTAATAGAGGTTGTTTCTTTGGTAAATAGTTTTTGTAGTTTATTACCATCCGCATCGTACACCATTTTAATGGTTCCTTTGCCTATAATTTTTATTTCTTCGGGCTTATCTAAAAAATTATATTTTATGCCTGCAATACCCAAGGCTGTTGTTTGCCCGCCATTAGCATTTATTGCTCCCTTGTTTAAATCAATGATGAGGTTACCATTGTCATCATATACATAATCGTCTCCTGTGCCGTTGCTGCCATCTGCAAAGTCGCCCAGCTTGCCATTGTTTGCAGCAAGGTTACCCATATCGGTTACCCTGGTAAGTTTATTGCTATAAGCTGAATACGTATAACGCAGATCATCTACTATCATTGGGGTGGGATTGCCGCATAGCACACCCTTCTGTAGCATAGCCAACAGGTTACCGTTCAGGTCGTATTCTATTTTGCCATTATACCCACTTACAGAAAAATCCATTTTTGTATTTAACCAGGCTTCTGTGGTATTTTGCCTTTCAGTAAACAAGGCATTGGTAAGCCTGCCTGCATTGTCGTAAGTAAAATCGTACTTACGTTGGGCGTCATCGCCTTGTGTGTTCCATGCTATACCGGCTACGGTGCCATCTAATTTTGTATTGGTAAATACGCTTTCGTTTTTATCAAAGCCAAGGCAAAGCCCAAAATAATTGCCCCACTTACTGTAAACGCCACCGGTTTTTAGTGCATAGTCTTTATTGATACCTGTTATTTGACTTTGAATATTATAACTGTAGCTGAGGGCTTCCATCTCTGCCTTGCCCGTAGTTAGGTTGGTGTAGCCTGGATCGAGGTGCTTAGCCTTAAGCCTTCCCATGTCATCCAGGTCGTAGGTTGCAATGGTTTTAAAAGCATTGCTGCCAATCTTTTTTTGCAGGCTGGTAATCCGGCCAATTTTATCAAAAATATTTTTGGTGATAATTGGGAAATTGCTATAGCCCGAATTGCCTGTAGTATGGCGGCTGGCGGTACTTAACAAGCGCCCATCCCACTGGTATTGACTGGTGGTAATGTCAATGCCGCTTTTTATATTTTCTTCCTGTACCTGTATAGGTCTTCCTTTTTCATCATAGTAAAAAGTGCTGGTTAAAAAAGTGGCAGTGCCCAATACCCTTACCATTTCGCCGGTGGGCATATTAATGGTGCGATTTGTTTTGGCAATAGGGTCACTTACTGAATATGCCTGTGCATTGTCAAATGAACTGGTAAAAGGTTTTACATTAGCATAAGTGTAATTATCGTAATAAAAGTATTTGAGTATAGTGGTAACGGTTGTATTGGTGAGGTTGGCTGCTGAAATAGGATTTTTGTATGTGGCAGCATTTACAGTTATAGAGGGGTTTACAGCAGCCGCATCTATTTTGGCTTCAAAATTATCACCGGTAAGCGATTCAAAATTGCCACCGGCATCAGCCACAAATTCTATACTATTAGTGGCTACATAACTCGTGATGCCCGCTACCCGGTTATTAACCACCAAATCTGTAAGAACATTGCCGGGGTTTACCACGGTTACCGGTGTAAGAGTCACTGCATTGTCAATATCTGCCTGTAGTTGGGCAATGGTTTTTGTTGTGTTATACAGTGTAGTAATTACCGGCCTGTCCAGTTCGTCATATAGATTGGCAGTCCATTGCGCAGGCGATTTTAAACGCTGATTGCCATCCTGCATAAATACCACCCTGTCCCTGCTATCATAAACCATCCTTAGCTCTTTGGCACCGGGTGCTTTTTTAAGGGTTGTTCTACCCTTCTCATCATATTCGTACCTGAAGCACCATTCGTCTGCTACCTTTTGCCCGTTGGTAGTGGCAAAATTCCAACTGTTGGTGGAAAGCCATTTTACTGCTTCCGGCTGCATTCTGAAACGCAACTGATTAAAATCATCATATACACTGTACGTGCAAATCCAGCCATTATATGCATCTACAGGCACATTATCCAATTGAACTTTTTCCAAGATCAGGCGGCCATTTTTATCAGTGTACTCAACTCTCAGTTTTCCATTTTCATCCGTGCGTTTTATTTTGTACAAAGTATTATCGGGATACACTCCTGAACTTACTGGCAAATCTGTTGAGTTATAGCCAATGCTGAATATTTGTACATTGTCTGTAGCATCATTTGATTCGTAACCGATTTGATTGCCTGCACCGGAAGCCCAGGATGTACCGGGACTGTTTATTCTTAATGGCCTGTTTAAAGGGCTGTTATCATAAGTTGCTACATTGCTAAAGGCAGATGTTTCATTATAACGGGTGGTGTAGTATTGAGGCTGTTCCAGCGTAGGGGATGTTTTATACTTCCCCGTCTCTGTAGTGGTGGTGTAAGGAAGGTATTGCTTATTCTGGCGGCCAAAAGCATCATAAGTTGAAAATTGCACTACGTCTGCCCAAAGATTGTTTGGTTGCGCAGGATCAAGCAAGGCGGTTTCCCTGCCCACTTTTTGCACAGGACGGCCAAGGCCATCCAGGTAAGTAGTGGATTGCAGTTTGGAACCAATCACCAACTGGTCTATTGTCTTCCAATCTGTTTGCGATGGTATTAATACATCATGCTCACGTACATAATTGATGTCTTCCCAGCTTTGTGATACTACCTGTATTTTAATGATATTGGAATAGATAAAATTGGTGGGTGTAAGTTGTGTTTTTCTTCTGTAATAAGTAGTTTGTGTTAGAGGTACGGTAAATGTGTAAGTGGCTGCGATGGAAACACTAACAGGCGAGGCCATCAGCGGAGAAACGCTTTGCTCCCACTCATAAGTTAATCCTGTATTGGGTATGCCGGCGGGGAAAATTTCCACTAACTGCGCAGGTATCTGGTTGTATGAATAATTATATAGCCCATTGATGGTGCCAACCTTATGACCGGGGTTCCAGGATTGGGCAAATGCAGGCAGGGTAAAACCAGCAATATTCAAGGCTATAAGCCATACCAACCGTAAAGATTTTCTGCGTATCATGCGATAGTTTTTTTATTATCCCATTAGCCATCAACCATTTCCGGTATAGCCTGGATGGTTATCTATTAATTATTTTTATACTTCACCTTAATTGGAATTATAACGGGGCTTCTGGTGGGTACTGAACCATTCTTTATATGTAAAAAACATTTTCCATTTGGGGCTATACGCACATTCCAGCTATTATTTGCCAATAAGTAATAAGTTAACCGCTGATCTGTTTTAGGAATCAATTTATCATCTTTAATAGTTCCTATCCATTGCTCTTTGGCCCAGTTAATATTATCGTTGTGTTTAAGTATCAATTCAAATTCCACACTATCAGTCATATTTTTATTCAAATAAAATGAATAGATAGTCCAGCCACCGGCAGTATTAGGATTAAATACAGAATCCTGAAATACTGTCTTTGTAGTTCCTATAATTTTGTTACCGTTTACAAAGCTTGCAGCCAATACAATAATGGCTATTGCAAAAAAATAAACCGTTAATCGATGTTGTTTCATAAAAAATGTATTATAAAGTATACGAGCCACCTGTTAAAGCGATATAACTTGTACCGGTAGGCGCAGTTCCGCTGAGTAAGCGAACGTTAAATGAACCAAAACTTGAAATAACTACTTCCCAGGTACGACCGTTTTCTGTCATGGTAAATACATTGGTAACAGAAGGTGTACATCCACCGTTAATAGAAGCTACCTGGTTAGTGGAACTCCAATACGTATTACCCGAGGAAGAATTAAAAACAATATAAAAGCTTACCGTGTTGCCAGAATTGCTAATACTGCTGGTGATAAGGTTAAATCCAGGGGAAGGAGCAAACGCACAACTTTGCTGAGGACAGGCATCCTGAACGCCAACATCATTCCAACGTGTTTGGTTAAATGATGAACTATTCGGGTTTATATTAGTTTGCTGAATAAACAAATGATTCGATCCATTAACAAATGAGCAGTAAGATGCAGCGCCTTCCAACCATGACCAGGTAGGATTGTAGTCAATTGTACAAATTGAATTAGCCGGTGCATTTGCATAGGCATCGCCGTTAGCCGCAATTTCATTCAGTGCTTTTTGATTAGCGTCTGCAAGGCTGATGGTAGAAGTGTATCTATTTGCAGGCACAGTATAGGTGATAGAGGCACCTGTGAAACCCACAGGGCAACTTTCTCTGCTGTAGCTTTGTGACTGAGCTGTATTGTAATAAAGCTGCGTACAAGTTCCATTGGTATTGGCATAAGCCTGCCCATTGGTTAAAATATAATTTTCCGCCTGCACATCCGCATCAGCCTGGCTTATCGCTGATGAATAAGTATTGGCTGCTAATGTATAAGTTACATCGCTTCCAATATAGCCTGCCCCGCAATTAGATTTTTTAAAAACCTCTGATACCAATTTGTTGTAATAGGTAGTTGGACAACCGTTTTGCTTTGCAGCCGATATTGTATTGTATTCATACATTTTAACAATATTCCTGCTTTCATCTTTTATATACTGAAGCCGGCCAAGGTTATCATAATCATAGTAACTAATTCTGTTATTTTCATCGCATTCTGACGTTTTTCCTATTAGTGGATCGTAGGTTACCGTTCTCATTCGCCCTGATGCAGGGTATAGCCTTAATTCGTCAATATTTGCAGTTCCTGAAACAGAAACACTGGATGTTCCCAAGGCAAGACTGTACTCATAATATGTAAAGCCATTGGTAGTTGGAGCGGATTTTATCAGAGTAGCACCGCCTGTAACTGTAATACCTGTGTTGTCGGCCCAAAACGACAGAATATAAAGCTTTACTGTATTTAAAGACGATCTCGTAAATGTGTTGCCATTTAGTGTAAATGACCTTATACCGGTAACGCCATTATTTACATAAACAGCTCCGCTACCTGTTAATGACCATCCACCAAAACCGGTGCTTTCAAAACTGCTATAGGCAGAGTTATCCGTAAGTGCATCTGCATTAATTATATTGGCCACTACATATTTATCCTGGTAGTCATAAATATTTGTCAATATACGGTTTCCTTCATCTTTTTGACCAATCAGGTTACCTGAAACATCATAAGTAAAAGACTGGATAGTCTTATAAATAGATGAATTATTAACGTTATCCGGCCAATATCGTGAAGCTGTGTTATTAGGCTGGGTAAACCTCTGTTCGATTACTCTTGCCGGCTGTATATCGCCGGTTGAAAGCTGTGTAAATTCAGTTACTTTCTCACTAAGGGCGCGTTCATAATATGAAACCGATGGATCATAAACAGAAGAATATGTACTAACAGGAAGGGCTCCATTATTGTTTTGAACTAAAGTGGTTAAAGCAACATTTTGACTGCTAGCATAATCTGCAGCATAAGATATATACCTGATATTTGTAACACCATTACTTTCTGTAATACGGATTCTGTTTACTTCATAATTTTGATCATCCCATCCTAAATTATAAGAATAATCAGTAACAGTTTCCAGGTATTGTGTTGGGTCAGAAGTTTTAAATATTCTTTCATTTGTAGTCCTTAATTCAGTTCTACCAGTATACATACCATAAAAATCCACTTTCAAATCGGCGCTGGAAGCCATGAGATAAGAATTATTATATTGTAAAGGATCGGACCAATCGCTATTACGTTGTGAGCTGCTATTTGTTACCAGGCATTTACAAGAAATTAGATTCGAATTAATGCCTGTAGTATTATCCGGATCACAGAAATTTGGGCCTGGGTGATAAATACAACCATCAATAATCCTCTTAGCGTTTGTAGAGTTATATATATTCTCTGTTTGCTTTACTATATTTCCATTCACATCATATACTGTAGTAAGCTTTGGCAGCCCGTAAGCCCAGGGAGCAAAACGTTGCTTTGCTGAAAAAACAGGATTTGTTGGCTCCCAAATAGCATAATCATCATCACTGGTAAACTCCTGTACCGTTTTCCCAATAGTTCCTGTATTTTCAACTACCTCTACTCTTTTAAACTGTGTGGGAAGTGGGGCGACTCCATTCATATCGGAATTGTAATAAACCGTGACCGAAAAATCATCAGCGTGGTTACCGATGCAGGTGAGGCCAATATTTAATAATCCGCCTATAATATCAATGATAAGCGCAACAGGCGAGCCGCCTGTAATTACAGTTGCGACATCCATTATTGTACTTACAATAGAAACAATCTCTAAAACAGGCGCTATCGAACTTAAAAACTGTTGTATGCCGGTCAGGCTTATTGATTGTTGCTGCGACAAAATTCCCGGATAACTATATTTCCAATAACATTCGCCAAAAGGGAAGGTATAATGATAACTCTTATACTCCGGTTGATAATGAGTGTTTGAGGTCATGTAATTAACCGGCATTTCCAGGCCCCACAAAGAAGATGCGCTACCAGTGCCATTCATTACATAGTTATACTGTGTATTGATAGGGTTACTGCAGCCATTAGAATATCCTCCATCGGTTGCGCTTGTTTGTGAAACATGCACTCCACCGACATTCCCGCTAGTTGCGTTTAATACTCCTGAATTTTGCTCATACTGATAAGCGAGTGTGCCCCCAGTGGGGTGTATTATTTGTCTTAATAATCCATTCCTTGCATAACCGGTTTTCGCATTCAGGTAAACACCCGGCACCCCGTTGTGCAAAAAGCATAATCCTTTTGTTTGTCTGTTGGACAATTGGGAGAGGGATGAATTAAGAGGTATAACCTCATCCGTAAAACCCCTACTATTACTCCCATTATAAAATCCCCAGATGTCTTTTGCATAAAAAAATGGAGGCGGTATAAAATCATCTGGCGCATTTGTAGAGCCCAGGTAATAATCAAAAATATAGGGTGGTGTATCTTCTTTTAAATCTATCCCTATCTTTTGAACGGACATCAAGCAAAGTCGGGCTACGCTTTTTTGATAAGCTGAAACGGGTGTTCCATATCGATTTAAAATAAAATAACTTGTATTTAATTTGTATTTGGATATATATCTTCCCTGGTAGGTAATGTCGATAGCGGATAATGCTAATTCTCCTGTTAAATCAAACCTGGCGCTCCCGTAATTAAAAGTTACTTTATGCCCATCAGGATATGTAATAGAATTAATTTCGGGTGTTTCCGTATTAGAAGTCTTATGAGAAACGATGCTATAATCCTTTTCATAATTGTACGAAATATCTGCACCTGCAGTATTATTGATGTACCTTGTAGTATAATCAAATAATATATTTCGATGTGTTAAGGGGTCTACAATTTCAGACAAATACCAACTGTCTATGACCCAAGGATTAGAAAATTCGCCGTTATCAAAACCCGCCTGGTGGTAAACCTGGTCCTCTTCAAACTTTGGTTGAGTCCAGCTTTGATTAAGGCTTGCATCGCAATAATTAAATTGCATTACTTTGGTTAAACCGGGTAAAGTAAATTTATAAATAAGGCCATCTATATCCTGTACTGAAAAAGATGTAATGCTAGTTCGTCTCCCCAAGCTCATCATATCTGCCAGTTGAAAAGTAATTTTCATTTTAGTATCTCCAAGTGATCTGGCCACTCCCACGTTTGTTGGGTCTAAAACAAACATCCCTGCTTTCCCATTAAATTGGAATGAAAAATAATCTAATTGCCTATCTTCAGCAATAACAGTCCTTTGTGTATATACCTGGTTTTTCCATCCGTATATGGGATACCTTGTAAGCGCAGTAGGGCACCCCTTAAATGCAGGTACTGTAGCAAATAAAATCCCTGCGGGGTACTTTGAAATATCCTGGTCACTATGGTCCCCTTTACCAGGATAAGCTACCTGGTCATCTGGCTCTCCTATCTGCATCCGATTGATTACACCCCCGGCAAGTAAATTCCAACCCTGCCCTACATTGGAGGCTACATCATTCACCTTTAAGCCATTGCCTGAGCTATAATTTAATGCCACCACTGAGTTCAATCTGCTTTTGTTATCCTGCCAATTAAACATCGGCAAACTAAAAGTTGCACTACCAGTCTGCAAGTTTACCTGACTAAAGGCAAGTGAGTGTAGCTTTACAAGTAGTATTACAAGAAATATTCTTTTCATATAAAATCTGTTATCCATTTTTTTAATTAAAAACCGTATCCAAACCTGAATAAAAAGGGTGGTGATACAGGAACATGATGGTTGTATAAGAAGTCATGCAGGATTTGTACATTGCCTTTTAATTTTTTACCAATCGCATACGATTTACAAATTCCCAATAGTGCTGACTGTTGCCATTCATCAACAATTTTTAATTGGTCGAAATTTGTAAAACTTAAATGATTCCACTCACCTCCGCCTTGAATATCAAGACCCTTTTTTAATTTCCATTTAAGATAGGTACGCAGTCCAATACCGTTGTTTGTAAACCGGACATTATTCCATCCCCGGCCGATACCTAGTAAATAATTTATCCCCATACCTGCGCTGCTCTTATCATTCAGCTTGTATCCGATCTTTAATGCAATGTTTGCCGTTGCTGGTAAATAATTGGTACTTTTCCCAAATTCGAGGTCAGAACCAAATTCCAATCTTTTTTTAAATGGGACAGCGCGTTGAGTATTTGGCTTAAAGGTTGGCACTCGTGGATCATCTATTTTATTGTGTGCTCTTGAAGAATCTTTAAGCCCGTCAAGCAAGGGTTTTGCTTCCAACGATTGTAGCTTCTGGAGGGGACTGGGAATCCCTAAGGGAAAATTTGCCTGCATTAAATTTTGCACCAAATTACGTGAGGGTAATCCATTAACAATAGGAACAGACCCTCCACTGGAAAGGGTAGGAAAAGAACCTGATAAGGTAAATAGACGGGATAGTGGAGAATTTTCCTGTGCGAACTTTTGAAATGCTGGTATTTTGCTTAGTATTTCCTTTACAGTCTCTTCAGCTTTTTTGGGATCACTGAAAATCTCTTTGTAATTCTTCATTGTCTCCACATAATAGAAGGCTTCCTTATTGATCTTATTCAGGTACTTACTCTTGCCTATATATTGGATGGAACTGGTGATTAACTGCTTTTTTCTTTCCTTGATGAATTCTCCCAGCGCTTCGGTATCATCCATTTTTGCAGATAACTTATCTACCTTCTCTTTTGTGCTAGCAAGAGGCTTAAGGATTTTCTGATTGAGTTGTTCTTTTTGCGTTGAAAGATATTTGAGATCAGTTGTCAGTT
>JBDSAA010000162.1:0-13349 GCA_039922375.1 Ferruginibacter sp.
AGAGTGGTAATGGTAGATAAAGGCGAGATTTTAGGGATGATCTTAAGTCAACGAAATGGATAAATAAATCAAAACCAGTAATGGAAAAAATAGAATCAGTTTACAAAAAATTATTACAGCCCTCTGATGATTTGATTTCAGACATTGCTAAAATAGATGGCGATATTATTATCCTCGGTGTCGGAGGCAAAATGGGACCCGGTATTGCAAGTGTAGCCAAACAAGCGGTTGATAAAGCCGGCGTAAAAAAAAAAATAATAGGCGTTGCCCGTTTTTCTGAACCCGGTTTGCAGGCAGAGTTAAATAAAGAAGGTATTGAAACATATAAAGCAGACTTACTCAATGATGATGAACTGCAGGCGTTGCCGGATGCGAAAAACGTACTCTATCTTGCCGGTACTAAATTTGGCACCACCGGTAAAGAATCTTTTACCTGGGCCATGAATGCCTATTTACCCGGACGGGTTGCTGAAAAATACAAGAACTCCAATATAGTCGTTTTTTCCACTGGTAATGTATATCCATTGGTTCCGGTTACAGGACAAGGGGCAACTGAAGAGTTAGCTCCTGAACCTATAGGCGAATATGGACAATCATGTTTGGGCAGAGAACGTGTGTTTCAATATTTTGCTAAAAAAAATAATACACCCATTTTAATATACCGGCTCAACTATGCCAATGATGTAACGTATGGAGTGTTGCTGGAAGTTGCTAAATCAGTAAAGGAAAGGAAACCGATTGATCTTACGATGGGTACTGCAAGTGTGATTTGGCAGGGTGATGCAAATGAAATAGCTATAAGATGCTTACATCATTGTAGTGTTCCTACAAAAATTTTGAATGTAACAGGACCGGAAATTGCATCATTCCGATGGCTTGCTGAACAATTTGGTAAAATGCTGGGAGTAGCCCCGATATTTATAAATGAAGAACAATCCACATCATTTTTAGCGAATGCTGCCGAATGTTTCCGTCTTTTTGGTTACCCGAAAGTGACACTGAAGCAAATGATGGAGCTAGTGCTGGAATGGCTTAACCAGGGCGGAAAAACTTTAAATAAACCAACGCATTATTCAGAAAGAAAAGGAAAATATTAAAACATGGCAAAGTTTAAAGAATTAGATCCCGCGGTGCGACAGATGTTGCAGGAGGGTACCGTTATCCCGGCTCATCCATTGGCATTGCATCAAAATTTAAAATTAGATGAGGCCCGGCAACGGCAACTAACACGATATTATATGGCTTGTGGTGCAGGGGGCGTAGCAGTAGGTGTACATACAACCCAGTTTGAGATAAGAAAGCCGGAAATAAATTTGTTAGAGCCTGTGCTAAAACTAGCAGCAGATGAAATAGAACAAGCGCAATTAAAAAAAACATTTATAAAGGTTGCCGGTATCTGTGGGCCTGTCGGGCAGGCAATCAAAGAGGCTGAACTGGCAGTAAAGTATGGGTATCATTTTGGACTGCTCAGCAATGGCGGCCTTGCAACATATTCAGAAGCGGAACTCATTCAACGGGCTTATGCTATCTCAGAAATTATTCCTGTTTTTGGGTTTTTTCTTCAGCCTGGAGCAGGTGGCCGCTTGTTAAGTTATGAATTTTGGCGCGATTTAGTTGAAATTCCCAATGTATACGCCATAAAGGTTGCGGCATTTAACAGGTATCAAACGCTTGATGTGGTAAGGGCAGTTTGCAATTCCGGCAGAAGAAATGAAATTGCCCTATATACTGGCAATGATGACAACATTGTAGCGGATTTGCTTACACCGTATCAATTTCCGGTGAATGGACAAAAAGTAGAAAAAAGATTTGTTGGAGGATTACTTGGCCACTGGTCTGTATGGACAAAAAAAGCAGTTGAGCTTCTTGATGAAATCAAACAATGTATTGCCAATGATTATTCCGGTATTGAAAAATTATTATCCAAAGGCATTGAAGTTACTGATATGAATTCGGTTGTTTTTGATGCGAAGAATTCTTTTCACGGCTGCATACCCGGCATACACGAAGTGCTGCGACGACAAGGATTATTAGAGGGCAGGTGGTGCTTAAATCCGGAAGAAGAACTTTCTGCCGGGCAGATGGAAGAGATTGACCGGGTGTATAAAAATTACCCACATTTTACCGATGATGAATTTGTAAAAAGATTTCTTGAAGAGGATAAAAAAAGAATATTGCAAAATAAAACAGCTGTATGTTGAAAGAGGAAATACAACAATTGGCAAAAGAGATACACAGCAATGTAATTGAAAACAGGAGGCACCTGCACGCTCATCCTGAATTGTCATTTTTTGAGTATGAAACATCCGCTTATGTAAAGGCCAGGCTGGATGAGTTGGGAATTTCCTGGAAAGTGATGGCCAATACAGGAGTAGTAGCGCTTATAAAAGGGGAAAAGCCATCTGACGAGGTGCTTGCTTTACGGGCCGATATGGATGCGTTGCCAACTACAGAAGCCAATATTGTGGAATATGCATCGCAGAACAAGGGCGTGATGCATGCCTGTGGTCATGATGCGCACATATCTTCCCTGCTTGGTACCGCAAAAATTCTGCAATCCATAAAAGATAAATTTGGGGGAACAGTGAGACTTATTTTTCAGCCGGCAGAAGAAAAAATGCCAGGCGGAGCCAGCCTGATGATTAAGGAAGGAGTGTTGGAAAATCCCAAACCTGGTGTTGTTATCGGGCAGCATGTTTTTCCAATGATTGATGCAGGAAAGATTGGCATCCGTAAAGGAAAGTTTATGGCATCTATGGATGAAATATATGTTACTGTACATGGTAAAGGAGGCCATGGTGCCCAGCCGCATCAGAATATTGATCCTGTGTTAATCACTTCTCATATAATAGTTGCCTTGCAGCAGATCGTAAGCCGCATGGCAGATCCCCAGCTTCCCACTGTTTTGTCGTTCGGAAAAATAATAGCCAATGGCGCTGTAAATATTATTCCTGATGAAGTTTACATCGAAGGAACTTTCCGTACGCTAGATGAAAGCTGGAGAGCGGAAGCGCATAAACGAATGAAAAAAATGGCAATAGCTATTGCTGAGGGCATGGGCGGAACTTGCGATTTCAATATTGTCCGCGGTTATCCATTTTTAATCAATGAAGAAAAACTTACGGAGCAGGTACGCTCTTTTGCAGAAGAATATCTTGGCAAAGACAATGTTTTAGAAACAGGTATATGGATGGCGGCGGAAGATTTTGCTTATTATTCGCAGGTTGCTGATTCCTGTTTTTATCTCCTGGGAACGGGGAATAAGGAAAAGAAAATCACTTCTTCTCTTCATACGCCAACATTCAATATTGATGAAAATGTACTCGGCCTAAGTACTGGCCTGATGGCTTATATTGCTGTAAAGCGCCTGGGAAATTAACCGATATGTTTTACCAATTGATATGTTCATCAATAAACCGTACCAGGCTTTCAGCCATTTGTTTCTGCTCTGCTTCATTGGGATGATCCGGTGTGTTTTTATAGGGAAAGAAATGAGTGTATACTTTCTTATCGTGAAGAGAAGCAACTGCCTTTTCAATATAGCCAGGCCAGGACGAACCTGGTTTTACTGCATCCATATTGCCCAGCACACAAATGATATGCGCTTCGGGGTAATGGTTCCGGATGCTTTGTACAAAGCGGCTGTAGGAAGCTATAATAAAATCTTCAGCTGGCGCCTTATTACCAAACCTGCTTTTGAACTGCGGATGATCAGGCAGATTGAACAGGCTAAAATCATTTTGACACAGGTTAATGACCACGATACCCGGTGTTGCTTTTGAAAAATCCCATTTACTTGTACTGTCATTTGGATTTAGGCGATCGTACATTTCCGGCATGATCAGCGGAAACCAACTTACCATCAAACCTATACCGCTCCTGGCAATACAGGAATACTTCGCATCAAAATGCCTTGCAGTGATCGCGGCATAACTAAGGTAATTATTCTCGTCACCGTAAGGCGAATCTCCCTGGTATACACCGGAACCAACGGTAATTGAATTGCCATAAAATTCAATCATTCTTGTTTTGGCAGGCTGGTCAACAATTTTAGAGCGAGGCGCTAACTCAAAACCATAAAACCGGGTCATCCCACCAGTCCGTTTAAATAATTGAACAGTATGTTCCCCTTCCGGTAGCCGGGAGGCCAATGTGTATGCCGTTTTAACTGTATCAGGTTTAAGTACATAGATACTGTCCTCATCAATAATTACATTGAAGTAATTATATCCCTTCTCATCTTTCAGAATTGCTTTGAGTTCAGTACCCTTAAATTTTATTTTACATGAAGACCCGGGCCAGTATATTTCTGCAACGCCTGGATTATTCGTACCAACTCTTCCTTCATATTGAATCTTCCCGCTATCGGGTTTAATGAAAGAAATTTTTTTATTAAAACCGCAACTTATATTTAAAAATGCCCCGCTAAATAATAATAGATAAATCAAATGGTTCCTGTTCATGTTTCGGTTTATTTATATCATGTTCGTTTATAACAGATACTGTCATAAATCCTCTATCTTTCAAGTGCGTAAAAGGAGCGGTCTTTGTCGATTTTTTTTTCAGGTTAACAGCGCCGAAAGATAGAACCTGGTTCCAGTTTCTTTCAGTAGCTTTTCATAAGAATAATGCATATAGCCTCTTCTTTTTCACTTGCTATTTATCATCATCATATTTCAATGCATTTCTCGCAACCAACCTATCGGGTGCATCCAAAATTGTCGCTCATGATTTCCGTCGGTGTGAACACCGACGGAGGCTCAGCCATGATCGGTGTCCCCACCGACCACTTGCAAATGCGACAATTTGGAATGCACCCCTTTAATCCTGATGATAAAACTATCTATCAAGGCGCCAAAGTATTTTTAACAAGATAAGGAAATAAATAAAATTTACTTTCTTTTTCTAATTTTTATGCCATAATTAAATAAAAGTTCTATTTTTAACCCAAGTAATCTTTTAAATCGTATAATTTTTGTATTTACCTTACATGGAAAATTCAGACACATCGGTTTAGCTACAAACCGCGAATCCATATAAAATCGGGAAATCAATGATAAAAATAAATACCGTTCTAAAGCCATCTGATCTGGGTAACAAACTCAATAGATTCTGGGAACTTTCGGGAGAAAAAATAAACCTGATCAAAAAGAATTATGATGTATCAAAAGGTTCACCGGTTTTTACCATCAACGGCAACTACACTACGATGGGGTGGACAGAATGGACCCAAGGGTTTCAATATGGTGCAAACATTTTACAATTTGATGCTACAGGGGAAAAATCATTCCTGGAATTGGGGCGCAGTAAAATCGTTGAATCAATGGCGCCTCATATTAGTCATATTGGCGTGCATGATCATGGTTTTAATAACGTAAGTACCTATGGAAATTTACTGCGGTTGATGTATGAAGGCAGGATAGCTTTCAATGAATGGGAAAAAAACTTTTATGTATTAGCGTTAAAAATTTCCGGCGCTATTCAGGCAAGCCGGTGGACTATAATTAAGGATGGAGGTTTTATTCATTCCTTCAACGGATCTCACTCACTTTTTGTTGATACCGTTCGATCATGTCGTGCGCTTATTCTTAGTCACTGCCTCGGGCATGTGTTACAGGCTGAAGGCGACCAAAAGATCAGTTTACTGGAACGTGCCATTCAGCATTTACAATCCACCGCTAAATATTCTATATTTTATGGCGAGGGGCGTGATGTTTATGATGTTTGGGGACGTACCGCACACGAAACTATCTTCAATACAAAGGATGGAAATTTCCGCTGTCCTAATTCACAGCAAGGTTATTCAGGTTTCAGTACATGGACAAGAGGACTCGCCTGGGCAATGTGTGGATTTGCGGAACAAATAGAATGGTTTGACACTATTGGAGAAGAAGACCTCAAGGCATTTTCCGGCAAGGAAAATATTTTATCGCTTATGCTCAAAGCCGCAAAAGCTACTTGTGATTTTTATATTGCCAACACTCCCTCTGATGGTGTGCCATACTGGGATACCGGTGCACCCAATCTTTATAAATTGGGAGATTACCTGGATAAACCTGCAGATCCGTTTAATGATTTTGAACCCGTTGACAGTTCGGCTGCGGCGATAGCAGCACAAGGGCTGTTGCGGCTGGGCAGGTATCTTCAAAGCAAAGGAGAAACGGCAACAGGTGATCGTTACTGGCAGGCGGGGTTAACTATTTTAAATACCATATTTGATGAGCCTTATCTCAGTGCCAATTCGGCGCACCAGGGATTGTTGTTGCATTCTATTTATCACCGCCCCAATGGATGGGATTATATTCCGGCTGGAAGTAAAATTCCTTATGGTGAATCAAGCATGTGGGGAGATTACCATACCCGTGAAGCAGGTCTTTATTTGCAACGGATAATTAATAATGAAACTTATCATACTTTTTTCAACATCCAATGAATTATAAAGAACCAATAGATCTTTCCCGGTTGTGTATTCACACCATTACCACCAAGCCCTGGAATATAGAGGAGGCTGCAAAGAATTTTTCAGCGGCTGGCGTTAAAGGGATTACTGTTTGGCGTGATGCGCTCGAAGGAAGAAATATCAAACAAACAGGTAAAATGCTTCGTGAACATGATTTAGATATTGTGTCGCTTTGCAGGGGTGGTTTTTTCCCGGATAAAGATGTTAGTAAAAGAAAACAGGCAATTGATGTTAACAGGAAAGCAATTGAAGAAGCCGCTGAATTGGGAACATCAATGCTGGTGCTTGTGTGCGGGGCTGAACCTTCTCAAAGCTTAGAGGAATCGAGAAAACAAATTCGTGATGGAATCGCTGCGATAATTCCCGATGCTTCGGCAGCAGGCGTAAAGTTGACGATTGAGCCGTTGCATCCCATGTATGCCGATACCCGTTCTGCAATAAATACTTTGGCCCAGGCAAACGATATGGCGGAAGAATTGAATTCACCATGGGTGGGTGTAGCGGTGGATGTGTATCATGTTTGGTGGGATCCTTTTTTGGAAAAAGAAATAAAGCGGTGTGGAGAAAACGGAAACCTGTCCGCATTCCATATCTGCGACTGGAAAACGCCAACATCAGATATGTTGCTCGACAGGGGTTTAATGGGCGAAGGCTGTATTCCTGTAAAGCAGATCAGGTCATGGGTAACAGCTGCTGGGTTCACAGGATTCAATGAAGTTGAAATTTTTTCCAATGCGTACTGGAAAGAAGACCAGGCTGAGTTTCTTAAGAAAATTATTAAAGCCTATGAAGAGCATTCATAATAGGCAGTACATTAAATAGTTTGATATTAGTAATATCGGTTCGAAAACAAAGTGTCGAATATTACGAAGTAAGCACGAGCGCTGAAAATGCAAAGGGTAGGTTAATTTCCAAATTTTTGAAATAATATATTCAGTAAGTCAATAGACTTGAAAGCTACTCATGATTACATTTATGCTATGGACTATGTAGCGATTTTAAAAACAGTGCCATATAAGTTGTGCTGATGTATCGCTAATTACAACCGTATTGGCAGACTTCATTTATCCCGATAAAAATCGGGATAACAAAAAAATCAAGCCCGCCCGGCTGACGCCAGTCGGACGGGGCCGCATAAAAAAGGCTAAAAATTTGAATGCATGCCTAAAATGAAATTAGTCACAACTGAACAAATTATCCGAACATTGGTGCGACTTACGGGCTAAAAGCAAGGCCGGGCATCGGTATCATCAATTTCATTTAATTCATTTCTGTTTATTTTTTGTTTGATTCATTGAACCTCCTTCGTCGGTTTCTTAACGGCCAGCATTCAAATTTTCTTAACGCCTTTTTTATGAGGCCGACACTAAACATTGGTCATTTTAAAAACATTAACGTGGGCAAGTTCCACAAAGGTATAACGTACACGAGGGCGATGCAACGATGCACCATACGGCTTCTAAGCCCGGACCAAAAATACTAGTTGTATGGAAGTAACTGCATAAGCAGCCTCTCTTGATTCGGTCGCGGCGAAGCCTTGGATTAAAAAATGCGTAGCTTATTTTTTGAAAGAAACAAGAGCAGCGGTGTTGCATGAGTTACGTCCTGTTTGGTATCGGGAGGGAGGCGAAAGAAATGATTTTAAAGAAGATACCGAATGAAGCTTTATAAATGCAAGATTTTTCACCGGTATGATTAAAATTACACGCAGTACTATTTATTTCATCACCGGGAAAAAAGATAAATGATATAACATAAAAACTAAACCATAAAATGAAAGAACATAAAATAGGCATTATCATGAACGGCGTTACCGGACGCATGGGAACCAACCAGCATCTGCTGCGATCAATTGCAGAAATAATAAAGCAAGGTGGTGTGAGAATTAGCCCTGGCGAAACAATTATACCCGACCCGGTGCTGGTAGGCCGTGATGAAAACAAACTGCAAAATCTTTGCGCAATGGCTGGTATAAAAAAGATGAGCACCGACCTTGACAAGGTGCTGTCCGATCCTCATAATATTATCTACTTCGATTCGCAAACTACCACGAGGCGTGCAGAGGGAATACGCAAAGCGGTAAAGGCAGGCAAGCATATCTATTGCGAAAAACCCATTGCCGTTAACACAAAGGAAGCAATGGAATTATACCTGCTATGTAAAGGGGCAGGAATAAAACACGGAGTTGTGCAAGATAAACTCTGGCTTCCGGGGATATTAAAATTAAAACGATTAATTCAGCAAGGTTTTTTTGGCAATATACTTTCTGTAAGGGGAGAGTTTGGTTATTGGGTATTTGAAGGCGATTCTATTCCTGCACAACGGCCATCCTGGAATTACCGGAAAGAAGATGACGGAGGTATTATAGTCGACATGCTTTGCCACTGGCGTTACCTGCTTGATAATGTGTTTGGAAAAGTAAAAGCGGTTTCCTGTCTTGGCGCCACACATATTCCCGAAAGGTTTGATGAAGCAGGGAAGCCGTATAAATGTACAGCAGACGATGCAGCTTATGCCACATTCGAACTGGAAGGTGGTATCATTGCGCAATTCAATTCTTCATGGGCAGTAAGGGTAAGGCGTGATGACCTGTTAACACTGCAGGTGGATGGTACCAAAGGATCGGCTGTTGCAGGATTGCGTGAATGTTATATCCAGCATTATGGAAACACACCAAAGCCGGTTTGGAACCCGGATATTGCTCAACCGACTAATTTTTTTGAAGGCTGGGCAAAAGTACCTGACCAGGAAAATTATGATAATGCCTTCAAGGTGCAATGGGAGCTTTTTTTAAAACATATTGTAAAAGGCGACGCTTTTCCCTGGGATCTTATGGAAGGTGTGAAAGGTGTGCAACTGGCAGAGAAAGGATTGGAAAGCTGGAGTAAGAGATGCTGGGTGGATCTTCCAGCAATAAAATAAAAAATAGCCGCGGATCACGAATTGGACAGTAAAAAAATTCGTGCATTCGTGGCAAAAAAAAATAGAAACGGATGAAAAAAGTAGCATTAATCACAGGAGGCAGCAGGGGCATTGGTTTTGGCATTGCCAAGGAGCTTGCACAAAATGGTTTCAACCTTGTTATTAACGGAGTACGTTCTGCGGGTGATGCAGAAGAAGCCATAAAAAGGCTGAAATATTTTGGCAATGATGTTGTCTATTGCCGCGGAAATATTTCTTCCTCAACTGAAAGGGAAAATATTATTCAGCAGGTAAAGGATCACTACGGAAAACTTCATGTGCTGGTTAACAATGCAGGTGTAGCGCCAAAGGAACGTATTGACATTCTTTGTGCAACGGAAGAAAGTTTTGACGATGTTATTTCCACCAATTTAAAAGGCGCTTATTTCCTTACACAAAAAGCCGCGACCTGGATGATAGAACAAAAGAAAACGGATAAAGATTTTACAGGTTGTATCATCAACATTTCTTCTATGTCGGCAACAGTGGCATCTGTAAACCGTGGAGAATACTGCATATCAAAAGCAGGCATTAGCATGGCAACGAAATTATTTGCGGTAAGATTGGGCGAATTCAATATCCCCGTTTTTGAAGTAAGACCGGGAGTGATCTACACAGATATGACAGCCGGCGTTAAAGAGAAATATGATAAACTGATTGAAGAAGGATTGTGCATACAACAGCGTTGGGGCCAGCCGGAAGATGTAGGAAAAGTGGTGGCATCACTCGCCAAAGGCGATTTCATGTATTCAACCGGGCAGGTGATTATGGTGGATGGAGGATTAACGGTTCCACGGTTATAATATAAAACGGATACATAAAAAACGCCAACAATACCTGGCAAAAAAGGAAATGAAAAAAAGGATACTCGTCATTGTTACTGCTGTTCTGCCGCTGTTGTATTTCTTAAACTCATGCAATTCGGGAACATCAGCAGAAAAAAAAACTATGGCTGCAGACCCCGCAACCATTGCCGCTGGTTCAGCATCTTTCAGTAAAAATTGCAGTGGTTGTCACAACTTCAGGTCGGATGGCATTGGCCCGCAACTGGCAGGCATTACAACAAAAGTTTCTACTGACTGGTTACAGCGGTTTATAAAAAATCCACAACAGGTTATTGCATCGGGAGATGAATATGCAGGTGATTTGATTAAAAAATACAAAGTGGTGATGCCAACGTTTGCCTCGCTGAAAGATGATGAACTAAACGCCATCATCGTTTTTTTAGATACGCATAAGGTTTCCATTCAACAGAAAGTAAAAGACAATGGTAAGGAATTAACGAACCCCATTCACGATGCTATAAAACTTTCAAACCTGGCAGTAAACCTGAAGTTGGTTACACAATTTCCTGCTACAAGTGACAGTGGCGAATTGCCGCTGACAAGGATTACCAAATTAAATTTTCAACCAAATACTGGCGGTTTATTTGTTCTTGACATTCGTGGCAAATTATATCAGCTTCAGGATAATAATAAACCAATTGTGTATTTGGATATAGCTAAACAGAAGCCAAAATTCATTAATGAACCCGGGCTTGCTACAGGATTTGGCAGTTTTGCTTTTCACCCTGACTTTGCAAAAAACGGGCTCCTATACACTACACATACGGAAACACCTGGTTCAGGCAAAGCGGATTTTGGTTATGCCGATTCTATCAAGGTAACCGTGCAATGGGTACTCACAGAATGGAAAACGGGTAACCCGGCTGATGCAACATTTTCAGGAACAAGCCGCGAACTGTTCAGAGCGAATATGGTGACCGGAATTCATGGTGTGCAGGAGATAACTTTCAATCCGCTTTCCAAACCCGGCAACGAAGACTACGGCCTGCTATATATAGGTGTGGGCGATGGTGGCAGCGTTGAAAACGGGTATCCATTCCTGGCCCATAGCAAAGAAAAGATTTGGGGCACCATTCTTCGGATCGACCCCATGGGCAGAAACAGTACCAATGGACGGTACGGCAATCCCAAAAGCAACCCGTTTGTTCAAAACCAAAATAGTAAAACGCTTGGGGAAATTTATGCTTATGGTTTTAGGAACCCACATCGCATTACATGGAGCAGGTCGGGTAAAATGCTCGTTAGCAATATTGGACAAGCATATATTGAATCGCTAAACCTTGTTGAGCCGGGCCTTGATTACGGCTGGCCCACCAGGGAAGGTACTTTTCTTTTAGACCCTAATGGAGATATCAATAAGGTTTATCCGCTTCCCGCAAATGATAGCGTCTATAAAATTACATATCCTGTTGCACAGTTTGACCATGATGAGGGCATTGCTATTTCAGGTGGGTTTGAATATTGGGGAACAGCCATACCGCAGTTAAAAGGAAAATTTTTATTTGGTGATATTCCTTCAGGCAGATTATTTTATATGGATATGCCTGATGTAAAACAGGGAAAGCAGGCTACCATTAAAGAATGGAAAATTACAATGAATGGTGGCAGCACAACACTCTTGAAACTTTGTGGAGATGAACGTGTAGACCTGCACTTTGGCAGGGATTCTCGTGGTGAATTATATATATTGACCAAAGCAGATGGGAAAGTGTATAAGTTAGTGAGCGCAACCATGAAACTTCCGAAATAAATAAATCAGAAAATAATTGTAATGAAAGATTCATCCTCAATTGCACTCACAGAGTTGCCTTCCAAAACTATTACCCAACAACTTTTACGCATGCCTGTTTTGGTTGCGGCATTGGGATATATGGTTGATATGTACGACCTGTTTCTTTTCAGTATCGTTCGTGTTCCCAGTTTGAAATCATTAAATATTTCCGGTGATAGCATCATGAAAGACGGTATCATGCTGCTGAATCTGCAAATGGCAGGGTTGCTTATTGGCGGAATAGTATGGGGTATTATGGGTGATAAAAAAGGAAGATTATCTGTTTTGTTTGGTTCTATTTTGATTTATTCATTGGCAAATATTGGGAATGGATTTGTAACTAACATTACTCAATATGCAATATTAAGATTCATTGCAGGCTTTGGCCTCGCGGGTGAATTGGGGGCTGGTATTACACTGGTTACAGAAATTTTACCAAAAAAAATCCGCGGGTACGGAACAACACTCGTAGCTACACTGGGTGTGCTGGGTGCTTTGCTCGCTTATGTAGTGTCACACATTTTTGACTGGCGTGCATCCTATTTTATCGGCGGTGGCTTGGGATTAATCCTGATGGCATTAAGAATGAGGGTTTTTGAATCGGGCATCTTCACAGGGTTAAAAGAGAAAAATATCAAACGGGGAGATATTCGCATGTTGTTCAATAATAAAACCCGATTATTAAAATATGTCACCAGCATTGTAATTGGTATGCCGATATGGTTTGTGGTTGGCATCCTGATCACATTCTCTCCAGAATTTGGGAAAGCAATGGGGCTCGATCAGCCCGTTGATGCTGGTAAGGCCGTGTTGTTTGCCTTTGCTGCACAGGTTGCCGGCAATATACTAAGTGGTTCTCTTAGTCAATATCTTCAAAACCGGAAAAAGGTGATTCTCCTATTTATGTTATTGTCATTTGCGTTCGTGCTGATATTTTTACTGGTACCGTTTCAGCATGCAACATTGTTTTATCTATTATGTGCCTGTCTTGGGTTTTGCAGCGGTTACTGGACACTTCTTATTACCGTAGCCGCTGAACTTTTTGGCTCTAATCTCCGGGCCACTGTAGCCACAACAGTACCCAATTTTGTAAGAGCAACCATCATCCCGTTAACCGCTCTTTTTGTGCTGATGAAAAATTATACAGGAATAGTTTATGGAGCATTGATAGTTGGAATTTTAACTTATGCTGTTGCACTGCTGGCTCTTGTTTATTTAGAAGAAACATTTAAGAAGGACTTGGATTATACTGAAAGCACATAAATGAGAAAGCAGATTTCATAGTAAGGCATATACAATTGGGTGACATTGG
>JBDSAA010000163.1:0-68734 GCA_039922375.1 Ferruginibacter sp.
AAGAAATAAAAAACACCCACTTAAATCATTCTTTGTAATTTGTTGCTTCAAATTTATTTATGGCATTACAACCCTGGCGTATTGGAAAAGTTATCAGGATACAGGATGAAACGGATGACACCAGGCGGTACTGGATACAGGTACCCGAACTAACCAGTTTTGATTTTATACCGGGCCAGTTTGTAACATTGGATCTGCCCATTCATGAAAAACCAAATAAGCGCTGGCGTAGTTATTCCATCGCTTCCTGGCCCGACGGTACCAATGTGTTTGAGCTGGTTATTGTGCTGGACAAAACAGGGGCTGGTACGCCCTATCTTTTTAATGAAGTAAGTGTAGGAAGCGAAATATCATTGCGTGGCCCGCAAGGTGTGTTTACATTAAAAGAACCCTTGGACGAAGACCTTATTTTAATTTGTACCGGCACTGGTATCGCTCCTTTCAGAAGCATGGTGCATCATATTAAAAACAACAATATTCCACACAAAAATATTTACCTCGTCTTTGGATGCCGCATGAGGGCCAGTCTTTTATATTATGAAGAGGTGAAGGCACTACAATCCGAATTGCATGGGTTTCATTACATTCCTACCTTATCCAGGGAACAATGGGACGGCTACTCAGGATATGTACATGCCGTATATGAATTAATATGCATTGATAAAAAACCTGCCAAATTCTTTTTGTGCGGATGGAAAGGGATGATCGATGAAGCAAGAAAAAGGATCACCGAAATGGGATATGATAAAAAAGCGATACACTTCGAGATTTATGGGTAACAGAGGTTTTCATCAAAAACTTCATAGTGGTATTGCCTTTATAATTAAATGATAAAAATCATTTTGAGCTATGATTACTGCAGAGGAGCGTTTGTTATTTTTTGGTAACTTGTGTATCTAAAATTATTCATAAAATCAATTGGCTTTTTATGGGTGCATCTTCAATGATTGTTTTAATTCTTGCTGCCTTAACTTTTTCTATTATTGCCATTCTCATCGCTAAAATTGTTACAAAGGCAACAACCAATCCCCAAAAGGGCCAGCCATACGAATGCGGCATCCCCACCCAGGGAAAGACATGGACCCAGCTAAATGTTGGCTATTATTTATTTGCCTTGATATTCTTGATTTTTGACGTTGAACTTGTTTTTCTATTTCCCTGGGCGGTAGTGGCAAAAAAAGTTGGCTGGATGGCATTGGTAGAAATTGTGATCTTCTTTTTCATCTTGTTTATGGGGTTTTTATATGCACATAAAAAAGGAGCATTGAAATGGATGTAGAGCAGCCCGGGGAATGGCCCCCGAAGGGGGTCAACGAAGAGTTTTTAAAATTGAATGAACAGACAAATTCAACTCGTTAATAAATGAACAGCACTTCAAATAATAATGATCTTTCTTCAATCCCCCCTTCGGGGGGTGGGGGGGCCGGCGATGCTGTTTTTCCCGGCCAAATTCACGAAACACCCGGTGGCGGTATTGTATTAAGCAAGCTGGACGATGTAATCAACTGGGCACGTTCGAATTCACTATGGCCACTCACATTTGCCACCAGTTGTTGTGGAATAGAAATGATGGCGGTGGCTTCTGCTAAATATGATTTCTCAAGATTCGGATTTGAAGTAGCCCGAGCCTCGCCAAGACAGGCAGATGTAATAATAATTGCAGGCACCATTGTAAATAAAATGGCCCCGGTTTTAAAAAGATTATACGACCAAATGGCCGATCCGAAATATGTAATTGCCATGGGCGCATGTGCCATTAGCGGAGGTCCTTTTTTTTACAATACTTATTCGGTGGTGAAAGGGGCAGATCATATCATACCGGTTGATGTGTACGTGGCCGGCTGTCCGCCAAGGCCCGAAGCATTGCTGCATGCATTGATCAGCTTGCAGGAAAAAATAAAAAAAGGCCTGACAAGGGAACAAATTAAGTCAGGAAGTTAAATGAGGATTTAAAAAACAGTAACGGGTAAATAGATATAGCGTAAACAAAATAAATGATCAACGAAGCACTAAAAGAAAAAATTGCCGAACTGTTACCCGCAGCTACTTTTGATGAAAGCGGACAATGGCTTACCGTTACTGTTGAACCAAATAATTGGCGCTTATTTGCGGAGCAACTTCGCCAGGATGAGAGCTTACATTTCGATTATCTTTTTTGCCTCACCTGCATTGATTGGAAGACACACCTTACCATGGTCTATCACCTCGATTCTACAAAATTCCGGCACAACATAGTGATCAAATCGAAATTGGATACAGCGGAGCCTGCAATAGAAACTGTGAGTGATATCTGGAAAACGGCCAGCTTTCATGAAAGGGAAGTGTATGAAATGTTTGGTGTCAATTTCATCAATCATCCGGATCTAAGGTTGCTCATTTTACCGGATGGATGGGAAGGTAAAAAGCCGATGTTAAAAGATTTTGAAGACCCGATAAATATGATAAGATTGTAACGACCCCCGTCCCCTGAAGGGGTGACGGAGGATGGGTAGAGTAATAAATTTAGTAGCATACTACGAACAATATTTTATAATAAAACACAAAAATCCCCCTTTAGGGGATAGGGGTATGGTTGAAGAAATTGGACGGACACCAGAAGGCGATATCATCATCAACGTGGGGCCACAGCACCCTGCCACTCATGGCGTACTGCACCTGGTAATTACCATCAACGGAGAGACTATAAAAAAAGTGGAACCCCATCTTGGTTTTATTCACCGCTCCATAGAAAAAATGTGTGAGAGCCTTACCTACCGCCAGTTTATATACGTCACCAGCCGGATGGATTATCTATCTGCCCATATTAACAATCACGCCTGTGCGCTTTGCGTAGAAAAAGGTTTGCAGATTGAAGTGCCATCAAGGGCGCAGGTGATCAGGGTGCTGATGGATGAACTAACAAGGATCGCTTCTCATGAATTGTGGTGGGGCGCCATGGCAATGGACCTGGGTGCATTTACCCCCTTCTTCCACGCTTTTAGGGAACGGGAAACCATCAATGATATCATGGAAGAAACCTGCGGCGCAAGGCTCACGATGAACTATATGGTACCAGGTGGCGTGATGCTCGACATTCATCCGAATTTTCAAAAACGTGTAAAAGAATTTATTAGTTTATACAAGTCAAAGATCCACGAATATGACGAGATGGTTACAGGCAATATCATATTCCAGAACCGGATGAAAGGCGTTGGATATTTATCCCCCGAAGATGCAATTTCATTTGGCTGCAGCGGACCAACGGCAAGGGGTAGTGGCGTTTCATGCGACGTAAGAAAATTATATCCTTATGAGGTGTATAGCCAGGTTCAATTTGATGAAATACTCGAAACAGGCTGCGACTCCTTTGCAAGGTATATGATTAGGATAAGAGAGATGAATCAGTCGATCCGCATCATAGAACAACTAATTGATAATATTCCAGAAGGTGATTTTCAGTCCAAAACAAAAGCAGTGCTAAAATTACCAAAAGGAGAATTTTACCAGCGGATAGAAACAGCAAGAGGCGAGTTTGGTGTATACATCGTAAGCGAAGGCGGCACTACACCATATAGAATTAAATTTCGTTCACCCGGTTTTTCAAATCTATCCGCATTGGATCATATGGCAAGAGGCAGCAAACTAGGCGACCTGGTGGCAATGATGGGAACGCTGGATTTGGTGATACCGGATATTGACAGGTGACCCGCTGGCCCCCTAAAGGGGTAACGGAGGAGATTGAGTTGATTTTTTTTGAGCCGGGCAATTGATCCTTGATTAAGCATCGTTGCGTCGCACTCGTGTACTGTCGTGCATAAAGCAGCTTTGTCAGTGTTTGGATGGAAGTGTTTTAGCATAGCAAATAAGGAACGTCAAAATAATTTAATACAAATAAATAACAGCTAACATTTCATAAATGAACACTCTTTCAAATAATTCTTTCTTTACCCCTCTACTAACCAGCGGAGATGGGGTGGCTTTGCCTTCGGAGGAGGACTCACACTCATGCTAAGCTTTTCCGCCATATCTGAAATCATCGATACCTGGCTAAGGGAAACCTTTAATCCTACCTGGGTAATGGTGATTGAGATGGTGATTGCAGGTGTGTGTGTAATTGGTTTATTTGCCATGCTGGGATTGGTACTGGTACTGATGGAAAGAAGGGTGGCAGCATGGATACAGATAAGGCTTGGCCCCAACAGAGTTGGCCCAAAAGGGATGTTCCAATCATTGGCAGATACCGTTAAGCTATTGGTGAAAGAAGGACTAACGCCCGATGGTGCAGATAAATTTTTATTCAATCTTGCGCCTATGATCGCAATGATGGTGGCTATGTTGCTGATGGCGCCGATCGCCTTTGCACAGGATTTTCAACTGTGGGATTTAAACATTGGCGTGTTGTATGTATCAGCAGTTTCATCCATTATGGTGATCAGTATTTTAATGGCAGGATGGGCAAGTAACAATAAATATTCCCTGATGGGTGCCATGCGTAGCGGCGCACAAATAGTGAGCTATGAATTATCCGCAGGGTTATCAATATTAGCGGTAGTTGTTTTATCAGGTAGTTTAAACCTAAACGATATCATTCAATCGCAGGCAGATGGCTGGTGGATCTTTAAAGGGCATCTTCCTATGTGGATCGCATTTATCATTTTTATAATTGCTGTAACTGCCGAAACCAACCGGGCGCCTTTTGATCTTGCAGAAGCGGAATCAGAGTTAACCGCCGGGTTTCATACGGAATACTCGGGAATGAAGTTCGCCCTGTTTTTCCTGGCTGAATATATTAATGTATTTATTGTGTGTGCCATCGGCGCCACCTTATTTCTTGGTGGATGGATGCCCTTTCATATTGGCAATTGGGAAGCTTTTAACCATGTGATGGATTATATACCCTCGAGCCTTTGGTTCTTTGGCAAAACATTTTTCCTGATATTTTTAATCATGTGGTTTAGGTGGACTTTTCCAAGGTTACGCATCGATCAGTTGCTAAACCTTGAATGGAAATATTTATTACCCATTAGTATGTTCAATATTTTATTGGTAACACTGATGGCAATATTAGGGTGGCATTTTTAAAGCCCCCCTGCCCCCCGAAGGGGGGTTCTCAGGCAGTAGCTTTTAAATTGAAATAGTATTTTGTATTGGCTTACTCAAAAGTAAAAATGAACTAAAGTATAAATGAATAACTCTTCAAATAATAATACTCCTTCTTCAATCCCCCCTTTGGGGGGTGGGGGCGCTTGGGGTTATATCAAAGATGTTCTCGGGGGCTTAAAGTCGCTCGCTACCGGCCTGCGCCGCACACTTTACTATTTTACGCATCATAAAGAGATCATTACACAACAATATCCTGAGAATAGGGAAACATTGAATTTACCTGAAAGATTCAAAGGGGAAGTAGTGATGCCGCATGATGAAAATAACGAGCATGCCTGTACAGGCTGTACAGCCTGTGAGCTGGCCTGTCCCAATGCGACCATTAAGATCGTTACAAAATTTGATGTAACGCCTGAAGGAAAAAAGAAAAAAGCAATTGACAAATTTGTCTATCATCTTGAACTGTGTACGATGTGCAACCTATGTATTGTAGCCTGCCCGACCGATGCAATAAAGATGGCCCAAACTTTTGAGCACAGTGTATTTGATAGAAGTGAGCTGACAAAGATTCTAAATAAACCAGGATCGAAGATCAGGGAGGGAGTAGAATAAGTTTTATTACACGAATTTTATTGCACGATTTTTATTGCACGAATTTTTTAAGAAACGAATTACACGAATTAATACAATTTAGTTAACCCTTTAACCGGGCTATAAAACCGGACAATAAAAAACGCACAATAAAAAATACAACTATAACCCAAATGCATTCTTTAACCAACCATAAAACTCTTGCCTTTAACCCCTCCTTCGGAGGGGCAGGGGGAGGCTTTTTTTTAACGTGGGTAAAGATCAACAATGGTATGCGGTACAAGTGAGTGACACAACGATGATGAACAATGCTTCTTAGCCCGGACAAAATGAATTAAAAAAATTAAAAAAAAACTTCTCTCTTGTCTCCCTGGGACAGGAATAATAACCCTTAAATGAGTGGATCTACAATAATATTTTACATGCTGGCGGCATTAACTTTAGTAAGCGGCATGCTGGCAGTTACTACCCGGCAAATATTTCGTGCGGCTATCTTTCTCCTCTTTTCACTGATCGGAATTGCGGGACTTTATTTCTGGATGCAGTATGAATTTATAGCAGCTGTTCAAATTGTAGTGTATGTTGGGGGCATTACTGTTCTCATTATCTTCTCTATTTTTTTAACACAGCAGGCAGGCGATTTATTACCTAAAGAAAAAATTAGCCGTCAGGTATTTTCTGCATTGGCGGCTTTTTGTGGCTTTGCTTTAACAATGCTGCAATTGTACCAGCATACATTCAACCAAACAAGTGAGCAAGCGGTAGCACCCAGTGTTGCAAATATTGGCAATCAAATGCTGGGTATTGCAGACAATGGTTTTGCATTGCCTTTTGAAGTAGTGAGTATGCTATTGTTGGCTGCATTGATCGGCTGCATCGTTATTGCCTTACGTTCAAAACCCGCAACAACATGATCGAACCAGGACTATATCATTTGCTATTTGTCAGCGCCGCACTATTTTTTATTGGCGTGTTTGGTTTCTTTACCAGGAGAAATTTGATAACGATGCTGATGAGCATTGAACTGGTATTGAATAGCGTAAATATCAATTTTATTGCTTTCAATAAATATTTATGGCCACACAAAATGGATGGACTTTTCTTTTCCCTTTTTGTGGTTGCTATTGCAGCAGCGGAAGCAGCAGTAGCTATCGCTATCATTATAAATTTATACAGAAGCCATCAATCGATTGATGTAGAAAGTACGGAAGAGTTGAAATTTTAAAAGTTTGTTTTAAGCTATACAGCAAAAGATGAACGACTTACCATATTATGAATGAATTGTTACAAACTCCAATACTGCAGGTTCTACCACTGGGATGGAATACGGGATTGACTTTATTACTGATTCCATTGTTGCCTTTAGCAGCTTTTTTATTGCTGGGTTTATTTGGCAGAAAACACTTGCCTAAATCATCCGGCATTATCTCTACGATACTTTTGCTGGCCTCCACTATTTTATCAGTTTATACAGCCTGGGGATATTTTTTTGAATACGACAAGCTGGATGGGGTCTATCAAAAATTTGTTCCGTTACAATTTACATGGCTTCAATTTTCACCGGGGCTCTCCATTGATATGGGCATCATACTCGATCCTATATCTGTAATGATGCTAGTGGTAGTTACCTTCATTTCACTGATGGTGCATATTTATAGCCTGGCTTACATGAAGGGTGAAGAACGGTTCCCTACCTATTTTGCATTCCTTGGACTTTTCACTTTCTCGATGCTCGGGTTGGTAATGTCATCCAACATTTTTCAACTGTATTTTTTCTGGGAACTTGTAGGTGTGTCTTCCTTTTTGCTGATTGGCTATTACTACGATAAACCTAGTGCAGTGGCTGCCTGTAAAAAAGCGTTTATAGTTACACGTTTCGCTGACCTGGGTTTTTTAATTGGCATATTGATCTTATCTTTTTATGCCGGCACCTTGGATTTTAATACGCTTATACAACGCCTCACTTCCGCTTCAGCACCGGAGTTTCAATCCGCTATTGCTGCATCTTTCTTTGGTGTTTCTGCGCTAACATGGGGACTGGTTTTGGTATTCATTGGCGGCGCAGGAAAAAGTGCCATGTTCCCATTGCACATTTGGCTACCCGATGCAATGGAAGGACCAACACCGGTATCAGCATTGATACATGCTGCAACGATGGTGGTGGCCGGGGTGTTTTTAGTGGCAAGGTTATTCCCGGTTTTTAGCATGTCGCCACCGGCTTTGGATCTGGTTACTTATGTCGGTATTACCTCTGCTTTATTTGCCGCAGTGATTGCCTGTACCCAAACGGATATTAAAAGAGTGCTGGCATATTCCACCATGTCGCAGATAGGTTTTATGATGTTTGCATTAGGCGTATCCGGCTCGGGTGGAGAAAATGGGCTGGGGTTCACTGCCTCCATGTTTCACCTGTTTACACATGCAATGTTTAAGGCATTGTTATTCCTTGGCGCAGGGGCGGTCATTCATTTTATCCATAGCAACGAAATGAAAGACATGGGCGGATTAAAAAAATATTTACCCATTACGCACATCACCTTTTTAATTGCCTGCCTGGCAATTTCAGGGGTACCACCCTTTGCAGGTTTTTTTAGCAAGGAAGAAATATTACTGGCAGCCTATCACCATAACCCCACCATTTATTATATCGCATTGATTACATCCGGTTTGACGGCTTTCTATATGTTTCGTTTATATTTCAATATTTTCTGGAACAGGCCTGCGGCTGTTCAGGACGGGCATCATGGCGAAGGTGGTTTTGCAATGATGATGCCATTGGTGCTGTTGGCGATAGGAGCTGCAGTAGCAGGGTTTATACCTTTTGGCAATTTTGTAAGTGCCGATGGTAAGCCGGTATCATCCTCATTTCATTTTCAATTTTCGATTGCCCCGGTTGCTATAGGTTTGGCGGGAATATTAACAGCCATGTGGCTTTATAAAAAACAAAACGATAAGCCTGCTTCGTTGGCTAAAGCATTAAGTGGATTCTACAAAGCGGCCTATCATAAATTTTATATTGACGAATTGTATTTGTTTATCACAAAAAAAATATTATTCAATTTAATAGGACGCCCCGCAGCATGGTTTGATAAAAATGTGGTAGACGGAATGGTAAATGCAACTGGCGATGCGACGCAGGGTATTTCGGAAAAAATAAAAGGCGTTCAGTCTGGCAAGGTTCAGCAATATGCTATTTATTTCTTAGCAGGAGTTATTGGGCTTGCAGTGCTGTTTATTTATGTATGGAAATAAGAAGATGGAAAATGTGTGAGAAGGAAATGGCTGAAACAGCTTGAATGACACTCCTTCGGAGTGTTTGGGAAACTTATAATATTCCACAATCATTACATCCCTTCGGGATGAATGCATTTAAGCCTGAATGGCTGACATGATTGTAGAAAAAATGGTGAAAATAATTTATGTAAAACCACGAAGTGGTGACATGACTCTTAAAACAACACGTTATAAATAAGGATAAATCAACCGGAAAAAAGAACTGAACATCTTATTGCCTGGCTCCCGTCAACCCTGAGTTCGTGGAAGGAAAGAGGGCGGGAAGTGAGGTCCAGCAGGCTGTAACCATACCAAAAAGAAAACCAATAGATGAACCTAACAATACTCATATTATTCCCGCTGCTCACTGCAGTTGCAATACTGCTGATGCGGAATGCTCAGCAGGTGAAGTGGACCGCATTGATAGGTTCAGCCTTGCAATTATTTATTGCGTTGGCATTATTGTTCATCTTTCGTAATGAAAGAGCTGCAGGCAATGAGGCTCAGATGCTTTTGGAATTGCAGTACAATTGGTTCCCGGCATGGCATATCAGTTTTCATATTGGCGTAGATGGTATTTCTGTGGCCATGATTTTATTAACAGCGTTGGTGGTAATAGCAGGCGTACTGGTTTCATGGAATATCACAAAGCTGACGAAAGAATTTTATTTCCTGCTCATATTGCTTAGCCTGGGCGCTTACGGCTTTTTCATATCGCTTGATCTGTTCATCCTTTTCTTCTTTCTCGAAATTGCGGTGATACCAAAATATTTATTAATCGGCATTTGGGGAAGTGGCAAAAAAGAATACGCTGCCAACAAACTGGCGCTGATGTTAATGGGCGGCTCTGCATTGGTGCTAGTAGGTATACTAGGCATTTATTTTGGCGGGCCCGAGAAAACATTTGACCTGTTAACCCTTTCTCAACTTAACATCCCGATCCCGGTTCAAAAAATTTGTTTCCCTTTATTGTTTGTTGGCTTTGGCGTATTTACTGCATTGTTTCCATTTCACACCTGGGTGCCTGACGGGCACTCCGCTGCACCTACTGCGGGTTCTATGTTCCTGGCCGGCATTTCAATGAAGCTTGGTGGCTATGGTTGCCTGAGGGTTGCTACTTACCTGATGCCTGATGGCGCCAAAGAATATGCAGACATCATTATTGTATTGGCCTCTATTGCTATTTTATATGGCGCCTTCGCTACCATGATGCAGAAGGACCTGAAATATATCAACGCTTACTCATCTGTCAGTCATTGTGGCTTCGTGTTGTTGGGCATCGGCATGCTAACAAAAACTGCCATCACCGGAGCCGTTATGCAAATGGTATCTCATGGATTAATGACTGCCCTTTTCTTCGCAGTCATAGGCATGATGTACGAGCGTACACATACCAGGCAGGCAGGAGAAATGGGCGGGTTGATTAAAGTAATGCCTTTTATAACCACGGTGCTATTTATCGTTGGCCTGTGTTCACTGGGGCTTCCGGGCCTAAGTGGTTTTGTGGCGGAGATGACGATCCTTGTTGGATCATGGGAAAATGAAGATACATTTCATCGCATTGCAACCATTGCTGCGGCCATGTCAATTGTGGTAACGGCAGTGTATATTCTAAGGGCTATCGGGCAGGTAGCCATGGGCCCGCTAAAAGAAGGCTATGCCGATTTAACCGACGCAAAATGGAACGAAAAAATGGCTGCGACTATTTTAATTGCGGGCATTGTTGCCATTGGTGTTGCGCCGTTCTGGTTAAATGATTTGATCAGTCCGGCTGCTGAAGTAATAATGAATAAACTGGCAGGAAAATAATTGTATTGCCAATAAAAAATAAGTTTTAAATATTTTGTCCGGGCGGGGAAGCAATATTGAACATCGTTGCATCGCCCTCTTGTACTGAATACCAATTGGCAGCTTTAATTGCGTTATAAATTAACGCGGCACCAGCGTTGGAATTTTTAACCACACTTCAAAAATGCCCCTTCGGCTGATAGGGAAAATTGTATGCTAAACGACTTTTTAATATTAATGAAATCCGAGCTGGTGATCACTTTCATCATCTTCCTGCTGTTATTTATAAAAGTAGGTACAGAGATGAAGAATGAGCGCCTGTTGTCTTTAGTGCAATTTTTGTTGCTCGGTAATTTTATTGCCGGCTTCTTCTTCAATGAAACAGGCAGTCTATTCGGCGGCGCATTTACCACCAATGCATTGATGGCATTTCAAAAGAGCATTTTAAGCTTAGGCATCTACCTTATCTCATTATTATTTACCGACTGGCTAAAGAAAAGTGAACACATGCCTGAGTTTTTTATGCTGATGCTATCGGCTG
This sequence comes from Ferruginibacter sp., assembly GCA_039922375.1. Classification (GTDB taxonomy): domain Bacteria; phylum Bacteroidota; class Bacteroidia; order Chitinophagales; family Chitinophagaceae; genus Ferruginibacter. The sequence goes on from JBDSAA010000163.1 coordinate 11,276, forward strand.
TGTTGGGAATGTTTTTTATGATCTCAAGTGGCAGCCTGCTAATGTTCTTTTTAGCATTGGAACTTTCCACTATTCCGGTTGCGGCCATGGCCAATTTCGACCTGGAGAAAAAAATATCATCAGAAGCATCCATGAAATTTATTTTGTCTTCGGCTTTTTCTTCGGGTATTTTATTGTTTGGCATTTCGCTGGTGTACGGTGCTACCGGTACCATCAGTTTCGCAGAGATGCCAGCAATGCTCGACAGTAGCCCTCTACAAATATTGGCATTTGTATTTTTATTTGCCGCATTCGCATTTAAATTATCCATCGTTCCCTTTCATTTATGGACGGCCGACGTATACGAGGGCGCTCCCGTTGCCGTTAGTTCTTTTTTATCAGTGATATCAAAGGGTTCCATCGCATTTATTTTACTTACAGCTTTGTATAAAATGTTTGCGCCTATGCACGAGCTGTGGTACAATATGGTAATGTTATTGTCCATCGCTACCATGATCGTTGGTAACTTGTTTGCCCTAAGGCAACAAAATATTAAGCGGTTCCTTGCTTATTCCTCCATTGCACAGGTTGGTTTTATTTTGGTGGGTGTAAGCGGCAATTCAATAGAAGGTATTTCATCCGTAGTGTATTTTGTGTTGATCTATACGTTTTCCAATCTTGCGGCATTTGCTGTGGCGGGGGTTGTATCCCAACACACCGGTAAAGAAAAAATCGATGATTATAAAGGCTTATACCAGGCCAATCCATTTATAAGCTGGATACTGGCGCTGGCGCTGTTCTCACTGGCAGGTATCCCTCCAACTGCAGGATTTTTTGGTAAATTATTTTTAATCACCGCAGGTGCAGCCAAAGGAAATTATTTCTTTATAACTGTAGCAGCCTTGAACCTGATCGTTTCTCTGTATTATTATCTGAGGGTGATCAGGGCAGTGTTTATGGATAAAAACGAAACCCCTATTGAAAAAATAACCATCCACCCTGCCACAAAATTTGGAATGATCATTTGCGCAGCAGGCATTGTGTTGATAGGAATATTGAGTTGGGTATATGATTATATTGTTGCCTTAGTATAATTTTGCTTTTAAAAGTTACCTGCAACGGAAATTTTAGAGTTTCGATTGGAATAACTTTAAAATTATTTAAGCCATGGCAATTGACATATTAAAAACAGTAGAAATCATAGAGGCACTGGAGAACTTTGTGTATAGAAAAAGGCCCCCGGAAAATATCAGGCATGAGGTTGATATATCTTATAAAATTGATAACCAGAGTGTGATTATTTACGAGCTAAGGCCAGCAATGCTCAGTCCCAACGAGATGAGGGAATATAATATTGCGAAAGCCACTTTTTTAAAAAACAAAAACTGTTGGAAGGTATTTTGGTTACGGGCAGATTCAAAATGGCATAGCTATAAACCCAACCCCACTGTCAAGGACCTCATAGAATTTATACAGCTGGTTGAAGAAGACAAGCATTATTGTTTTTGGGGTTAACGAGACTGCAAATTGAAATGAAATTATAGAATTAAGTGAAACGTCTGCCATCAGCGGGTGGTATATAACCTACAGCTAATTTTTATATTATGGCAATCAATAAGAACCACGAATTTGAAGAATTGAACGGGATAAAATGTGGCATTGTGGAAAAAAATGTATCACCGGAAAGAGTTGATTTTTTAAAAAAATTACTGGAGTATAACAGGTACACGGTTATTGCAGTACCATCACCGCCACCGAAAACTGCGGCTCCTCTACCGGTAAAAGCAGTGGAAGGCGTAACACCGCCTTTACCACCACCACCACCCTTTCCAACTGCGCCGGAAACATTTACTGTAGGTGTAACCGATTATACTTTTAATCCAGTCAATGCTATTTTTGGCCGGTTGTTGCACACTCCAGATGGGCATGTGGTTACGCAGGCATACTGGCAACAGAAAGAACCAATCAGCCATGATGAGATCCCTTATTATGAACGCAGCAATAGTTAGCATATTTGCATAAAGCCTTTGGTAAATAAAAAGCGGCTCACCTTACCCGTCAGTCTACACCTGGCTAAAGCATAAGCGTGGTAATATTTAATTTTACTATGAAAAAATATATTTAAACTCATCCCTGCCCAAAGTATAAAAGCAGCATCCTCCTCTGCAATAAAGTTTATGCGCTTTGCTGACAAATAATAAATTAATCTGAGTATTGTAAATTGTTGTTTCTTTATAAAAACCTTTCTGCAACCAAATAAAAAAGTCTTTAATTTTTACCCAATATTAACTACTAACCTTACATGAAAACAATCAGTTTAATTTTAGGCTGCTGCCTTTTTGCAAATGCATTTTTATTCGCACAAGACTTCCCCGATTATGGTATTATAAGCCGTGAAGAAATCGATTTAAAACAGTGCCCTTTCGATAAAGATGCCCATGCAGTTGTGTTGCTACACGAAGCTTCTTCAAATTATGATGATGAGCATCACCTGATTACCACCCATCATGTACGCATTAAGATATTAAAAGAAAAAGGCTTTTCTGCTGCCGATCTAGCCATTCGCTTTTACAGAAAAGATGATTTTGAATTAATTGACAGGGTAGAAGGCATGACCATAAACTTTACCGATGGCAGCCGGGTGGATACTAAACTTGAAAGGAAATCCATATTTACAAAAAAAACAAATGATCGTATTGGCGAGGTAATTTTTGCGTTTCCCGCTATAAAACCAGGCAGTATTATTGAATATAAATACCGCAGCACAATGAAGCATTATGGAGGGTTGCAGGATTGGGATTTCCAGGAAGAATTGCCCGTAATCACCAGCAGGTATACCATTGCTATTTTGCCCAATATGGAATTTGCATACCGTGTAAATAAAACACTTGATCTCCCCATCACCATAACGAAAAATGCTTCCAGTGGCACTGCGTATTTCGAAATGCATAATATACCGGGCCTCTCAAATGAACCATATATGGATGCCCGCAAAGATTATCTTCAAAGTGTGCTATTTCAGTTAAGCGGTTACTCCATGAGGGGGGACAAAAAGAAATATATGACTTCATGGGAGGAAGTAACCCGTGAATTAATCAATTCAGTTGAATTTGGCAACCAGCTTAATAAAAATATTAGCGGCACGGATGATTTCCTTAAGCAGGTAAAATTATTGGCTTCAACAGAAGAAAAGATGAAGGCCGTTTTTAATTACGTCAGAGGTAATATGATGTGGAATCAACTGTATAGTAAGTATGCAAACGATGGCATTAAAAATGCGTGGCTTAAGAAATCAGGCACCAGTGGAGAGATTAACCTGATATTGATCAACCTCTTAAAAGAAGCCGGCCTGGAGGTTTATCCAATGTTGGTGAGCGAACGCTTTCACGGTAAGATAGACAAGAGTTACCCTTTTATTGATCAGTTCAATTCTGTTTTTGCGTGTGTTGATATCAACAACCGAAAATATTATCTTAATGCAACAGATAAATCAATACCAGCTCATTTAACTCCTAACACGATCCTTAACACCACAGCATTTATCGTTAACCGTAAGGCTGGTGGCTTAGTAACGATCACCAATGATTCTGCATTGTATAAAGAATATATCCACACAAATATCGATCTGGCAGAGGATGGCACCATATCCGGTGAGGCTACTGTTAAAAGCAATGATTATGCAAGAATAAAAAAGCTGTCAGAATATAACGCCGATAAAACTAAATTTATCAGCACGAACTTTATTGTTGATGGTACCACTATCACCGGGAAAGACCTTGAAATGATCAACATTGATAATGACTCCCTGGCGTTGGAACAAAAATGTAAATTATCGGGGAAGCTAAATACAACAGGCGAATACACGTTTATACCATTGAATCTTTTCACCGGTTTTAATAACAATCCTTTCTTGAGTGAGAACCGCTTTTCCAATATAAATTTTGGTTACAGCCGTATGGTTAATTTGAACACTTTAATACAACTTCCTGCCGGGTATGTGGTAGATGAAATGCCTAAGTCGGTAAAACTGATTGATCCTGATAAGGACATAGCATTTACCAGGCAAATTGTTTATGATAAAGAAGCTAAAGCTATCCGGTGTTTGCTGCAATTTGAGTTTAAGAAAAGCCTGTATGAAACGGATATGTACCCGGTGATAAAAGAGGTGTACAAAAAAATGTTCGAATATTTAAAAGAGCCAATAGTGCTAAAGAAGAAATGATAAATTGTTGCAGGAAATTTCCGGTTATCATTACCGGTGCAGGTGGTATATTTTTCCAGAAGCCTGCTAAAACACAAATGAATACCCCTGGCCTTTGGTGCCACCTTTATCAATCTGTTCAAACTTATTAACTTCCTGTTGCAGGTATTTTGCGTACTGGCCAAACATAAATTTCCTGAAGATGATAATATCTTCGTTAGCCCTGGTTTGTTGAAGTGCTTCAAAGTAAGCAGCTTTATCTTCTTTAAAAACAATACTAACAGGTAAATTAAAATACAGTTGCAGGTAATTCATCAGCAGGCGGCTTGCTCTTCCGTTGCCATCGTAAAAAGGATGAATCGTTACTAAATCAAAGTGGGCATCAAAACAGCAATACAGTTTTTCGACAACTGTATTGGCATCAGTTAACTGTTTATTAATCCCATCACAAAGCCTTTTAACCAATTCCTCCACTTTCTGGTAGCCAACAAAATAACTGTTTCCCGCACTTACGTTTCCTTTTCTAAAAACTCCTTCTGCGGCGTTGAGTTCGCCGAATACTGTTTGGTAAGCACTGCCGGTTTGCTTTAAAACTGCTGCATTTATCTCCCTAATAAACAAAGGTGTAACCGGTACTTTATCCTTTGCTTTTTTAATAATAAATAGCAAGGCATTGTAATGATCCTGCACCATCAGGCTATGCAGCAATGGCTTTCCCGCCGGTGTAATTCCTTCGTCCAATAAAAGCCTTGTTTCATTTTCGGTAAGTGTGCTGCCTTCAATAGTGGTAGAGTGATGCGTTATAGCATACCCGTTAAACTTATCAAAGTCAATAATGGCTGATAGGTTTAGCGATTGAAATTTTTCAATTAATGGTATGATTATTTCTTCAGCCATAAAATAAAAATGATATACCTGATTTAAAAATTAGCACATCAACACATTAGCAAATTATCGAATTAGCAGATTAGCTAATCAACTCCATCACCAATTTTTTTACTTCACTTATAGCAATCCTTTCCTGCAACATACTATCCCTGTGACGAATGGTAACAGTATTGTCTTCTTTTGTCTGGTGATCAATGGTTACGCAGAACGGTGTGCCGGCAGCATCCATGCGGCGATAACGTTTGCCAATAGCATCTTTTTCTTCATAAAAACACATAAAACTTCCCTTGCATTCGTTCATTAGTTCACGGGCAATTTCTGGTAGCCCATCTCTTTTTAGCAACGGTAAAATGGCCAGTTTGGTAGGAGCAATTTTTGCTGGTATGCGCAATACTACCCGGCTGTCTTTAGTACCGTCTTCCTTTGTCCATTCTTCATTGGCATAAGCCAGGCTGATGATGGTGAGGAACAACCGATCGAGGCCAACGGAAGTCTCTACTACGTATGGAATGTAGTTGCCATAAGGCTTTCCGTCTTCTTTTAGGTCGTTGTCAAAATATTGAATTTTCTTCTTGCTGTAAGTTTGGTGTTGTGTAAGGTCAAAATCGGTGCGGCTGTGAATGCCTTCCAATTCCTTCCATCCAAATGGAAATTCAAATTCGATATCCAATGCCGCATCCGCATAATGCGCCAGCTTGATGTGATCATGAAAGCGTAATTTGTCAGCAGGGATGCCAAGGCTTTCGTGCCATTTTTTTCTCTCGTCTTTCCAGAAATTATACCATTCCATCTGTGTGCCAGGCCGCACAAAAAACTGCATTTCCATCTGCTCAAATTCCCGCATGCGAAAAATAAACTGCCGTGCAACAATTTCATTTCTGAAAGCCTTACCGGTTTGTGCAATACCAAAAGGTATCTTCATCCTGCCGGTTTTTTGCACATTCAAAAAGTTTACAAAAATACCCTGCGCTGTTTCAGGCCGTAAATAAATCGTATCACTTTCTTCGGCCACGCTGCCAATTTGTGTGCTAAACATTAGGTTAAATTCACGTACATCTGTCCAGTTGCATGTTTTGCTAATGGCACATTTTATATTGTTTTGTTCAATCAGTTGTTTTAAACCGGCATAGTCGCTACTCACCAGTAGCATATCCATCGATGCGATAATTTCTTCAGCCTGTTGGTCTTTGCCCGCTGCTTTCAGGTCGTCGGCAAACCCTTCAATTAAATGATCAACACGGTATCTTTTATTGCTGTCTTTATTATCGATCATGGGGTCACTGAAATTATCCACGTGGCCGCTGGCTTTCCAGGTAGTGGGGTGCATAAAGATGGCCGCATCAATACCCACAATATTGTCGTTCAGTTGGGTCATACTTTTCCACCAGTAGTCCCGGATATTCTTTTTTAACTGAGCGCCCATCTGCCCGTAATCATATACTGCCGCCAGCCCATCATATATTTCAGAAGATTGAAAAATGTAACCGTACTCTTTACAATGAGAAATCAGTTCAGCGAAATTGTTTGCATCGTTTGCCATAATGGGCGCAAAGTTAAGATAGTAAAGGTATTTTTGAGCCGGGCATCAGAATAGTAATTTAGCTTCAGTGGCGTCGCACCCTTGTACTTTATTATTTCATGGCAGCTTTCCCTGGTAATTTGAAACTTTATTGGCTTGGATTATTTATTTGTCAAGGCATTCTTTTTGATAGCCAGGTCTTCAATTGGAGTTCCCTTATCTCTTTGGGTGTATCTGTCATCTAGGTCAACTTATTATTGTTCTTGTGCCGCTCTCCATCCCTTAAATTCTTTTTCTCAAAATTTTTTTCCAATGCTGCTGTCAAGTCAACGCCGGTTTGATTGGCCAGGCATATCAATACCCACAGCACATCCGCCATTTCATCTCCCAGCCTCCTCCTCCCGTCTTCCTCCGAAATAGGAGGAGCATCGCTTTCTTTAAAAGATTGCTCACCATATTTCCTAACCATTAAGCGGGATAGTTCACCTACTTCCTCCATTAGTATCCCTAGATTGGTTAGTTCATTAAAGTATCTTACCCCAACAGTTTGTATCCATTGGTCTACATCTAGCTGCGCTTGTTGAATGGTCATAACACTAATTTTTTCTTTACACGAATTTTAAGGCACGAATTACACGAAAAAATGCATCTTCTGTATAGGCTTTGACGCCATTTTTATAAAACGATTAAAAAACAACTCTTTTGGAAGTGAATGAAGCTGCACCAAAATTTCCTATAATTCCTAATTGCAGACCGGATGCTTTCAAGTAATTTATTGTTTGCCTTACAAAGTTATTTACTATCATTGAAGTTGCTTTTACTTCAAGTATAATTGTTCCATAAACAATAAAATCCGCATTATAACAGTGTGGCAGGATAATTCCTTTGTAAGCTATTTTATATTCTTCTTCGCGGGTGTAAGGAATGTTCTTTGTTTTGAATTCATACTCTAATGCATCTTTATAAACTATTTCTTTAAACCCCATGCCCAGCTCCCGGTGTACGTCCATGCAAATTCCAATAAGCTGATAAGATTCGTCTTTTAAAATAATTTCTGTCATACCATTTTTTTAATTCGTGTAATTCGTGCCTAAAAATTCGTGTAATAAATTTGTACCTAAGTTATTCCCTACTCTTCGTATCAATCCAAATAGTTACCGGCCCATCATTCACCAACGCCACTTTCATATCGGCTCCAAATTCTCCCGTTTGTATTTTTTTACCCAACTGCTTTTCCAGTTGCACAATCAATTTTTCATAAATCGGTATGGCAACATCACCCTTGCTTGCACGAATATAGGATGGACGGTTCCCTTTTTTCACACTGGCCTGTAATGTAAACTGGCTCACCAATAATATATCCCCACCGGTGTCCTTTACCGAAACATTGGGTACCTTATTTTCATCATCAAAAATGCGGAGGTTCACCATTTTATTGCTCAGCCATTCAATGTCCAGATCAGTATCGGCGTCTTCAATACCTACCAGCACCAGCAAGCCATTTCCAATGGACGCTTTTACCTGCCCGCCGATAGTTACTTCTGCCTGGGATACCCGTTGTATTACTGCTCTCATTAAATAAAGATAAGTGGCAATATATATACTGTTCTTTTTTGCACATTTTTTGCTTCGTTCAACTGGGAAGGTTAATTTAAATAAACCGAACGGGCTGACAAGTGAAGAAGCCATAGAACGACTACAATGCAGGCTTTTATAAAAGGGAAAAAACAAGTGATCGTTTTAGCATATCAGGGTGTAAAGCACCACGAAACCCGCTGTCAGTCAGTAAATTCGGATAAAAGCGTTTTAATTGAATTTACCAATATTTTATTGGGCTTTTTTTATTAAAATGGGCTAAAAGTCCTCAAAAGCCCTGCTGGATTGCTTCTTAAAATTATCCACTTTTTTTATGCACACCTGTTAATATTTAAAGGTTGAGAAAGTCATTGAGTATAGATATTTTCGTTGTCCTCAATTCAAATAACCCATCAATTTCTATTCATTATGCCAACACACAAAAACCCAGTGAAAGGCCTGACTTTCAGCCGGCAATTCACAAAAGACGGAGTATCTCCCTACGACATGTTTGAGTACGATTATCGTACTTCAGTAATCAAAAACCCTTCTGGTGAAGTGGTCTTTCAAATGGACAATGTGGAGGTTCCAAAACAGTGGAGCCAGATAGCAACGGATATATTGGCACAAAAATATTTTAGGAAAGCTGGTATACCACAGGCGGATGGCACAAGCGGCAGAGAAACAACTATTAAACAGGTGGCTCATCGCATGGCACATTGCTGGAGGGTATGGGGCGAACGTTACAATTATTTTGCAACAGAAAACGATGCACAGGTATTTTATGATGAGTTGGCATACTCGATCTTAAACCAGGCATGCGTACCAAATAGCCCGCAATGGTTTAATACCGGGCTGTATGAAGTATATGGCATAAGCGGAAAACCACAGGGGCATTATTATGTGGATGCGATTGATGGGGAATTAAAAAAGTCAACCTCTGCTTACGAAAGGCCACAGCCTCACGCATGTTTTATTTTGAGCGTGGATGATGATTTGGTAAACGAAGGGGGTATCATGGATCTTTGGGTGAGGGAAGCGAGAATATTTAAATACGGAAGTGGTGTAGGCACCAACTTCAGCAGCATACGTGGCGAGGGAGAAAAATTAAGTGGTGGCGGTACTTCAAGTGGATTAATGAGTTTCCTAAAAATAGGTGACCGTGCTGCAGGTGCAATAAAGAGTGGTGGCACTACACGCCGGGCCGCTAAAATGGTTTGCCTGGATCTTGACCATCCTGAAATTGAAAAATTTGTAAACTGGAAAGTGGAAGAAGAAGATAAGGTGGGCGCTTTAATTGCAGCCGGCTATGCAAGCGATTACGAAGGTGAAGCCTACCGTACCGTTAGCGGACAAAACAGCAACAACTCTGTGCGTATCCCCAATGCTTTTTTTAAAGTATTAGATGAAGATGGCGATTGGGAATTAAAAGGAAGAAGTGATGGAAGGGTAATGAAAAAAGTAAAGGCGGCTCAATTGTGGAAACAAATCACACATGCTGCATGGAAATGCGCTGACCCAGGTACACAATACGATACTACTATTAACGAATGGCATACTTGCCCTGAAGGCGGCCCCATCCGGGCATCTAATCCTTGCAGTGAGTACATGTTCCTTGACAATACTGCCTGTAACCTGGCATCTGTAAACCTGCGCCGTTTCTTTGAAGAAAGCGATAATAGCTTTGATGTAAAAGGTTTTGAGTATACCTGCCGCATGTGGACAGCAGTATTGGAAATTTCCGTACTGATGGCGCAGTTTCCTTCAAAGGAAGTAGCACAGCTTTCATACGATTACAGAACATTGGGACTTGGCTATGCCAACCTCGGTAGCATGCTGATGGTGAGCGGCATCCCTTATGATAGCGAAGCGGCCAGGGCAATTGCTGGCGCCATTACTGCGATCATGACGGGAGTTGCTTATAAAACCTCCGCTGAGATGGCAGGATTTTTAGGGGCCTTTAGCAAATACGAAGAAAATAAAACCCATATGCTACGTGTAATGCGTAACCACCGTGCTGCAGCCTATGACGCACAGGAAGCATATGAAGGAATAGAAATAAAACCACAGGGTATCAATTCAAAATATTGCCCGGATTATTTATTGACTGCTGCAATAAAAGCATGGGACGATGCAGTACAGTTAGGTGAAAAAAATGGTTACCGGAATGCACAAACAACGGTAATTGCGCCTACAGGTACTATCGGTTTAGTAATGGATTGCGATACTACCGGTGTAGAACCGGATTTTGCCCTGGTGAAGTTTAAAAAATTAAGTGGTGGTGGTTATTTTAAAATTATCAACCAAAGTGTGCCTGCAGCCTTGCGCAATCTAAAATACACTGAAAAAGAACTGGAAGAAATTGTAAACTACGCAAAGGGCCATGCCACTTTGGAAGGGGCCCCTTTCATCAATACACAATCTTTACTTGCCAAAGGTTTTACCAATGAGGAACTGGCAAAGGTCGAAGCTTCTTTAGCAGTGGCTTTTGAAATAGGATTTGTTTTCAACGTATTTACTTTTGGCGAAGTTACTTTGCAACGGTTAGGTTTTAAACCAGAGCAGTACAACGACTTTAGCTGGAGCCTGCTGGAAGCATTGGGCTTTACAGATGATGAAATTGATGCAGCCAATGTATTTATATGCGGCACGATGACGGTGGAAGGTGCTCCTTATTTAAAAGACGAGCATTTACCCGTATTTGATTGCGCTAATAAATGTGGACAAAAGGGCGAACGCTATATTCATGCACATGGGCATATCCGTATGATGGGTGCAGCACAACCTTTTTTAAGTGGTGCCATCAGCAAGACGATCAACCTGCCGCATGAAGCAACCGAAGCAGAAATTGCAGATTGCTATCGGATGAGCTGGGAACTTGGTTTAAAAGCAAATGCACTTTACCGTGATGGCTCTAAATTGTCTCAGCCGCTAAGCAATAAATCAGATAAGAAAAAGAAAACAGAGGAAGCAACTGCAGCGGACCAAACAGTGGCTGTAGCTGATAATTTTTCTTCCAATATCGTTGACATGAGCAAGCTGACTGTTGATGAGTTATTGGATGAAGTAAGCAAAAGAATGCAAAACAGTCCGGATACAGTATTGAAAGGACGACTTGCAAAAATTGTAGAGCGTAAAAAACTACCAGCCAAGCGCAGGGGTTTTACACAAAAAGCGAAGATCAACGGGCAGGCATTGTTCCTACGCACAGGCGAATATGGTGATGGTACAGTAGGTGAAATATTCATCGACATGGCAAAGGAAGGCGCTACTGTACGCAGTATGCTTAACTGCTTCGCCATAGCTATTTCTATTGGTTTGCAATATGGTGTTCCGCTGGAAGAATTCGTTGAGAAATTTGTGTTCACCCGCTTTGAACCATCGGGAATGGTAGAGCATCCAAATATCAAAAGCACTACGTCTATCATCGACTTTATCTTCCGATCAATGGCATATGAATACCTTGGCAGAAATGATTTAGTTCATGTACTGGACAAGCCAGAAGTTGAAAACCTCGGTAACGAACCATGGGATCAATCAACTCCAACAATCGGTAACAGGGTGCATGAGCTAAGTGAAGTAAGGGTAATTGGTAGTTCATCTCCGGCAGGAAATGTACAATCTGCTAAAAGCGTAAAAAATAACTTAAGCGCTGCCGAGCAGTTCAATGGCCTGGATGCAGTAAATGCAGCAGCTAAAAGTATGCAGAGCGATGCGCCTTCCTGTAATACCTGCGGGCATATTACTATGAGAAGCGGGACTTGCTACAAGTGTTTGAATTGCGGAAACAGCATGGGATGTAGCTAAATCATTTTTATAAGAACTTTACACTGGCACGTAAACAGCAACGCCACTCACTTGAGTGGCGTTTGCATTTTTCGAATTTTCGGAGGTCCTGCTACTACGCAGATAAAGATCCCCAATGGTATGCGGTACAAGTGAGTGACACAACGATGTTGACCAATGCTTTTAAGCCTGGACAAAAATTATAAACCAATACTTTATGTCAATTCTACAAAATAGTATATATCGACTTACCAGCTCTGCTGATTTATACCAAGCTAAAAAACAGTTAACTTTATTTACATTTTAAAACAAAAATGAATATGCCAATAATTCTTCCGGTAAAAGGGGTAATGCCCGCGATGGGTGATAATTGTTTTATTGCTCCCAATGCAACTATTGTGGGCGATGTAATAATGGGTGATGATTGCAGTGTGTGGTTCAATGCAGTGATAAGGGGCGATGTAAATAGTATCCGCATTGGCAATAAAGTGAACATACAGGATGGGGCCGTTATACATTGTACGTATGAGAAAACGAAGGCCATCATTGGAAATAATGTTAGCATTGGCCACAATGCAATTGTGCATGGCTGCGTTATAGGAGATGATGTGCTGATTGGAATGGGTGCAATTGTGATGGATAATGCCAACGTAGGCTCCAATTGTATCGTAGCAGCCGGGGCGGTGGTGCTGGAAAACACGGTGATAGAACCTGGAAGTATCTACGCTGGTGTGCCGGCAAAAAAGGTGAAAGACGTTAGCCAGGACCTGATAAAAGGTGAAATAAACCGAATAGCGAATAACTACCTGATGTATAGCGGCTGGTTCAAAACTGAACCTACTGATGAGGTGCCGGCAGCGGATGTAAGCTTAAACCAACCCATCAACACCTGATTATGAAGAAATTTCACCTTGCTATTGCTTGCATCACTTTATTAAGCGGATGCTTTATTTTTCAAAAGAAAGACAAATATGGCTGCCCTACAAATGGTAGAAACGTAGGCGCAGAAAAACTGGCTTCCGGCGATGAAAAAGCATTAAAGGCAAGCAGCAAGGCAAAGTACAAAGGCCGAAAGAGCCTTTTTTAATGTGCGGTAAGCTATGCCACCAATGCACGAATAACGGCAGTTGAAAAAGTAAACCTTAATTTTTTTGCCTTCAAAAAATTTGGATATTAAAAATATATTTTACCTGAAGCATACTATTAAAGGCAAATAAGAGTTATTAATACTATGGCGCACCCACGCCGGATACCCTAACCCTAAACCTTTAATATCCTATGTGCTATCATTTAACAACCAAAAACGGCAATACAGAAGCTGTGATTGATGACAACTGCGGTATCTCTAAATTTTATGCCATTGCAGATACACTCGCTGCAGAATTACAAGTGGATTTTTTAAACCAGGTAGATGATACTGATAATTTAGATTGGGATTTCAAGTACAAAAATCAATTGCTAACGCTGCATTACAACGTATTTAATGGCGTTTCTGTTTTTCCCCACCATGCAAAAAGTATATTAAAAGAGAACAACATGGTATTGGAAATTGCACATTTCCTCGAACGCAGGGCATATTAAATCAGTAGGCTTTCTTTTCAATACTCTCCAAAATATTCAGGTAACTATAATAACGGTCTACGTTAACAGTGCCGGCATTCACGGCCTCTTTCACCGCACAGTCCGGTTCATTTATGTGCATGCAGTTGTTAAACTGACATTGGTTTATCAGCGCCCTCATTTCAGGAAAATAATGAGACAATTCCTGCTTTGATATATCCACCAAACCCAACTCACGAATGCCCGGTGTATCAATCACCCGGCCACCAAATGACAGGTTGAACATTTCTGCAAAGGTAGTTGTATGCAAACCTTTGCCGCTCCATCCGCTCACATCCTGGGTTTTTAATTTCAGCTCCGGGAAGATGATATTGATAAAAGATGATTTGCCAACGCCTGAATGGCCGCTTAATAAAGTGGTTCTATCTTTCAACAGGTTTTTCACTTCTTCCACCCCCTCGTTTTTTTCGATGCTCATCGATTGCACTTTATAACCAATGGCTTCATATATTTCTTTGATTTCCGCAAACCTATCTATCTCCTTTTGTTTATAGAGATCCGATTTATTGAAAACAATAATTGAGGGAACATAGTATGCTTCGGAAGTGATCAAAAACCGGTCGATAAAACCAAGGGATGTTTTTGGGTCTTTTAAAGTGGCAAACAATAAAGACTGGTCAAGGTTAGACGCAATGATATGATGCTGGTTCCTGTTGTGAGGCGATGAACGCGTAATGTAATTTTTCCGTTGTGCAATATCCGTGATCGTTAGGGTACTTTCCAGTTCATTTTCCATATCTGCAAGCACCACATCACCTACCGCAATCGGGTTGGTAGAAGTAATATTATCTATCTTAAATTTCCCTTTTATACGGGCATTAAAGATATTGCCTTCCTCATCCTGCACAATGTACCAGCTCCCGGTACTTTTATAAACTGTTGCCATCATAATGCGCAAATTTCATTAATAAAAACGAATTGACGTAGGTTTTAAAAATCAAATTCTATTAGGGAACATTATGCGAAGTACTGTAAAATAAATTATTGTCCGGGTGGTGAAGCAATGTGGGGCATCCTTGCATCGCCCTCTTGTGCTGCATACCCGTGGGCAGCTTTGATTGCGTAACGGGGGGGCAGAATCGTGATTACCCCCGTCCCCTGAAGGGGAGGTCTTCGTCCAGCTCATTTTTTTTGGGGCATTTCATTATCCGGAGAGAAGGAAACAGAAGGGTTAACCGGTCGCCAACCTTTTGATGGCAGGTGACCTTCTGCAATGCGGCTCATTATGGGAACTTTTTAAAAACTGTAAACCGCAATAACAGTTCCAGCAGCAGCAGGCCAAGTGCGATCATTACATAAGGAAAATACTTTTCTGTAAACCTCGTGACAGTCGAGATTTCAACCTTTGATTTTTCGAGCCCGTCTATTTCTTTATAAATATTCTCAAGCCCTGTATTATCTTTTGCCCTGAAATATTTTCCCCCTGTTTCTGCTGCAATTGCTTTCAGCAATTTTTCATCAATGGTAACCTTCTGCTGTTGTATAATTACACCAAGGTCTGTTTTAACAGGATATGGCGCATAGCCTTCGGTACCCACGCCAATGGTATAAACCCGTATGCCAAATGCCTTGGCAATTTCTTTAGCATTATTAGGACCTATCAATCCCCCGTTGTTTTCACCATCAGTTAGTAATATCACCACTTTGCTTTTCGATTTGCTGGTACGCAACCGATCCACACTGGTTGATAACCCATCGCCAATAGCAGTGCCATCTTCCAATAAACCATTCCTGATATTTTCAATAGCAGATTTTAGTACTGCCTTATCGGTTGTTATGGGGCATTGGGTAAAGCTCTCTCCTGAAAAAATAACAATGCCAATACGGTCTGTAAGCCTGCTATCCACAAAATTTGCCGCCACAGCTTTTGCAGCTTCCATACGGTTGGGAGTAAAATCCTGGGCAGTCATACTTCCACTTACATCGATACATAAAATTATATCAACCCCCTCTCCTTCCACCTGCTGTTCTTCATTTTTTGACTGTGGCCTGGCCAGCGCAAAAATGATAAATGCCATTGCAAATAAGCGACATACAAAAGGCAAGTGCCTGAAAAAATTCTTCCAGGATTTTATGCCTTTAAAACTTTTTAATGAAGAAACCTTTATACCCGCCTGCTGCCTGTTACTATTTTTTATATACCAAAAAATCATTGCCGGAAGCAATAACCCAAGCCATAAAAATTCCGGCGAGGCAAAACTAATTGTATTTAAATATTCGGAAAACAAAACGGTTATTGGTTTTAAATTTACTGTTTGGGTGCATTCGTGTTATGTATTTCCACCTGCAATGTCTGTATCACAGATTTAATAGATTGTATGCTCTCTTCACTTTCATAAGCCGGTGGTAAATATTTTGCAAACTTCACTGCGTCGCCCAGGCGAAGGCTGGCAGCAGCTTTAGCCGGCATATCAATATCCAGTGTTTGATCCCTTAGTAATATCAACATGTCACTCGTTGTCTTATTGAGGTAATCATTGTTTTGCATGCGTGATAAATACCGCTTTAAAATCTCGCCCAGCCTGGTGTGTACAATTTTTATATCCCCGGGCTGGGTCAGGTTGTACGATTTTAATTTATCGAGCTCCATCATCGCCTCGTCGTAGGGACTAAATTTACTTTGAATAGAAACAACCGGCTTTTTCTTTTTCCGGCGCTTGAAATACCATACCAGCCATACAGCAAGCGCTACCAATAAAATGCCTGCTGCTATCCAATACCACAATTTATCAGCTATTTCAACCTCCCGGATCGGCTTAATATCCCGTAGCTGGCTGCTGGTATCTGATGTGGAAAATGAAACAGTAACAGGAACAGAATCAGTAAAGTAATTATAAGTGGTGTCTCCCTGCGGTGGCGCCATAGTAATTAAAAAGGGAGGTAATACCCATTTACCCGAATCGAAGCTCGTTAAGGTGAACGTTTGCGCAATACCAGAGAGCCTGTTATTGCTGTACACCGAATCAATTTTACTTCTGCTAATCACTTCAAAATGCTGTAGGGAATCCGGTATCGCTGGCCAGTTAATTTTATAGGCATCAGGTAAAAGGCTTGCTTCAATAGTAAGCTTAAACTGATCGCCGATCAGTATCTCACTTTTATCAACATTTGTTTTTATTAAAGGCTGGGCATACGACAACAGGAACGAACAACAGGCCATTATGACTGTTAAAAAAAACCCCCGCATTTTCCGGTTATCCATTATTGTTATTTTTTCACGCAAATACGCAAAGTTGAAAAGGCGCAAAGAAATGATTCGGCTAATATTCATTTCAGAATGCATCATCCATTATCAAACTCAACTCCTTTTAATAAAAAACTGTTGTAAAACTTTTACATAATCTTCATCCGTGCGGACGTGCAACAGATCGGCGCCAGCCTTACGAAAGTAATTTTTACATATTTCACTTTGCTCCATAAACTTTTGCTTGTAAGCATATTGAACCAACGCATCGTTGCTGTCAATCCATTGCTGCTTGCCGGTTTCAAGATCCTGCACCTGTAACAGACCCGCTTCAGGTAATTGCATATCCATTTTATCATAGATACGCAGGCCAATCACATCATGTCTGCCACCAATAACTTTCAGGTCATGTTGATATTCTGCATCTACAAAATCGCTCAACAAAAAAGCAATACTTTTTTGATGAGAAGCTTTGTTGAAAAATTTGATCGCTTCTTCCATGTTGGTACTTTTTCCAACCGGCTCCGCAGTAAGCAACTCCCTCACAATATATAGAGCATGCTGCCTTCCCTTTTTAGGCGGAATATATTTTTCAATCTTATCACTGAAAAATATAACACCCACTTTATCATTATTACTGACTGCACTGAAAGACAACACAGCACCTATTTCTGTAAGAATATCACGCTTCCTTGAATTGACTGTTCCAAATAAATTACTGGCACTGATATCAACCAATAAATAAACGGTAAGCTCCCGTTCTTCTTCAAACACTTTTGTAAAAGGATGACTAAACCTGGCACTTACATTCCAATCAATAAACCTCACATCGTCCCCTGCATAATACTCCCGCACTTCCCTGAACCTCATACCCTTTCCTTTAAATGCGGAATGATATTCTCCTGTAAATAAGTGAGTTGTTATTTTTTTGCTCTTGATTTCAAGCTCTTTTACTTTTCGTAAAATCTCCTCAGTGGTGAGAATGCCAGGCGCCCTATCCTGAAAAGAATTTGGAGATGTGGCAGGAATAATATCTTTTTTCTTTTTAGACAAGGATTAAAATATGTTGATTAGTAAGTCTGATAAAAACGTTACAACTAGCGGACGCTTCGTAAGTCGCCATAGGGGATTGAGGGGCTACGGCACATTCACCACCCTAAGCAATTCATTAATGATCATTTCTACGTTCACATTTTCTGCTTCTGCTTCGTATGTTAATCCAATACGATGGCGCAATACATCCTTGCAAATACTTCTTACATCTTCAGGAATTACATAACCTCTTTTGTTTAAAAATGCATAGGCTTTTGCTGCCAAAGCCAGGTTAATACTGGCTCTTGGCGACCCACCCACACTGATCAGCGGCTTAAGTTTTGGCAAATTATATTTATCAGGATAACGGGTAGCAAATACAATATCCAGTATGTAGTTCTCTACCTTTTCATCCATATACACCTGCCTTACCAACTCTTTAGCAATTAAAATTTCGCTGGTAGATGCCACCGGTAAAATAGGCGGAAATGAAAGTCCCAAAGTATTCTGGCGCACAATTAATTGCTCTTCTGATTTTGTAGGATAATCAATTACCACCTTCAACATGAACCTGTCTACCTGTGCTTCCGGCAACGGGTATGTGCCTTCTTGTTCTATTGGGTTTTGTGTGGCCAAAACTAAAAACGGTTCATCCAGTTTGAAGGTAGTATCGCCAATGGTTACCTGCCGTTCCTGCATGGCTTCCAGTAAAGCGCTTTGCACTTTCGCCGGCGCCCTGTTTATTTCATCCGCCAATATAAAGTTGGAGAAGATGGGGCCTTTGCGAACCATGAATTCATTTTTTGCCTGGTTGTATATCATCGTACCTACCACATCTGCGGGCAACAGGTCGGGGGTAAATTGTATGCGGCTAAAGTTGGCATGAATGGCTTGAGCCAGCGATTTGATAGATAAGGTTTTTGCCAGGCCGGGTACACCCTCAAGTAGTACGTGGCCATTGCTCAATAAGCCGATCAGCAGCCTCTCTATCATGCCATGCTGGCCAACAATTACTTTACTTAATTCATCATTGATCCTGGTTACAAAACCTGCTGCATGATTTATCTTTTCGTTCAGCAGGCGGATATCTTCGGCTGTTTGTAGCATAAAAAAATTTTGCTCCAACCCAAATAGGTTCGGAGGTTTTAAAAATTAAGGATAAGCCACTTAAGGCTTAAATTAAGTTGTTAATCGGTTAAATATAAAGTGCTTCCAAAATAACTCCTGTTGCGTACCAGCGACTGGATGTACATTGGCGGCGAAATTACGAACAATGCACTTACAAAAACTTGACCACAATGTGCAATGAAGTTAAAATCTGTTAAAAAGCCCGCTATCTTTAAGCAAAATTTATACTATGTTAGATATACAACTAATTACAACGGCCAACAACCTGGAAGGCTACCGCATTACCAAACACCTTGGCGTAGTAAGAGGGATAACGGTGAGAAGCAGAAGTATATTGGGCAATATTGGCGGAGGCGTGCAATCTTTATTTGGAGGCAAACTGTCGATCTATGTAGACCTATGTGAAAAAACCCGGGAAGAAGCATACCAGTTAATGATACAACATGCCAATGAAACAGGCGCCAACGCTATCATAAACATGCGCTATGATGCCAATGAAGTAATGCAGGGGATAACAGAAGTATTGGCGTATGGCACGGCTGTGGTGGTGGAAAAGGTTGGCTAGGCTATTTTTTATAAACCTCCGGATCATACTTCCGCATCATCCGTTCGGGATTATCTACCGGTATAAACCCAAATTTTGCATACAACCCATGTGCATCCCTGGTGCCTAAAGTCCAGGTTCTAAATCCCTGTAAGTCGGGATGTGTCATAATGTTTTCCATTAACCATTTGGAGATACCTTGTCCACGGTAATTTTCATCAATGAACACATCAGCGAGATGGCCAAAAATGGCCTTATCTGTAATTACCCTGGCAAAGCCAATTTGATTTTCACCATCGTATACACCGAAGCATACCGAACCCTCAATTGATTTTGCAACAATTTCTATTGGAATGTTTTCTGCCCAATAAGATTGCGTAAGAAACTGATGAATGTAGGGTATGTTGAGTTTGGCTTTATCAGTGCTGATGTTGAGGGGGCCTTTTTGTTTTTCCATTTATTTTTTGAAGTAAAATTAAGAAAGCAAATATTGTGTTTTAATTTTCACACCGGATAGAGACACGTGGCATCCTTTTATATCGGTACAACAGAGTTTTGGGGATCTGCTTTTCTCCGAAGAACAGATGAAGTCTGGTAATACATTAATCGATTGAATTTTTATTGTTGACTTAAAACTCTATATTCAGGAAATGAGAGCAAGGAATTAACTCAAATATTTTCCTACAATTGGCACCCGTCTACCCACGCCAAATGCCTTCGGCGAAATACGAATGATGGGGCAAAATTGATTGCGTTTGTATTCGTTGATGTTTACCATTTTTAAAACCCTGTCAACTAAAGCAGCATCAAAGCCCTGGGCTTTTATTTCTTTAGGCCCAAGCCTTCTTTCTATGTATTGGTACAATAATTTATCCAGTACTTCATATTCGGGCAGCGAGTCTGAATCCTTTTGGCCTGGTCGTAATTCTGCGGAAGGGGCTTTGGAAATAATGTTCTCAGGAATGATTTCTTTATTGCGGTTAATGTATTTGGCCAAAGCGTATACTTGTAGTTTATAACAATCGCCTAGCACACCGAGGCCGCCAGCCATATCTCCATACAACGTGCCGTAGCCGGTTGCCAGTTCGCTTTTGTTGGAGGTATTTAATAAGATGTATCCGAATTTATTGGCCAAGGCCATTAATAGATTTCCCCTGCTGCGGCTCTGAATATTTTCTTCGGCTATGCTAAACGGTAAGTCTTTAAAAATGGGTTTCAGCTCTGTTAAAAAAGCTTCATAAATATTTTTAATGGGTATAACATCGTAAGGGTTACCCAGGTTTAAGCTTAGCTGCTCAGCATCATCAACTGAATGCCCTGAGGAATACTGAGATGGCATTAGTACCGCCCTCACATTTTCAACTCCCAGCGCAGCACAAGCCAATGCGATTGTAACGGCGCTGTCTATCCCGCCACTACTTCCTATGATGGCCTTTGTAAAATTCATCTTTGTAAAATAATCCTTTATGCCCATTACGATAGCATCGTGCACCTGGGCTATATTCAGGTTTTCTTCAAAGCCCTGCGGAATTAATTCTTTATCGGGAATACGGCTTGACGGCTCAAGAATGCGTGCATCAATGGTGCCATCATTGTTTAATGTAAAACCTTGCAAAGACTCCTCAAACATGGGAAGCTGGCCACATAGATTGGCATTTTTGTCATACACGAGTGAGGCACCATCAAATATCACTTCGGTTTGGCTCCCCACCCCATTGCAGTAAAACATCGGTAACACATACTTTGTAACGTTGGCCTTAACAGTAGCTTTCCTATCTTCGTCATGGGTATAATCGAAAGGAGAGGCGGATATATTAATCATCATATCCGGATGCTGTACCATCAGCTTATCCATCGGGCAAATCCGATACAACGGATTATGACCCAGGTTCCAGATGTCTTCACAAATGGTAAGCGCAATCTTCTTTCCTTTAAACTCAATTACGTTCCATTCGTACGCCGGCTCGAAATAACGGTACTCATCAAAAATATCATAAGTAGGCAACAGCGTTTTATGAGCAATGCCTTTTACTTCTTTGTCGTACAAAAAATAGGCTGCATTAAAAAGATCTTTTCCTTCTTTAATGAGATTGCGGTCAGGTGCTCCTACAATGACGGCGATAGAGTCGGCATGTTCTTTTATCAGGTCAATACAGGTATAACACTTACGGATGAAGTCATCAAATTCTAAAAAGTCCCGAGGCGGGTAGCCGCAAACACTTAGCTCACTAAAAACTACTATATCGCCTCCATGATGCTTTGCTTCCTCAATGGCGGCAATGATCTTTTGAGTGTTGCTTTCAAAATTGCCAATGTGATAGTTTTGTTGCGCTAAAAATATTTTCATATCCCCAACCCCGAAAGGGGCTTAACTTTATGTTTACAAATCATTTTATTCTTTGAAGTTGGTTTAATGAAATTGGTTTTGGTCAACTGCGATTGATGTTTCAGCGGAATAGCAATTGCAGCATTAAGCAAATCCAAGATCATTTAAAACAACTCATTGTAAAGTTAAAACATTCAATCCCATTAATTAACCATGAGAGTACTCATCATCGCTATTTTATTTACTTCATTGTTGTCTTCCTGCAACAATCATGATAAAATTCCGGACGTTTCAAATATAAAGATCAATGTTACCACAGAGCGGTTTGAAAAAAGTTTATTTGACACCACTGCGAATAATCTATTTTCTTACCTGCTTAAATTGCAAAGCAATGACCCATCATTTACTACAAACTATTTTACTGCCATATTGAATGTAGATCCAGCATGGCCGGCAGATACAACCGCTGATTATATAAATGGATTTATAAAAGCCTACAGGCCGGTTTACGACAGCGCAGAAAGACTATTCAATGATTTTACTCCTTATGAAAACGAAATAAAAAAAGGGTTGCAATTTGTAAAATATTATTTCCCTGAATATAAAGTACCTGAAAAAATAATTACTTACATTGGCCCTGCTGATGGTTATGGAGATATTTTGTCGGAGAATGCATTGATAATTGGCTTGCATCATCATCTTGGCAAATCTTTTTCTTTGTACAAATCCGAACTGGTTCAACATACTTATCCTGAATATATATCCAACCGCTTTGAGCCTGATTATATTGCCGTAAACTGTATGAAAAATATTGTCAATGATTTATTTCCCGAAAAAACGGATGACGAACCACTCGTGAATCAAATGATCGAAAAAGGTAAACGTTTATACTTATTAAGTAAATTTTTACCAGAGGAGGATGGGTATAAATTAATAGGATTTACGAAGAAACAATTAGAAGATGCTTATTCACATGAAGCAATAATTTGGGATCTGTTTATTAAAAATTCCTACCTGCAGGTTACTGATAAAAACATCATCAAAAACTATGTAGGTGAAAGCCCTAAAACACCAGAATTGGGAGAAGGTGCCCCCGGAAATATTGGCTCCTTTTCAGGATGGCAAATCGTGAAAAAATACATGAATAAAAAGCCAGAAACTACATTGCGGCAGCTAATGGATATGAATGAAGAACTGATTTTCCAGGAAGCAAAATATAAGCCGTAATGAAGATTATTATGCTGCCTGCGCACGCTGGTGATTTACTGTACCAGGTTTTTGCCCCAGCATTTTCATCACTTTAAAATGAGAAGCCAACGCAGCGCTCATTGTATCATATTTATTGTAAGGTAAATTGTACTCTATACATTTTTGCATTACTATCTTACTGATTGCAGGATAATGCACATGGCTTACACGGGGAAACAAATGATGTTCTATTTGATAATTTAAGCCCCCCACAAACCAAGAAATTACTTTATTACCCATTGCAAAATTAGACGTCGTTTTTAACTGATGTTCAGCCCAGGCTGTTTCCACATGCTTTGTTTCATCAAGCGCTACATT
Source organism: Ferruginibacter sp. (assembly GCA_039922375.1). Taxonomy (GTDB): domain Bacteria; phylum Bacteroidota; class Bacteroidia; order Chitinophagales; family Chitinophagaceae; genus Ferruginibacter. The sequence continues at coordinate 34,624 of JBDSAA010000163.1, forward strand.
TTCGAACTCTGTGTTCTCAACCACATGTGCCAATTGAAACACTAACGAAAGCGTAAGTCCCATCACAGCATGCAGTATAAAAAAGCCCAGCAGCCACGCGCCGATGCCCCAAACAAGTATTGGAATAATGATATAAAAGATCAAATACATCACTTTAGTTGCCCAAAATATTACTTGATTTTTTAAGCTCATTTTCCATGCGTCTGTAGTGTATATTTTTTTTGTGAAATATTTAGTGAAGTCCATTATAAAAATCCAAAAAATAGATGATAAAGCATATACTGGCGTAAGGTATAAATGTTGAACTTTATGGGCGGGTACCCATTTCTGTGTTTCGCATTGGCGAATGATTGGGCTCTTTGCAATGTCATCATCTATGCCGTCAACATTCGTGTAAGTGTGATGAATAATGTTGTGTTTTTGTTTCCAGAAAAATGAACTCGCTCCCAAAGCGTTGGCTGACAAACCCAGCATATCATTCAGCCACGGCTTTGTGCTATAACTTCCATGATTGGCATCATGCATAACGCTAAAGCCTATGCTCGCAAATGTGAATCCCAGGAGGCCACAGATAAGTAGTGCAGGCAGCGCATCCAGTTTAAAAAACAACAAAGCGCAATACATGGCTATTGCGCCCCCAATTAAAGTGATTGTTTTAATGAATAACCTCCAGTCCCCTGTTTTCCTGGTGCCTTTTGTTTCAAAATATTGATCTACGGCGATTTTTAGACTTTGATAGAACTGATTATTCCGGTTGTCGAATGTGATTTTTGCCATTATAAAAAAATATTGGGATTTTAAAGAAACGCAATCGTTTTTACAATAAGTATCCGGTTTATTAATGCTTTTGATCTTTTTAAAGGTACACGAAAATAGCCACAAGGCGGTATTTAGTTCATCTTAAATGGTACTGTCATTTCAAATGCAGGAATGATGACCTCAAACAGTTTTTTGTTATTTACATTCTCCATTGAGTAAGTGCCATACATTTTGCCCATTTCGGTACGAAGATTACAGCCGCTTACATATTGATATTTTTCGCCCGGATTGATTTGAGGCTGTACCCCTATAACGCCTTCTCCCTCGACCTCCCGCAAATTGCCCGTAGCATCATAAATATACCAGTGGCGCCTTAGTAATTTCACGGGGTAAATATTATTATTTTCTATCGTGATCCGGTAAGCAAACATATACTCATTATTAGCAGGATTACTATAATCAGGCTGGTAGAATGTTTCTACACTAACAGTTATGCCTTCCGATATTTTGGAGATCATTTATTAAATTAATTTATACAAAAATAACCAGAAAATATGCCTTTTATTGTGTTTTCTATCAGGAATATTAGTTAAAGTGTATTTCTTTTTGTAAGCAAAATCTATATGATAAGCCGTTGCGCTAATGCTTAATTTTTTTTGGAAGATGAATATCCATTTTTCTGCAGCCATTGGAGCACTTTGTCTCTATTGTCCCCCTGTATGATTATTTCACCATCCTTAACTGAGCCCCCGGTTCCACAAAATGTTTTCAATTTCTTCCCTAGCTCTTCCGTGTCAGCCAAAGTACCAATAAAACCACTTACTATCGTAACGGCCTTACCAGCACGGTGCTTAGTTTCCAGTTTCACTTTTAGTCGTTGATCGCCAGGCTGCAACGTTTCCTGTCCATTTGTATCTTCTTGTAGAGGCTTAAAATTTGGATCGGTGGAATAAACCAGTCCCCCAAAAGAATTCAATTTCATTTTAGCCATTTCGCTTGCTTTATTTGTTAGAAAAGACTACCGGGTAACCTGGTGATATTAATTTTTTAGCAATATGGCTTTCAAACTCAGGTCTACACTTCTGGCCTGGTGAATGATCGCTCCGGTGGAAATATAATCGACACCGGTGGCGGCAAACGCTTCAATGTTATTTAAATTGATTCCACCACTTGCTTCGGTTTCATACTGTTTGTTGATAATTTTTAATGCTTCTGTAATCATCTCAGGTGTAAAATTATCAAGCATGATCCGGTCAATATTTCCCACTGCCATTACTCTTTTAACATCGTCTGTACTCCTGGTTTCTACTTCAATTTTTAAGCCCGGTTTGGTCATTTGCGCATAGGCATAGGCCTTTTCTATAGCCTTTTCAATACCTCCACAGTAATCAATATGATTGTCTTTTAGCATGATCATATCATACAAGCCAAAGCGATGATTGGTACCGCCACCAATCCGTACGGCTTCCTTTTCCAGCAACCTAAAATTAGGAGTAGTCTTACGCGTATCTAACAATCTGGTGGGATAACCTTTCAATTTACTTACGTACGAATCAGTGAGCGTGGCAATACCACTCATGCGTTGCATACAATTTAAAACCAGTCGTTCACCTTGCAAAATAGTGTACACCTTTGCCTCCACTGTAAATGCAGTTTCACCATATGTCATGTGCTCCCCATCATTTTTATTACTGTTAAAAATAATGTCGGGTTGTAAATAACGAAATATTTTTTCAGCCACAGCAACCCCCGCAAGTACTCCATCCTCTTTTATTTTTAAAACCGCTTTTCCCTTTACCCCAGGCAAAATACTTGATAACGTAGAATGGTCACCATCGCCAATGTCCTCTGCTAAAGCATTTGTTATCAGTAATGTTAATTGTTGGTCATAATTGATCATGTGCAAATTTATTAAAATAAAAAGCCTGTAAAAGAAAACTCTTACAGGCTTGTCAAAAGTGTTGTATAATAATTTTATCGATTTTCGAACCGCAATTCCTGCAGTACCTGCCGGTCACCTTTTTGTTTCATAAAAATAGTCGTTCTGTATGAGCCGTTCTTTGTTTGCAGCGTACCAATACAATATTGAGAACCTGCATTTTCACCTTTGTGAATTACTTCAAAGCTTTTAACAGCATTGGTAGAAAAAAAATCCTTAAGCACCAATTCGGCCTGGCTTTTACTATAGCTGTTACTTTTGTCGGGCATGCTTATTTCTACATTGTTATCAAAAAACTTTGCAATGATGGTTGAATTGCCGGTCTTCATACCGGCGATTACATCATCGATGCCGGCAGAAAAAACAAAAGATGATAAGGAAGCTACAATGATAGAAAGCGTAAAAAAATGTTTCATTAGTAAGTACTTTAAAGGATTGGAATTTGCCAAAAACGTGCCAAGCTTAAGCCCTGTTGGTAAGTATCAGTATGAAAAGATAATTAGCTTTTTTTAAAACCTATTAAAAAAGTTAGCTTTGATTTATGAATATAAAAAAAACTATCCTCGTTATTATGGATGGCTGGGGACTTGGTAAGGTAAAAAGCAGTGATGCCATTCAAAATGCCCATACACCTTTTGTAACTTCCTTATATCACAAATATCCAAATGCAACACTCGTTACCTGCGGGGAAGATGTTGGCTTGCCCGAAGGCCAAATGGGCAATAGTGAAGTTGGGCACCTGAACCTTGGAGCAGGAAGAGTAGTGTACCAGGAATTACAACGAATCAATGTGGGTATACGCAATGGCGAATTTCAAACAAATGAAGTTTTATTGAATTCGATACGTGTAGCCAAGCAAAATAACAAGCCATTGCATTTAATAGGGCTCGTTAGCGATGGAGGGGTCCATTCACACATTAATCATGTAAAAGCCATTGCATCCCTTTGCAAAGAGGAAGGATTAGAAAATCTGTTGATCCATGCATTTACAGATGGCAGGGATACGGATCCAAGAAGCGGCTTAGGTTTCCTAACCGAGTTGCAGGAACACCTTAACAGGTCGACCGGCTCAATTGCTACCATCACGGGAAGATACTATGCGATGGATAGGGACAAACGCTGGGAAAGAGTAAAATTGGCTTATGATGGAATGGTACATGGTATTGGTTATAAGACAAATGATATTTTAGAAGCTGTTAAAAAATCTTATGAACAGGATGTATCAGATGAGTTTCTAAAGCCCATTATTAATGGTAATCTTGCCAATACCAAAATTGAAAATGGAGATGTTGTGTTGAGTTTCAATTTCAGAACTGACCGCTGCAGGGAAATTACCGAAGTGCTGACGCAGAAAAGTTTTCCTGAATTTGATATGTATAAGCTGGACCTGCATTATACTACGATGACCCAGTATGACCAGACTTACAAAAACGTACAAGCGATATACGAAAAGGATGATCTGAAAAATACATTGGGCGAAATATTACAGCAAAATAATAAAACACAGATCCGGATAGCCGAAACAGAAAAGTACCCTCATGTAACCTTTTTCTTTAGTGGTGGCAGGGAAGTGCCTTTTGAAGGTGAAAAAAGAATAATGATCCCATCTCCAAAGGTTGCTACCTATGATCTGCAACCTGAAATGAGCGCCTTCGAATTAACGGAAGCCATCCTGCCGGAAATAAACAACAAAACCGCCGACTTTATATGCCTGAACTTTGCTAACGCTGATATGGTGGGTCATACCGGCGTATGGGAAGCCGTAATAAAAGCTGTTGAAACGGTAGATAGGTGCGTGGAAAGGTTAGTAACTGTTGCACTGAATAATGATTATGCTGTTTTCCTTTTGGCTGATCATGGAAACGCCGATTACGAAATTAACGAAGATGGCTCGCCTAATACAGCGCATACATTAAACCTGGTTCCTTTTTTCATAATTGATAACGAGTGGAAAGGTGCTGTAAAAAGTGGTAAGCTGGGCGACATTGCCCCTTCAATTTTAACCATGATGGGATTACCAATACCCGCAGAGATGACTGGAGATATTTTAATCTAATAGTAAATTACTTTTAGTAAAATAAAAAAAATATTGAGGGCTCTGGCTATAATAATTCTGACGGCAATAGTCATCATCCAGTTTTTTAGGCCAGAAAAAAATGTGATTGCCTCACCTGTTATTTCTGCAAATGACATTAGTAAAGTGGCATCCCACCATTGAGGGCTAAGAAAAAATAACATTGGTTATGAGTTTAGAAAAATTCTATACGATGTAGAAATAATACAGAAAAATCATTGTTTTTTATTGAAAATGCAGCAATTTATTTCTTTTAATTGTCTATATTTATAGTGTAATCAAAGCACAAATATGACAGAAGAGCTTATGCTGGCCGGATGTCTGAGGAACAATGCAGCTTCGCAGGAGGCATTGTATAATCGTTTTAGTCCCCGAATGTTGGGTGTATGTTATCGTTTTGCAAAAAACAGGGAGGATGCGGAAGATATGTTGCAGGAAGGATTTATTAAAGTGTTCTCACAAATACATCAATACCGAAGTGAGGGTGCTTTAGAAGGATGGATAAGAAGGATTGTAGTGCATACTTGTATTAATGTTCTAAAAAAGAATAAAAAGTTCTCTGATAGTGTTGACATAACCTTCGCTGGTGGGATAGGCATAAGAGAAGAAAGCATCCCCTCTATCATGCAGGCAAAAGAAGTAGTAGAATGTATTAGGTTATTACCGATTGGATATAGAACCGTATTAAATCTATATGCAATAGAAGGGTTCTCTCATAAGGAGATTGGGAATATGTTAGATATAGAAGAAAGCACTAGCCGGTCTCAATACACAAGGGCAAAGGCGATGCTGGAAGATGTATTAGTAAAAAAGAAAATTATATTAAAACCACGTGCAAAAACATCATTTTTTGGAGTTGCAGTGGCGTCGAAATAGGAAATACCAAAGCTAACAATGGACCAAAAAGAAACCTTGTGAAAGATGGACAGAAATTTTCATAACGATGACTTTGAACGATTGCTGCGAGAAAAGTCAGAAGAATTCAGAATGTACCCTTCCAAACGAATTTGGCACAGCATTTACAATAATATACATCCCGCCCGTAAGTGGCCTTCGGTTACGATGGGCATACTGTTAGTTACCTCATTACTTTTAATTGGATACCTTAATACCAATAATACAAGTTCATTAATCGAACCGTCAGGGAAAAATGTCTTAAAACAAACTATCGCCGACGAAATAAACTCCTCTCAAACTGTCTTTCAAAAACTTTCAGATTATACCATTAACAAGTTTAATACTGTCAAAACGTTGACTTCATTAAATGACAAACCGAATAATAAAAATGCTTCAAAGGACGAGGATATGAACCCTTCACAGATTACCGGATCACAACTGATAGTTCAACAACCTTCATTTACTGCTAATACAAACGTAACAAATAGGCATAGCCAATTCAATTTAATAAATGAGTTTTATCATCCTTTAATTGATAAAATAAATTATTTACCCGTCAAGATCAATGACCCATCTCAAACCACAATCGAGTCTGACCATAAAGTGCATTCAGGAGAATCCAGTATGCCGGGTGACGATTCAAAGATGCGTTTTCCAAAAACACTTGAATCCCCAACAAATGATTTAGCTATTTTAGATAAAAGGGCCACTGTATCGATACAGAATTCTATACAGAATGAAAACGATGGTTTGAAAAAAAACGTTACAACTGCTAATAAAAATTTAATTTCTTTAGAAGATAGAAGCTGGATTGAAAATTATGCCTTATACAATAGGCCGGGTCCAAAAAAATGGGCTAATAAACTGGCTTTTCAAATGTATGCAACGCCTTCTGTTGTTTACAGAATATTATACAATGACCTTGGTTTTGGCAACACACTTAGCACAGCTCCCTTTGCTATTTCGCCCACCAATCAAAATATAAATTATGCGGTGGATCAAAGTCCGTCTGTTGGATTTGAGATTGGAACGGGATTGCTCTACTCAATTTTTAAAGGTGTAAAAATTAAAGGTGGTTTACAATTGAATTATACACGTTATAATTCCCATGCATTTCAAAATACCCATCCTGTAGCTACACGGATAACCATGCATGATTATGAGACACAAACCTCTTATGAAGAACACAGAACAACCCCGTATTCTAATAAAACCGGCCCTGAACCTGTTAACCTTCACAATGAAACAGTTCAGCTATCAATACCTTTGGGTACCGATTTAAAATTGATCGGCAATGAAAAAATTCAATGGAACGTAGGTGTAACTATCCAGCCCACCTATGTGATTGCTGGTAAATCATACCTGATTTCGTCTGACAGGCGCAATTACGTAAAGGAAACATCCATGCTTAACAAATGGAATCTTAATGCAGGATTTGAGACCTTTTTAACTTACAAAACAAATGGAATTACCCTGCAGCTGGGACCTCAATTCAGAACCCAATTATTTTCAACAAATAGCAAAAAAATTGCTGTAGAAGAACGACTGCTCAATTATGGATTAAAGTTCGGCATGTTTAAAACTATAAAATAACATCAATAGGCTTTCTTTATTGCCCATCGACAACATTTGTAAAAAACTCCACAGGTATCCTCTTTAATTTAACCGCTGCTTCGTACCCTGCAGCGGCTTTTTATTTCAACCCTTTCTGTAATTTTACACTATGACGAAATATGGTATCATTACAATTGTCGCACTCGTTTTTTATAGTTGTACAAGCAATAACAAACAAACTACAAACCCTGCTTTACCCAGCGAAAAGATAACAGATTCGTTTTTTCCGGTTACTTCATTTATTAAAGGGCAAATGATAATTCTTGACTCATTACCAATTACACCTTTGAGATTAACTACTATTAAACAACACACAGATTCAGCTTGGTTGCCCAAAAAGGATGTAAGAGCGGTACTGGCTCCTTTTCTTGTGCCTGAGATTAATCAAACAAATTTTACAAACCATTTTACTGAAACAAAATTCAAAGATCAAACGCTCAATGCTATTACATTTACTTATGATCCAAAAACTACAGTCCCCGATTCAATAGCATTACGGCATTGGGACGTATATATCGATCCGGAAAAGGGAGATGTCATGAAGATTTATATAGTAAAAAAAGTAAAAGAAAACAAAAGGGTGCTAACTCAACAACTAACCTGGCAGACAAATAAATTAGCCCGGATCACGACCATTCTCAACAAGCCTGATGGAAATATGGAATTAGTGGAAGAAATGGTGCTGATTTGGGATTTTTAGCATTGTATTTTTGGGCGTATTTCACCATACTCCAAATCTTTTAGTACTTCTTCAATTATGTCCTTTTCACTACCCTAAGCCTAAACAAGGGCTGTTAGTTGGGGGTTATACATTTAATTATAGCTTACTAGACAATGACACAACAGGAATTCGCTGCCATTTCAAATACAATCCCTTTGCAACCCGGCATTTATAAATATTATGATGCCGCAAACGAATTATTGTATGTTGGTAAGGCAAAAAGCTTACGAAAAAGAGTCAGTTCCTATTTCTCCAAAAGCTATGTCAATTACAAAACCCATGAATTGGTTCAACGTATCAGAAAAATTGAGTTTACAATTGTAAATAGTGAACAGGATGCATTTTTATTAGAAAACTCTTTAATAAAAAACTTTCAACCTCTTTTTAATATCAACCTTAAAGACGATAAAAGTTATCCTTATATCATTATTAAAAATGAATCCTTCCCACGGGTATTTTTTACAAGAAAAAAAATTAGCGACGGCTCACAATATCTCGGCCCATACACATCTGTAGGCAAGGTGAGAGAGTTGCTCAATTTTATTAAACAGAATGTTCAGTTACGCAGTTGCAAACTCAATCTCTCCCGTAATAATATTGAGAAACGAAAGTTTAAAGTCTGTTTAGAATATCATCTCGGCAATTGTAAAGGCCCCTGCGAAGGCCTACAATCATTGGAAAGTTATTTAGAAGAAATTGAGCGGCTAAAAAATTTACTTAAAGGAAATCTGTCTCCTGTTATTCACCATTTCAAATCTGAGATGCAACATTATGTGCGGGAACTTGAATTTGAAAAAGCTGAAGTAATCAAAAAGAAACTGGATCACCTTCAACTGTATAAAGCTAAATCTACTATTGTAAATGAGCGTATTGGTACGGTAGATGTATTCAGCATTTCGGAAGAAGGTGATACGGCATACGTAAATTACCTGGCGGTAAGTAATGGCACTATTATACTAACAAAGACCATTACATTAAAAAAGAAATTGGATGAGCCTGCCACTGAAGTTTTAAGCTTTGCAATAGCACAGTTAAGGGATACATTTAACAGTTCGTCAAAAGAAATTATCATCCCTTTCGTAATTGATTATCCGGAAGAAGAAATAACGATTAGCATACCGCAGGCTGGGGATAAAAAAAAGCTGCTTGAACTTTCTGAAAAAAATGTAAACTATTTTAAAGAAGAGTTGAAGAAAAATAAAATGTTACTGCTGGAGGACAAGACCGATGCTGAAGTCAATGAAGTATTAGTACAACTCCAACAAAGTTTGCAATTAAGCGAAGTCCCTGTTTATATTGAATGCTTTGATAATTCCAATTTCCAGGGGAGTTACCCGGTGTCGGCAATGGTATGTTTTAAAAATGGGCAGCCAAGCAAAAAAGACTACAGAAGATTTAACGTGAAAACTGTACAGGGAATCAACGATTTTGCCACCATGTCAGAGGTAGTTTACAGACATTACAAAAGACTTTCGGAAGAATCAAGACCATTCCCTCAATTAGTAATCATCGACGGCGGGAAAGGCCAGTTAAGTGCGGCTATGGAAAGTATAAAAAATTTACAGTTGGAAGGAAAAACTACGCTGGTTGGCTTAGCGAAAAATGAAGAAGAAATATTTTTTTATGGCGATAAGGAATCTATAAAGTTGCCGTGGGACAGTAAAAGCCTTCAACTCATCCGAAGAATAAGGGATGAGGTTCACCGCTTTGGTATTACTTTCCATCGCAACCAAAGAAGTAAGGGAGCGCTTAAAAATGAATTGGAACAAATAAATGGTATAGGAAAAAACACGGTGGACACGCTATTGAAGAAGTTCAAATCTTTAAAAAATATCAAAGAAAAATCAGTTGAAGAGCTGGCATCCGAAATTGGTCTTTCTAAGGCCAAAATTATCACTGACTATTTTAGTACGCCGAATACTTCTTTTTAGAACAGGCCAAAAAAGAAAAAGGGCCAGGATAAAAATCCAGCCCCGTTTTAAAATCCAATATCCTATGAAAAACCGTGGCAAATATATTGTAAGTTTCCATACCTGCATATACCCTAAAGTGGGTATTTTTTGCTTTCCCATCAATCGCCGTCACTGAAGGAATTCAATTAATATAGATAAATAAAAAGCCCCCGGAATATCCAGAGGCTTTCAATTATTTTGTAGGTAACACCATTAGTAACTCCACAGATCCTGTTCGTAGTTAAACACCTTTTCTTTAATTCTCTCCCCTTCAAGCAATTGGAAAATTCCATTCTCTTGTAAGCCTTTCTGATCTTTTATAGGCAGATCAAATGGATTGTCTATCGTGCTTTTAATAATGCGGGCGCTGAACATCCTTTGTTCAAACAATTCTTCCCAACTCATTCTTGCTCCGAAATTCTTTCCGTTATATACTTCGTATTTAGCGAAGATTGGTCTCATGTCCGGGTAATAAAGCCAAAACAATTCAGTTTCACCTAAATCTACACCGGTTGAAGTGATTACCCTTTTTAAAGGAGCAATACCCAATATACGCCAAAATAAACGAGAACTTTCTTTGTCGAAAATGACTTCTTCCTTAATTCTAAATTTATAAAATGAATCCAGGTTTACTTCCCGCACGACTTCCCTGGTGCCACTTTTATTTCCTAAAGAATCAAAAATATCCACTATTTCAATACCCCCGGAAATCTTCTCAGCCACTTGCCCTATAGTTAAGGGTGTTGTAAACCTGTCATCGATTGCATCAAAAACAGTGACGGCACTATCTTGAATAGCTTTCATTATAATAGATATGAACCGCTGGTTACCATTGTTTTCACTTGCAGCATAACGAAAAGGCAAATTCATCTTTTCCCTTGTATCAATTTCACGCCACAATTTATGGCGGTAAACTGCATCATCTACCCTAATATGTTCGTAAGCTAATGGTGTCCTGTCACGGATGTCCTTGGTTTCAACAGCTTCATCCGGACGGAGTGACTTTTTTACTTTTGGAATTGGCAAACTATCAACCTTGGGAGCTGCCGGTGCAGACGCCATTGTTGCAACAGAATCAATCTGTGCTGTAGGAGTGATTTTAGCCTTGGTTTTTCCCTTCGTTGTTTTGGTGGTATTTGTGCGCTTTTGTACAGTGCGCTTTTTTACCGGCTTTTTTTGCGCCTGTGCCAATCCCATGCACAAACACGTAAAAACAAACAACATGAGAAATTTTACAGAATGCTTTATCATAGCATGATTTTTTTTAATTAATATAACACAATACCCACACCTTGAATGGTTCTTTGCTTACCATCAGGTCCCTGAACCTTAACATTATCAAACGTGACACTTGTTCCTGGCCCAGCTCTCTGAATATAAGAGGTAAGCGGGCCTAAATTATTCCCACTTAAAGTAGATGTTTGAACATTTGCAAAATTGGCACCAGAAAAATAAACAGTGGCGCTTACAACACTAAATTTAGCTTCAAAGTCAAAATTCTCTAATTCAGCCCTGCAATATTGCTGACTTTTAAAACTCCCTGCTGTCATTCTTGTTCCGCCAGGCCCTACTTTAAATATTGGGTTAGGAATTTCTTTTACCCTGAAATTAAATTGTGAAGTTTTGCCATCCGCAGTCACAGTAATGGTAGCCTTTCCCGGATTGGTTACCCTTACTATCCTGTTACCTAGTGAACCGCTTAATGATCCACCACTCATAGATACATTTGTTTTATCCCACCCAGATCCAGAAGATATGGTGATAGGATTATCAACACCAATATAAAATACATTCATTTTATCCAACATAACGGCTGCGCCACCCGGGGTACCAACTGTATATTTAATGGTCTTTGGCACGCTAACCAGCTTACCATCTTCTCCTTTAAAAGTTACGTTAATCGGTATGCTATGCTCACCTGCACCACTAACTGTGGTTGTATAAGTGCCCTGACCATTTTCAACATTAACCGAACTTCCATTAATCGAAATCGTTGCATTTGAAGATGAACTATAAGCGCCCACCCCTGCAGTTACTGTTAATTCCTGACCAGGCATAAGATAAGTAGCATTTTGCCCGGTTAAAACTCCTACTTTATCCATATGAACCACCACTTCCCCAATCTTACTATGACAAAAACTTACGATCTGATTTTCGGCGTTTTTAACATTATTTTGGAACTTACTTAATAAAGTTAATCCTGCAACAGTGGGTGTCATGTGAAAGTAAGCATTAGTAAAATCCTTTTTGGTTCCATCTTGCCCAATTGGTGGACTAATATCAACCGGAAATGTGCTTGCAAATTTTGTATTGATTTCCGGATCAATAGCTAACATTGCAGCTTTATAACTTGCTAATTTAGCTTCAAGTTGCTTTCCTTTTCCTTCTGTATCAAATAATCGGGTAGCTGCATCAAGGTTATCTTCTTTAAAAGATGGCTTTCCATCTATCGTATCTAATCCAGCAGCCCTTTTTAAATCCAACTTTAACCCTTCAATATAATTAGTCAATGAATCGGATAGCAGTTTAGCAGTTCGAGCTTTGGGTGCCCAAATTTCCGCATTCACCTTCGATTCAGCAGCTTTTAACTTTTCCGCTAATGAAGCATATAATGTGCTGTTTGCAGTAGCCAGGTTAGCGCTGGAATTCTGTAAACTAATGTCAACCACTTTAAAGGCGTTCAGGATCTCACTCGATACATTTAGCGCTAACAATGCTGTTAACACAAGATACATCAGGTTGATCATCTTCTGCCGGGGCTCTTTAGGTAAAGCCATAGTATTTCAGATTTACGATTGTTGTATTGAATTAATTGTTTTGGATTTGTTTTATTATTAGTTAGAACGAATATTTGCTGGTTTCGTTAAAAGAATAATAAAAACACCTATTTAACTTCTTACCTGCATTGCACTCAACATGTTACCATATACCGAGTTTAATTTACTAAGGTTGCCTGCCAATAAACTTATCTGGTCCTTAGCTTTATTAGCGTCATCCACACTATTCATCATTGCAGTGCTTGCCTCAGCCATTTTACCGTAGAAGCTATTTAGTGCTTTAAGATGATTATTACTTTCTTTCAATTCAAGTTCATAAATAGTGTTTAAACTACCAAGGTTTTTTGTAAGAACCTGTACCTGCTCATGAAACCCTTTTGCGCTTTCTGAAGCGTTATTAAAAGATGCCATTGTAGTCGCACTGTTATTAAACGCAGTTGACATCGTAGCGATTGCCGCAGTTGCTTCTTTTGTTTTATTACCAAATTCGTTGGTAGATTTAACTACATCTCCTATATCCGTGATACCACCAACAGTGGTGCCCAACTTGGTAAAACTATCACTTAACTTTTTCAAGTTCGTAGGCGTAATATCAGCATCCTGTAACATCTTATCAATACTTTTCAAAGCAGGATTACCAGTTTCTACAGGAGCAGCAACATGTGCAGGTCCTTCCGGTGGTGGCGCAAATACATACAGCAATGCATAGCCGAAAAATATACCAGCTTCTACATACAAACCAATTTTTAGCCAGGTATCAGCACCTGGAGCATGAGTGATTTTGAAGAGTGCACCTAACAATACCGGCACAGCAGCCGCGGATACTAAAATGTTAAGAATACGATCGATTGGACGGGATTGACCAGCAGCCATAATTTTTTGAAATTTAAAATTTTAATTGAGGGGTTTGAATTTATTTACGCATTACTTTTTCAGCTTATAATTTTGATTATAAGTATTTCTCATACGTATGGTTTTGTTTTGGGAACGACTAATTATTTGCCTTTTTTCATTGTAGGTGGCAAATCGATTACGCAACGAAATCCAATATAAGACTTAGTGGTATCCTGGTATTCGTAATTACGTGTACTAGTTTGAAGAAAATATCCGACGTCTTTCCAGCTTCCGCCACGAATAACTTTACGCTTCATGCGTGGAGGATCTGTATCCTTAGCATTCCACCGAATGTCTGGATTCATATCATGTTGGAAAGTATATCCGCCTTCATAATACAATGAAGAAGTCCACTCTGCTACGTTACCTGCCATATTATATAAACCAAAATCATTCGGCCAGTAAGCATCTGCTCTTACAGTATATAATCCACCATCTTCAGGATAGTTACCACGGCCTGGTTTGAAATTAGCTAAAAGGCATCCTTTTCTGTTTCTCAGATAGGGACCGCCCCATGGATAGGGAGATTGTGAGCGGCCGCCACGGGCTGCATATTCCCATTGCGCTTCAGTCGGTAGGCGAAAATCTGATTCTGTGGCCCTGCTTTTTGATTCAAGAAAGCCATTCAAATATTGGGTGCGCCATTCGCAAAATGCAGTGGCTTGCTTCCATGAAACACCTACAACAGGGTAGTTCCCATATGCAGGGTGGCCATAATACTTTTTAGCCATTGGCTCATTGTAAGCATATGCAAAATCCCGTACCCAGCATAAAGAATCGGGATAAATAGGGATGTCTTTTTTGATAATAAATTTTGAGCGTTGCACACCTGCGTTTTCTCTTTTCGAGGCTTCCCGGTAATCAAAAGTTTCTGAATGATAAATCAGTTTTGTTGGATCAAGCTCTTTTTTATTAAAAATGCGATTATCGGGGGTAAGGATCATTGCATCAATTTTCTCCAACGTTGCTTTGTCATTCCATTTTATCGTTTGCGCCCTTTTCCAATCTATATACTCGTTGCCATCTGCGGCTTGTTTAATAAAGCCCATTTGCTTGGCAGCAATTGAGTCCCTGACCCAATTGGTAAACTGACGAAATTCATTATTGGTAATTTCTGTGGCGTCCATCCAAAAACCACTGATAGAAACTTGTTTGTTTCTTGCAGTATATGCGTAGTTCACATCTTCATCGCTTGGCCCCATATGAAAAGTGCCGGGTGGTATATAGACCATTCCGGGAGGCTTTGGAAGACTCCAGCTTTTTGCAGGAGCAACCCCGTATAACTGCCCGTCATTAGGCAAGCTTTTACCTTTCTTATTCTTGCCTAACATTTTACATCCAGACAATAAAGTAATAGCTATAACAGCTATAATAGTTAATGAACCGTTCTTCATTTTTTTATCTTTGAGGGTAATGGCAAATGTAATGATTATTTTGAATTATGCTCATCTCGTTGATTTATGTGCTATTATTTATTTGTAATATTTAACAGCTTAAGTTTAAAAAACGCTTAAGGACTGAGAATATTGTGTTTTATTTTGTTATTTTATTTGATTATTGTTAGTAATATAAAGATACCGCCCGGCAAATGTTTGTTGAAATTTTTGACCCTTTTCAATACCACCCCATTGTGTATCCGCAGAACACATATTACTGAAAACATGGAATCCCTCTCTTCAACACGAAAACCCATTAACATCTTTAGACTAAATACGATCGCCTATGACCCCACACTATTTAAATTCCGAAGAGGATCAAATAAGTTTTCTGCCTGTTATGCGGTTGGTGTATTTTGACTTCATAAAATCCTCCTGGACATTACCCCAATGGTTCTCAAAAAAGTTAGGGCGTAGTTGTCGTTTTTCAAAGACACACAACTGCACGTGAAACTTCGATAAAAATTCAATGATTAAAAAAACAAGTTGAAGGAGAAGTCTAATCGATAAATGATCTTTAAAATAGGAAGGTTATTTTTTCTTAAGAGAAGTAAGGTACAATTCTAAAGCACTCACCATGCTTGGGGCCAGCGGTTGGGGAGCCTTAATGTGTAGAGTAAGGCCTGCCTCTTCCGCAGCTTTAAAAGTATTAGCGCCAAATACACCAATTTTGGTTCCATTTTGTTCAAAATGTGGAAAATTTTCGATCAGGCTTTTTACACCCCCTGGTGTAAACAAACATATAACGTCAAAATTTTGAGCAATCACCTCTTTGATATCATTACTGATTATTCTGTATAAAACTGGTGTAGCATATTCGCAATGATGATCCCTTAACCAGTTGGTAATTTCACTATCAAATGATTCTGAACAGGGATACAAAAATTTTTCGTTGTCTTTATGTTTATTTATAACGTCAAATAAACTTTTATTTGTCCCGTCCGCACCATAAAACACCTTGCGTTTACGGTACAGTATAAATTTCTGCAGGTAGAGAGCGATGGCTTCGGTAATGCAAAAATACTTGGTGTCCTGTGAGATATTAGTTTTTAGTTCTTCGCATGCACGAAAAAAGTTATCTATCGCATGCCTGCTTGTAAATATGACGGCAGTGTAATTTGTTATTTCTATTTTTTGCTTTCTAAATTCTTTAGCGGGGATACTATCTACTACGATAAAGGGATAAAAATGCAACTCGATGCCATGCTTCTTTGCCAAATCAAAATACGGGGACCTGTCACCATCTGGTTTTGGCTGGGAAATGAGTACTTTTTTTACCACGTTATCTTTGGATTCGGGTTTAAATTCTCTGTTGCTAAACATATCAGATAAGCTATAATTATATAGCTTCACAAAGTTATAGATTTTTACTTAATAAAAGCACCAAGGCCTTGTATATCAACAAAACAGGCACTACTTCAATTCCTAATACATATAAAAAGAAGTGAAACTTGCTTATTTTCAATTGATGTTGTAGCAAGCCATATGACCTGAAAAAGCGTAACAGAAACATTAAACATAATAATAACAAAGAAATCATTACCGCAGCTGTAGCTAAGCCAAGTGATGAAAACGCAATGATCACTGCAAAAGGCAATAATAGAACACTTAAAATTTTATTAATTAAAAAAATTATAAAGATGTAAGTGTTGGTAACTTCATAATAGCCTGTAACCCAGCCCGTGAATTTTAATGTAATAAATTTCACAAAGTAAATGACGATTAAACTCAAGATACAATACAAAAGCACCATCCAAAACTGTTGACTGGTAATCCAATTAAAATACCGGAGCACTAAATACACATAAAACCCTCCTATAAATACAAATAAAATGTTGAAGAGCAGGGAAGGTAATTTAGCCAGCAACAACTGATCCGTCAATTGGCTTTGCCGAAGGGAGGCATTAAAGAAAACTCTAAAAAGATTGTTAAAATATCGGGTATAAAAAAAACGGAGACATCCCAACATCAACAATATTGCAGCAAATAAATAAAAGTAATGATCGTATAAGGTTCGCTTTTTTACCTGGTTTACCATCGCTATTGGCTCACCTGTATAATTTAAAAGATAATTTTGTTTCAAGATTTTTTGAAGAGCGGCATTATAAAGTGCCGCCTTGTTAATGACAGCATCTTTTTTAACGGTAGAATCTGGAATTATGATTATAGAATCTGACCTTTTTGTAAAGGATGAATCCCTTACAAAAAGCGAATCCCTTTTATAAACAAAACTATCTGGATGCTGAGCCAAGAGCAAAACAGGACTGATAAAAAGAAATAGAAAAAAACATACCTGTTTCAATACTCGTAAAATTGAACGGCAAAAATAAAATGAATTAATCAGAAACAATTTAAAAAATGGTTCTTTAGACTTTTTGTGAGCAAACATAGGGGGTCAAGGCAATTCAAAATAATTTAGAAATAATTAATGTACCCAAAATGTATTTTAGATGATTGCCTTAAATCAAATTTTAGATCATTGCGTTTACCTACTGCCAAACTCATATTCAGTAATCCGGCTTTAGTTTCAAAGACCAACCCAAAACCTGCACTAATAAAGTTGTTGCTAACATTGATTGATTGAAATTTATTTTTTACCCAGCCTGCATCCATAAAAGTAAATAGATAAGAATTCAACCCTACCAGGTTACGATATTCCAGCGTAACCACGCCATATCTTGTTGCATAAATACTTTCCTCATCAAATCCCCGCAAAAGTTTATATCCTCCCACCTGGAAAAGTTCATTGCGAAAAATACTTTGGCTGCTGAACACACCTCCATTGAAAGCCGTTTTAAGCGTACTTCTTTTTCCGGCAGGAAAATAATGCACTGCTGTTAGCTTAGCCCTCAATTCGTAAGCCCGAAGCTTAATTGAATCGTACAATGAACTAAAATTGAAACTTGGATCCTTGAGCCTGAGTATCTCATTGTTGCGGTTAATTGTTTTAACACCCACCGAACCTATCAGCCTTATCTCGTTGCCACTTTTTGGATTAAACCGGTAATTGGTCGTATTCAATTCATAATCCAAACCGATATTGACGGCCTTCACATCCACATTTGGAGGCAGCCGTCTTGTAGCTTTTACCAGGTTGGTATCTACACCAGAGCCAAGCAAAAAACTGCTTTGATTTTGAAAAAATATTTTGCCCGATTGGTTAGCCGACAAAAGATATTGAATGCCTAATTGAGCATTTAATTGCAAAAAAGTAGAGTCCTTTTTAAAAAGATCGAAGGCAAAATCGAGCCCAAAAGCGGACTTGAAAATATATGGTTGTTGATACCCAAGATTGATCCGCGGCGACTTTATCTGCAACTGCTGCCAGTTTACCAATATGGTTTCCCCTGTGCCAAGGGCATTGCGTAAATTTAAGTTGACATCTCCTGTTAATTGCAATTTGTTGGTCTCGTTATTTGCCGGTAAAAATCCGACCAGGAAATTAACCTGGCTGCTCTTTTTTGGCAAAAGATAAACATCTAAAATTGACCCGGTTCCTAACATCATTAACTCTGATGGCTGTTGCTCCTGGAGGTAAGGCAACTCCAGCAATCGCTTACTCACATTATCTAATTTATCTTTATTGTAAACACTTCCATTGGGTATGCCCAGGTAGTGTTGCAAAAAACTATTGGAAATTTTTATTTTACCCCTCACCCTTATGCTGTCAATATGGTACACTGGGCCTTTGTTTACTTTTAGGGAAGCGCTCATAGCTCCGTCAGTTAGTTGAATACTGTCTAAAAACACCGTAGCAAAAGGATAACCATTCTTCTCATAATAATTTAAAATGCGTTCTTTAACCGCTTCAAGTTGAGCGATGTTAAGTGGCTTGTTTATAAAATTCGTTTCGTTAAAGCCGCTGATATCCAGCACCTTTTTTTCTATGCTATCTGTATGCAGTTGCACTATGGAATGTTGGGAGCCCAGGTATAATTGCACTATGGCAAAAGTGGAATCGTAATGAACAGAATCAACAGAGGAAACTGGGTAACCTTTCATATTCAACAATGCTGTCAGCTTGTTTACATACTCCCGGCATTGGGCTTCGAGGGCAAAGCTGGTTTGTAGTTTTAAGGCCTGCGAATTAAAGGAACTATCTTTGTCAACGTAATTTATTAGTAGCTGATATCTATTTATCGGTAACTGCTGACCATTCACAGTGCCCGTGTTGCAAGCACCAAATATTATTGCAATACGAATGAATGAGTAAAAAATTAATTTAATAGTAGTCATTACTGAATTCAAATCTAAAGTCTAAAATTGTAAATCTAAAATCTTTGTCCGGTATCTATATTCATATCCCATTTTGCCGGCAAGCTTGTCATTATTGCAATTTCCATTTTTCAACATCACTTCAGTTAAAAGATGAACTGATAGCGGCACTGGTAAAAGAGATACAGCTTACGCAAACAGGTACGCCATACGGTAACAAAGAAATTTGTGAAACGGTTTACTTTGGTGGCGGCACACCCAGCATTTTAGAATCAGATGATATAGTGCAGATATTGGATGCTTTGCACACAAAATTTTTAATAAGCAATGATGCCGAAATAACATTGGAAGCAAATCCTGATGATATTAATCCGGCTAAATTAATGCGTTGGAAGGAGGCCGGAATTAATAGGTTAAGTGTAGGGATTCAATCTTTCTTAGAAAGCGAACTTCTGTGGATGAACAGAGCACATACCGCTGTGGACTCAATGCGATGCATAGATGAAATTAAAGATTCCGGTTTTACAGACTACTCAATAGATCTGATCTACGGATCTCCTTTGTTGAGCAACGAAGACTGGCGACTGAATGTAGCAACGGTTATTGAAAAAAATATCCCTCACATATCCTGCTATGCGCTAACAGTAGAACCTAAAACAGCGCTTGACAAAATGATTTCTCAACACAAGAAAGCCCCTGTAGATGCCGAAAGACAGGCTGAGCAATTTTTGTTATTGATGGACTGGATGGAACAGGCCGGATATGAACATTATGAGATCAGTAATTTCGCAAAGCCAGGAATGCGCAGCAAGCACAATAGCAGTTATTGGCAAGGAAAAAATTATTATGGATTTGGCCCTTCAGCTCATGCTTATGATGGTGTAAAGAGAAAATGGAACATCTCAAATAATGCCTTATACATTCAATCCCTGAAAAAAAATGATATCCCCTATGAAGAAGAATTATTAACAGAAACTCAAAAACTAAATGAGTATATCATGACTTCCCTACGCACAAAAGAAGGTATGGATTTAAATAAAATAAACAAAGTGTTCGGAAAAAAATATAGCGATGTGCTGCTCGCTGCGAGTGAAAAATATACAAAAACAAATAAAATTAAACTTATAGCTTCGGCATTAATATTAACCCGGGAAGGTAAATTGTTTGCAGATGGAATATCTGCCGATCTTTTTTTCCAGCCAGGTTAAATCAGCACTCCTTCAATTGTTTTAAAGCCATCTTCCGGGGAAAGCTCTTTCCACAATATCTGGTACACTGTTTCAGCAATCGGCATTTCGGCTTTTATTTTTTGATTGATTCCAAACATACATTTACTGGCATTATATCCCTCTGCCACCATATTCATTTCTAGTTGAGCTGACCTTACCGAATAGCCCTTGCCAATCATATTTCCAAAAGTGCGGTTTCGGCTATACAATGAATAACAGGTTACCAGTAGATCGCCCAGGTAAACAGAGGCTGCGTAATTATTGGATCGGTGAACGTCTAACGATGTCAATGCATCGACATGTCCGACTTCTATATTTTTTATGCCCGCCTTTTTCAAAAAACCAGCCATTTCATCAGCGCTGTTTGCTATCAAAACACTTAAAAAAT
Source organism: Ferruginibacter sp. (assembly GCA_039922375.1). Classification (GTDB taxonomy): domain Bacteria; phylum Bacteroidota; class Bacteroidia; order Chitinophagales; family Chitinophagaceae; genus Ferruginibacter. The sequence goes on from JBDSAA010000163.1 coordinate 55,519, forward strand.
TATCCCCATATTCTAAACCATGAGCCATGCCCGCCCCTACCGCATACACGTTTTTTAAAACAGCTGCAAACTGAACTCCATAGATATCATTATTCTCCACCGTGTTGAGATATTCAGTTTTAAAATATTGGGCAACCTGGTGCGTAGCTACTTCATCAACTCCTGAAAATGTCAGGTATGATAATTTTTCTGCCGCCACTTCTTCTGCATGGCAAGGGCCCAGCACAGCAAAATAATCTTCGAGGGAGAAATTGAATTCATCTTTTAAAAAATCATTCAATAGTAAATTATGTTCAGGTAAAATTCCTTTTATCGCACTGACGATTTTTTTGCCATTAAAAATATTTCTATTCAATGCTGAAAGTGTTGACACTGCAAAAGCGGACGGTATTGCAACAATAATACAATCGGCGTTATTGATGATGTCAGTAAGATCTGTGGAAAGCCTTAATTGAGCAGTATTAAAATTAGCTGTAGTTAAATAGTGAGGGTTATGACGGCGGGCAATTATCTGATCAATTGATTTTTGGCTCCTGTTCCACCAATAAATAGTTTGCCCATTGTCAGTTAATATTTTTGCCAGTGCCGTTCCCCAGCTCCCACTTCCTAATATACCAAAGGTCATAGTTTCTGATTAAGATTAATTATTCCGTAGTTGGGAGAAATTTTCCGGGAAGTCCGGGTAAAAAAAATAAAGGAACAAATTTACAATCCTAATTTATCGACTGCCAGTTGTGCCGCTATTTGGCTGGCATCTTTTTTATTGTATCCTTTTCCTTCCGCCACCAGTTCCCCGTCTACCGTGGCTCCAATTGTAAACAAGCGCCTGCCATTCTCAAACTTTTCATTGAGGGTTTCAAACTCAAGTGCCTTGCCATTCTTATTGGCCCAGCCATATAATTTATTCTTGATATTTATTTCGATACCCTCCAGGTCATCCATAAACATGTGAGTGGAAATGATATATTTTTCAACCCATTTCTGTGTTTTATCGTAGCCTTTATCCAGGTAAACTGCGCCGATTAAAGCTTCCAGTGTATTACCAAATATCTGGGATATTTTAAGAGAGCTGTCGTGCTTATTGTAAATGGTGATTTTTTTAAGGCCCATCTTAATGCCTATATCATTCAACTGCTGGCGGTTCACCATTTTACTTCTCATCTCTGTTAAAAAGCCCTCGCCTTTATAAGGATATTTCATGAAAAGATAATGTGCCACGATGGAACTTAGTACGGCATCCCCCAAAAACTCAAGGCGCTCATTGTTTTCATCAGCACCCTCTCTCACTGAGCGATGACTCAATGCTGTCCTATATAAATTAAGTTCGCCGGGAGTAAAGCCCAGAACATTATTGAGTTGTTTTTTAAACTCTTTCTTCTTGATATCTCCGTTTAAGAAATCTTTTAGGAACTGCAAAATTTACAAAATGTTTAACCGAAATTAATGTTATTTGATACAATGAAAAAATTTAAGTAAGCGACTAATTCGCTACAAATAATTGGCAATGCAGTTTAAGAATTTTTATAAACTATTGAAATAATAAGAAGATGCATGCTAACATCTAAATTACCTACCTATGCAGTGACAGGTATAATAACATCACGAAAAAAGGCAAAGGGAATTATTGGGGATTGTATTTTTTTACAATAACGGAAGCATTATGGCCACCAAATCCGAATGTATTACTTAATGCGGCGTTTACAGTACGGTGCTGCGCTTTATTAAAAGTGAAATTCAATTTTGGATCTAACTCCGGATCGTCTGTAAAATGATTGATGGTAGGTGGGATGATGTTTTGTGTAACGGCCATTATGCACGCCAGCACTTCAATGGCACCAGCAGCTCCAAGGCTATGGCCCGTCATACTTTTAGTGGAACTGATATTTAGGTCGTAGGCATGCTCACCAAAAACATTAAGGATCGCCTTTGATTCAGCTATATCTCCTAATGGCGTGGAAGTACCATGCACATTAATGTAATTAATATCAGCGGGGTTCATTCCGGCATCTTTTAATGCAGTACGCATTACATTTTGTGCACCTAATCCTTCGGGATGCGGCGCAGTAATATGATGTGCATCGGCGGTAGCACCACCTCCCGCAATTTCGCAATAAATCTTGGCGCCCCTGGCAAGAGCATGTTCAAGGCTTTCCAAAATAATTACTCCCGCTCCTTCGCCCACAACGAAACCATCGCGGTCTTTATCAAACGGACGACTGGCAGACTGTGGATTATCATTTCTTTCACTTAAAGCCTTCATAGCGTTAAAACCTCCCACCCCTGCCGCACTTATTACGGCTTCACTACCTCCTGATATAATTACATCGGCCCTGCCGAGACGGATATTGTCAAAGGCATCGATGATCGCATTAGTAGATGATGCGCATGCGCTAACCACCGAATAATTAGGACCTCTGAATCCATGACGGATAGAGATTTGCCCGGCGGCAATATCAAGGATCATTTTGGGAATAAAGAAAGGATTGAAACGTGGAGTACCATCTCCGGAAGCAAAGTTGATCACTTCTTCCTGGAATGTGATCAGGCCTCCAATGCCGCTTGCAAATATTACGCCTACCCTGTCTACGTCAACGTTACTGCTGTTGATGCCTGCATCTTTTACAGCTTCATCGCTGGCAATTAAAGCGAACTGGGTAAAGCGATCAATTTTGCGAGCTTCTTTACGATCTAAGTAATTGGTGGGATCAAAATCTTTAACCTCGCAGCCAAACCTGGTCTTAAATTTAGTAGCATCAAATTGTTTAATAAAATCGCAACCGTTTGCGCCATCAGCCAACCCCTGCCAGTATTCAGCAACAGTTTTTCCCAATGGAGTAAGGGCTCCCAATCCGGTAACAACTACTCTCTTTAAATCCATAAAGTTTGCCTGCGATGATTAACAGATGATGATGACTACTTAGCGTGTTCTTCAAGGTAAGTAACGGCCTGTCCAACAGTAGTGATGGTTTCGGCTTGTTCATCAGGAATAGAAATGTTGAATTCCTTTTCAAATTCCATGATTAGTTCAACGGTGTCCAAGCTATCGGCACCTAAATCATTAGTGAAGGAAGCTTCCGGGGTAACCTCGGCTTCATCGACACCCAATTTGTCAACAATTATTTTCTTTACTCTTGTTGCAATGTCTGACATAATAGTAATATTTAGTTAATCAGGTGCAAAAATATACTTTTTGAGATAAATACAAAGAAATATAAGTTGAGGTGAAATTAATTGCAAAATTGCATTCTACAGTCATGATTCTACGGTGATTTTGCTACATGTATTTGATTGCTAAATTAAAAATTGCCGAATGTATTTGTTGTTGATAAGCCTGTTACTATTTATAAAGTTTACTGCAAAAGTGACCTTTGTTACTTTACCTTTTTGAGGCATCTGACACGTGTCTGTTAATCAGCTATCAACTTTAGATCATCATCGCTTGTTACATAGTTTAAAAACATTGCGTTATAAAATCTTATCTGTAGTCTAATAAAACATCTTTTTGTTTTAGAAATATCTACCGCAATAATAACAGTGTTTCTTTCACATCATATTACATAGTGCTAATATACCACAAGGTAGGTCGGATAGATTGTGGATTATCCTTCCAAAATCAGGAATACTTATTGGGTCGCTTCCTTCCAAATCCTTATGGATAAAGGATTACAGCATTTGGCACAATAATGACACTATAAATAACGATAGTAAGGATATAGGTTGCCATGCAAAGCGAACACTTTTTAATGGAAGATGCTGAAGGTTCAATCGGTTATAACACGGGATGGCAACTAGCAGCAAAGCAATAGAATAAATATATTCAACATATTTTCTTAGGGGTAAGAGTTAATCAGGAACTGTAGTGGTTCCTTTTTAATTTTCGGCCCTCTTGCGGCAATTTATGTTTAAAAGATTTTATTATATTGCAGCATGGGGTTAAAACAGATAGACCATGGAAGCAAAGAATACCAACAAATGGTAAACCTTCGGCATGAAATTATGCGGAAGCCTTTAGGATTATCCTTTTCCCAGGAAGAGTTGGCAAAAGAAAAGGACGATATATTGATAGGTGCATTTGATGAAGATGAAATGTTGGGCTGCTGCATTCTTTCGGACCTGAAAGACGGATGTGTGCGGCTGCGACAAATGGCCGTACAAAAAAATATGCAGGGAAAAGGCATCGGTGAATCTATTATAACATTCGCTGAAAACCTGGCTCGTGATAAAGGCTTCAAAACACTGACAATGCACTCACGTGATACTGCAATTGGTTTTTATGAAAAATATGGATACAAAGTGAAAGGTGACCAATTTATGGAAATCAATATACCTCATCATATCATGGAGAAAAAGTTACGCTAAACTTCAAATCTTAATTTCCTCGCTGAGACTTTATTACTTCAATTCTTCCCTTCGTTATAAGTTTCTCAACGTTATAAACGCTTAAGTTAACCAACGGCTGGATGAGTATCAAAAACTACTATCCAGAATGGCTTAGCTTTTATAACCGTTAAGGCCAAACCGGGCAACTATGCATAGAGGTTATTTTTTAACCAGTATTAACCTTATAACGCTATTGAAGTTGCCCAATGGTATGCGGCACACGGGAGTGACACAACAATGCTTAATTGAAACACTTCTGTTGGTTAACAAAAACTCTTTTGAAACCAAATTAGATTCGTATTTTCAGCAATCAACTAAAACCCCGACCCATGCTGGTGAAAACTTTCGGTAGTGCTGTATATGGTGTAGAAGCCATAACCATTGCCGTTGAAGTAAATATCAATAACCAGGGAAAATCGGAGGCGATTATTGTAGGGCTTCCGGACGGGGCGGTAAAAGAAAGTTTACTTCGGGTGGAAAGTGCCATTAAGGACAACAATTTTTATATGCCCCGTACCCGCCTTATTGTAAACCTTGCGCCTGCGGATATACGAAAAAGTGGCACTGCCTTCGACCTTCCCATTGCGATGGCTACATTGGGCGCCAGCGAACAACTGGTAAATGCCGAAAAATTAACCGACTATGTAATAATGGGCGAACTAAGTTTGGACGGCACCGTGAGGCCCATTAAAGGGGCGCTGCCCATCGCCATCCAGGCCAGAAAAGAAAATTTTAAAGGACTAATAGTGCCTAAGCAAAATGCCAGGGAGGCTGCTATGGTAAATAACCTGAACGTATATGGTGTTGGGCATTTAAATGATGTAATTGATTTTTTTAAAGATGAATCGACCTTAGAACCGGTAATAGTGAATACAAGAGAGGAATTTGCTTTTGCCCAAAGTGATTTTGAAATTGATTTTTGCGATGTAAAGGGACAGGAAAATATAAAGAGAGCCCTTGAAATTGCCGCGGCCGGCGGGCACAATGCAATACTGATCGGCCCACCTGGCGCTGGCAAAACAATGCTGGCAAAGCGTTTACCCACGATTCTTCCGCCGCTCTCACTACAGGAAGCCTTAGAAACTACCAAGATCCATAGCGTGGCAGGCAAACTACCGGAGAATGCTACACTGATTTCAAAAAGACCTTATCGCAGCCCGCACCACACCATCAGTGATGTGGCGCTGGTTGGCGGCGGTGGCAATCCTCAGCCCGGTGAAATTTCCCTGGCCCATAATGGTGTATTGTTTTTAGATGAACTCCCAGAATTTAAGCGGACTGTGCTGGAGGTGATGCGTCAGCCGATGGAAGAAAGAAAAGTCACCATTTCACGGGCCAAAATAGCACTTGAATTCCCTGCAAGCTTTATGTTGATTGCCTCTATGAACCCTTGCTGTTGTGTTGCTTAATTCCACCATTTAAAGAAGGTTGGGGCGTGGGGAGGTATGAGAGACAAATGTTAATGTTATCTGTATCTACGATTAGTCGTTCTGTAATTGTTTCAACTATTGAACGCTTTTCTTCAAAGGGTAATTTCTGCCAATTATTATACAAATCCTTTGCGTCCTGAATGACAGTATCTGCTGACAAGTATTGAATTTTAAGGAAATCAATTTCCGCTTCAAGTTCTGGCATTTGAATTTCCAGCTGCCGCAGTTGTTGTTCGGCAGGTTTGTAAAATCTTGCAAATTCTTCCTTTGATAACTCCCCTTCAATCCTCAAATTAGTTTGCTGTTCCGTTTTCTTAAGCAACTTATCATACTCATTGGTGATAGTTAGCAAAAGCATCTCCTTTTCAGCAATCAGTTGGTTGGTTTTGGAACTTACAGATGCAGCACTTGAATCGGTTAAAAGAAAGGATTTAAGTTGCTCATGATAAATCTCATCGATATCCTGAACATCAATCTTCCGTTTGCATTTTTTGCATTTATAAACAGGATTATTAGAGTAAACATACATTTTATCACCACAGGAGCAATGGACGTACCCTGCGAGCAAATAGACCGTTCTAGGGCCTATTTTAGTCTTCTTGCGTTCTTGTTGAAGTAGAATGGTATTACACTCGTGCCAAAGACTTTCCTCGACAATTGCTGGGCATGGAAGTTCTACCCATTCAGATTCGGGCTTGATAACCCAATTTTTGCCCTCACCTAAGCTTTTGGTATAGTTTGCCCGGCGTATACCCTTGGCTGTTGGGTCTTTAAGTAGGCGCTCAACAGTTGTATCTGAAAACAAAGAACCATTCCTTGTTCTATACCCTAGTCTATTTAATTCACTAGCCGTTGTTTTCTTTCGTTTGGTTTTTGCGAAGATTTCATATAGTAGCTTTCTAACGGGAGCTTCTTGCGCGGCTACCATCAATTCCTTACCCTCCCATTTATAGCCAAATGAAGCTTGGCCGCCTAATGGCTTCCCCATCTTCGCCCTAATGGGTACAGATGCAGCAACTCTATCGGATATTTCTTCCCTTTCCCATTGAGCCATGGCTGCTATAACGGTGAAGAATAGACGACCCGCAGGAGTTGAAGTATCAATTGCTTCCGCGAGAGAAATAAGGTCTGCATTCCTGGCTCTGAATATCTCGGAGATTTCTAATAACTCTTTAGTATTCCGTGCAAGTCGCGCAAGCTTTGAAAAAATAATACCTGAAATAGTGCCACTTTGGATATCCTTCAACATCCGTTTTGTTTCAGAATATTCCAAGATTGATTTACCAGATAATGCATCGAGTCGATAAACTGTGATGACATTCCAACCTTTTACCTGAGCATAATTCCTTGCCCGCATCTCATGATGCTCGGGACTTTCATCTTGAACCTGAAAATCAGTTGAAACTCTTATCCAGATACCAATGTTTTTGTTTGTTTCCATACAAATACGATTTGTATAAATTTATAATAATCGCTTTAGAAATTCAAGCAAATAATACAAATATTAAAGGAAATATGAAAGGGGGGAAACGAACTCTATTAAAGAAAAATGATTTCACCTTTAGTATTAGGTTACTTGACGCCAATATTTTGCAAATTGTTACTTACATTATTTGTAAAGAACCCAATCGTTATCGAAATTAACTATTCGAGCGGAGGGTTTTTGTCTATTATCGGTGTACAAGGCTATTTCTTTATTTACAAAATTCTGAAGTTCACTAATGGTAACTTCTCCATCTTCATTTGAATCAGCTTTACCATCTTTTAAGCCCTGCAATATAAAGTGTATAAACACACTATTACCTAGACTAATAGGCTCATAAGCCTCTTTGTCACCCGCCGAAGCAGCCATTACCGTCGCCCCATTACTGCGATTAGTATTTAGAAAAAGGTCCTGCATTAGCTCAAAGCTTGCATTACCGATTCCATCTCGATCCAAAACTCCACTATTACAAGCGTCAATTAGTACTATTTTATTTTGAGCTTCAACACTATCCAATATTCCTTCTATTTCCTCGAAGGATATTCCTTCATCCCAACCTGTTTTAAAATCCATGTCGAAGGTTGCGTAATAAAAATTCCTATGCCCATTTTTCTCAACTATCCTTCCATGTCCGCTAAATATCATAATAACTTTATCATCTGGCTTAATCTCTCTTAACAACCTTCCTCTGACGGCTTTGATGTTTTCCCGTGTTACCATTGAATCCAAAATCAAAATCGAAGTATACGTATTCTTATTTTTTTTGGAAAATAATGAATCCAATTGCTGAACACTTTTTGTAGAATAGTTCAGGTGATTGAATTTGTCTTTATAATTCGAAACCCCAATACCTATAAACCATACAGTTGGCTTAATTGGTTTTTCAGGCAAATATGAAATATTAATGTTTGATTTGAAAGATTCCACGCCCCGATTATTTAGGCATGAAGCCTTAACAATATTAATTCCTGAAGAAAGATTAATAGATACCGTCAAAGAAGTATCTCTAGTTTGGGATGATTCCAAATTCAACCCTAAAGAACCATAAATGGGATTACCATTAACTGTTATAAAAATGCGTTTAAGGTAGTTTGAAGTGTTTTTATCAAAAGCATGTATTTTGAGTACACCTTTATTACTTTCAACTTGATTTTCTAGCTCATCCTCATTTTCCACCTCTACAACCGGTGCCTCGAAATCATTTGTAAACTGAGTCGTATCAATTTGCATATTACTAATTCGTTTCAGATAAGCAGATTTATACGAATCAATTAATTTAATATCAGCGTTTCCAAAGGAGGCTAAAATCTTATCTGGCCGATTATAACGTAAATCCAATTGGTCGAAATCGTAAAGAATTCCATTTACTCTAAATCGGAGATAATTTGCGACTCCTTTGTCGATTTTGTAATAACCATCATTCCTTACAAATGCAATTTGCTTTTCGAGGTCATTAAAAAAATAAAAGGTGCCCACAAATTTTTTAAGTATATTGTCGTAGAGATATAACTCATTTTGCAAACCCTTCACAACGATCCAACGATTATCAGAAGAAATATATAAATCTTTTACCTGTATACTACTAACGTCAATGACACTTGTTATTTTTTTATGTTTGATATCCCAAACTTCAATATCATCTGTTCCATAATAAGCCAATAAGAATTGATGGTCTGAGGATTCTTTAATGAAATAATCACCTCTACTATAATTCGATGTTTTTACTGACCTAAAAAATGTATCAGTAAATCGTCCCGACCCATAGTCCCCTACAAGAATACAATTAAAACTGTCACAAAAATTTGTATAGTGAACATCTTTTATGGTAGAACTGACGGCTACCTGATTTGTTACTCGCATCCCAGCAAACACATCAAACACTTTCAATTTACCATTAGAATTTATTAAATAAATATATGCGGATGTCTCGTCAATAATTGGAGTAGTCAAGTAGCCCTTAGTTTCAATTTTTCCCAGTTGCTTACCTGTAAGTACCTCGTATATATTATAGCTCTCTGCGGTTTCCGAAATAAAGATTTTATCGTTAGCATCAAAAAAAGGGATACCCTCTCCGTTCAAATCTTTACTCCACAGCATATTTCCTGTTTTTAAATCATACATATCCATTTTGTTCGGCAAAAAATCATATTCGGCAAAGCATTTTGCCTTTGAAAATAATTTTACATAAAAGCCCGAAACTTCTAAATTTATGTTTTTAATTAATTTATTATTCAAAGCATCAAAGACTGATATACTTCTATATCCATTATATCTGATAAAATATTTACCATCTTCTGTGTAGTCATCCATTAATGGTTTTTTACGTGCAGGTTTAACGCATACTGAATCGATATTAATTTGTACCACACCGCTAGCGTAAGTATCCACGTTAATATCATGTGTTTCTGGTGTAAAACCAGTTACCGAATAATTTTGGAGATTTCCTCCATTTTGTAAAACTGCAACTTTCACCCCATTACTCGTATTATATACATTTACGCTAACATCATCTTGAATTCCAACCGTCTTTTCATCAGTGGAAAAAAACACTGACGTTTTGCCGTAAGATTGATCATTACACTTAAAAGATTTTATTAGACCTCGCCCGTCAGTACGGAATAAATGAAAAGCTCGATAAGTTTGTATGACATGATACTTGGCAAATGGGCTGAAAGTAAACTCCTTTACAATTTCCCCATTATATTTATGCGCAACTGTCCAAAGAAATTTATTTGTTACTTTATTATAAATTGAATATGTCTTATCTGTGATGTTGTCATTTTTTAAAATAATAAAATCTCCAGCTTCGGTGATGTCAACTTCGTCCCCTGTTGTAATTGACAACAACGTGTCCTTTTTTGTAGCTAAATCATATTTCTTCAGTCTAAATTTTTTAAGAGTGTCCTGTATGTAGACCAGATAACCCTTTCGAGCTGCGAGAGCTTCGGTGACATTATCAATCTTTTTTCCTGCGGCATTAAATATATCTACCAACCATAGTGTTTTTTTGTCTTTTATTTGAATTAGACTGTCTTCTAACGAAAAGGCCAGCTGTAAATATATATTTGTCTGGTTCACTTCAGCCGGTAGTGCTGTCGTTAAAAAAGTCTTTCCATCTGAAAGCTTAATTACCTCCATTTTGTGACCGAACGAAATTAAACAAACATAATTCCCATCTTTACTAAATCTAGTTAATGCCATATCAAAAATGCCTTTGATATAAGTAACCGTTTTGTTCTGGATATTATAAATATTAATCCCTCCCAGTGAAAAAGAAGACTTAAAAACAATAAACTCTCCAGTAGGAGAAAATCTTACGTCACTCGACAGAGATATAGACGGGTGGAAAGGAAGCGAATCAATAATAACATCACTCACAGTATTACCAATGTACAATTTTTCTGCAGATGGGTTAACAGCAAATAACTTACCATCAGGTGAAAATGTCGAGGCAAAATTGCTGAGACTTGTTCTGTCGAATGCATGAACATACTTTCCGGTCTTTGCATTCCATATACAGTATTTGGCGGTATTCTGCAACAGACCGGATCCACTTGGCATACCTATAATGTACTTATCACCAGATAAAAAATGATATCTGTAAAAACCATTAACTTGAACCGGAATATGGACTTTTATGTTTTGACTAAGCAAAGTTGTCTGGAAAAATAATAGGAGAAGAAAATGAGCATGTTTCATGGAAATTACATCAAATTGAATAAAATGACTTCACTTACAAAATAGATATTATTATTTGATTTGCATATCAACGGATTTAAACATTTCAGCAACAATAAGTCCAATATAAATTCCAAATAATGATTCGACAACAACTAAGGTATTAATTAAAAAAATAAAGCTGATGACATTAAAAGCTGTAAATAAAATAAGACAATACAATATAGAAATATGTGAATATATAAGGCCTTTGGCAACAGTTTTGAATAACGGATGAAGAGGTAAGTTCTTGTACTCTACTTTGTCATTCCATTTTTGCTTTTCTATCACAAATTTGACGACGGCCGTGAGATAAATTGATTTAATAGGAATTAAATATTTTAATAGTTCGGTTAGCTCTTCATCTGTAAAACCCTTGAGGCCGTATAAGATGATTATAAGAATAAACAAAATAATATTCGAAAACAAAATAAATCTCCCGACCCGATTTCTATAATTTGAAAAATTCATAAAGGATTAATTTATTATTCTTCCAATTTCATTAGAAATCTTAAAATTAAAAAGCTTATATCGATCTTCATATTTGGGAAGCATATTGCTAAACCTTGAATCTTGTGGTGCCCACAAAATACCAGCACCGTACTTTCCAAAAAATTCATACTTAACTTCGGTTTTTTCTTTTTGTTTCGTAAAATGAAAATTGAATTGAAGATGTTCAAAATAGCCTTCGTTCAATACCGCATCGACAATGTTACTTACTTCAAAAATTAAAGTATTATTAAGTTGATAAATTAATTCAAAATGATAATTTTCCAATTTTGCCTTAAACTTTTTAAAGTAAGTATAAAGTTCTTTTTGCAAATTAGTTTTAATTACTTCCACCGATTTATTGGAAACAAAAGTATTGATGTTATTAAGATCTTTTAAACCGTCGATAGGTATGTCCACATTGCTGCTTCCAGTTCCCATTTTATTCCAGAAATCAATATTTGTTTTTCCATTTTCATTTTTAATAATAATGGTGACATCTACTGCTTCAACATTAATTTCACCTTGACTCCTTTTTAGGTCCATTTCAAAAACGAACTGATTAAATAATGTGTTTGCAATTGATAAGTGATACGAACTATCAGTTATGTGAACTAACCGCTCCCAGTTATACCTATCTTGAATCGACAACTTCAAAAATATTTTCTCAGGTCCCACTATAACGGTGTCCGCATTAATAATCTTGTTAAGATTAGTATTTTGCAGCCATTGTCTATACACACTTAATTTAGATTTAAAAAAGGCTTCATTATTTACCAAGTTTTGAGAATAGACTGTGGTAATATTAAAAAAAATAAATACAAAAATTACTGATTGCTTAATTCCTTCGTTTCTCATCTTTTTGAATTCTATTTCTATTCAGAGAAATTTACACTAATAAATCTATATATCAAAAAAATTAGTTTTATAAATAATAAATAAGTAATACTAGGTAACTAAATTACATTCCCAAAAGAAAAAGAAAAAACCGTAAAAAAGAAAAAGAAAGTATGTACGAAGGAGGCGTCGCTTTCAATTCTAGGAGGAACGGAATAAAAAAAAGGCCTTGTGGGCAAGCCTCTCGTGTTTATGCCGTAGTTCCTTGATTTGAAAATGGTAGGCATTGTGTTAGCCGACTATCTTCGCTTATTCTTTTTTGAAAAATGTATTTTCTGTAAATACAAAAGGTAAAGGAGCCTTCAGCCAAGAGAAGCGTAGCCGTGCCGAAAGCTTTCGGCACCGAAGAATGCAAAGCGGGCCGCAAAAGCCAGCAGGAGGAAGTATGACGGATGCAGGCAGCGAGCACCCACCAGAGGCTATAAAGAGAGTCTTTTGTTTGAAGAACGTCATCGTTACAAAAATACCCTTGAGAACAAAAAGGCGATTATAGCACCTTAGGAAGGCACAGCGGGCAGGTTTAAATATTGGTGTGACTGAACTATGCAAGGAGAGTGTAGTAGCTCAGTGTGAAGCATGAACACCTAGAGCTACACATTATCCACAGTTGCAGTGGGTAGCGCCGGCTCGCAAAATCATGGGGGCGAGTGGACTGAACGGTACTGAAGGGAATGGATGATTATAGCGGAGCGGAGGAAGAAATGAACGAAGTTCCGTGAAGGACACAAAAGCTCCCTGAACAGAGGAAGGTGAAGCTGCAAAGGATTTGACAAACTTGCGAAGCAACCCGCAGGGCAAAAGAAGTATTGCAATGCCATCA
>JBDSAA010000164.1:0-11252 GCA_039922375.1 Ferruginibacter sp.
CAAAACCCGTAAATAGCTTCCGAAACTTTTGGGCCGGAATCACTTAAATATACATTCTTCATAATGTTGATTGAAATTTATAAGTATTTTTTAAAAGATAAGAGTATTGCAAATTTTATAATTAACGCTCAGCCTGCAATTTACAGAAATTGATATGCAAATTGGGTATCTAAAAAAAACGCATTGCTTATAAACTCAATAGGATCGGCCAGACAAAAAAAGGCGGTATCGAAATACCGCCAACGATTGACCACAATTAAAAATGAAAGACGCCACGGATGGATTCGAACCATCGTAAAAAGTTTTGCAGACTTATACCTCACCACTCGGCCACGTGGCTATTTATTAAATTCTTAGCATGTTATTTACTTTTTTACTGCTTTTAAATCAGGATTGCTTAGGATTCTTTGGTCTCAAATCTAAATTTTGAAAATAGAACAAACGCATCGTGTGCAGGTTTCTGTATTTATTGCCAGCAGCCAGTTGCTGAAACAGGTTCATGTAACCAAATTGCACATTGCTATGCTCATTTACCTGGTATTTTAATCCAGCAAAAAACCGGTTCTGGTCAAAATAATTATTGACGATTTGCTTGCCAAAATTTATATGCACTTCATCATTTACAACAAAGGATAAACTATTGGGCACAATCCCTTTTTTGCTCAAAGGTATATCGTACCAGATATTGTAGCGAATCTTAAAATTGAAATTATTACCATCCGCCAGCGTTGAGTCATTAAGAATCTTTCTTCTATATCGCTCCTCCAGCCGGAACCATTGCATCATCCTTTTTTTACCATACTTCGTGTGCCATTGAATTTGCTGCCATGGCCGGTGTTCGGGCTGTGTTATTTTTTTATGCGCATCAGCAGGGTAAATACTTATGTAAGCGTATCCGGCTGTAAGTTTTGTTGCATCAGTTACATAATACGTTAATCCCAGCCGTACAATGCTTTGTGAAAAATTGTTTACGAAATCTTCTTTGGTACGCAAGTGAAGATCGGTCCACAATCCCCATTTATTGCTGAGCCTTGTTTGGTTGAAATATCCAAACCACAGCTGGTTTATTTCCTCCGTGCTCTTCGTGTTTTGCGCCATTGATGTAAAGAAAGTACAGGCAGCGGCTATACAGCACAAGATGATTTTTTTCATTGAAATTGTCATTTTAAAACGCAATAAAAGCTGCCCGCTGGTATATAGTACGAGAGAGTGACACAGCGATCCTGAGCTATAATTCCTGGCCCGGGCAATAATGCTTTTGCACTGCACCGTGTAAACTTTTATTTAGTTAATAAACCATCGACTGTAACAGCAACATAATACAATGCGCCAATGGTGGGGCCGCCTGCATACTGGATATGCCTGTTATTTAAAACATTGGTTCCTCCAAATTTTATAGTGGATTTTATTTTAGGCACCCTGTAGGTAATCTGTGCATCAATGTTATTGATCGCATCAATCTTGCCTGTTACTAACGGGCTTTCCCACATGAAACCATCCTGCCATTTCCACACTACATTGAAACCAATATTTCTTGTGATGGCCCTGTTGCCGATGGATAAATTAGAAGTGAGCTGAGGCGTATTAAAACCCGTGATAAAAAGATCGGGACTAGTGATACCTCTTATTTTATTATAGTTTAGATTACCTGAAACGGTAAGTGTTTTATAAAAATTATAAGTAAGTCCTACTGATGAACCATAAGTGGTGTACTTATTTTTAGCATTGGTGTAAACCCTGTAGCGATCCTGCCCTTTGCTGGCAGCATTTCCATTGCTCGCGGTGGTGGCATCCCTGTTTCTGTCTACCATGGCTATTACTGCAGCGTCTGAACCAATCGTTTCTCCCTTAGGCACAAATACCTGTACCTGTCCAAGAAAACCATCATAAATATTAGCATAGGCATCGATATCAATGAATACTTTATTCTCAAACAATACACTTTTGTAACCTACTTCAAATGAATTGATTTTTTCGGGACGGCCGTCGGGCAATGCGCCTGGCTGAAGCAGGTTTTTGTTGGCAAGCGCTGCTGCATCGGTGTTACCTGCAGCCCTTACGGCTGCATTGAAAGCGGCTACTGACGATTGCGTATAACTGTTTTCACGGTAACCCAGCCCTTCGTTTATTACGGGCAGGATACCTACGCGTTTTACCCTGCCGTTGTTCACATAAGACAACGCTTCAAATAATGCCGGGAAACGATAGCCCTGTTGAAAGGTAAGCCTGAAATTGTGCTTTTCTTTTACGGTATACACTGCTGCTAAACGAGGGGTGAATCTTGCTGCAAATTCAGGATTATAATCTGCACGGAGGGAGCCCCACAGTTTTAATTTTTCTTTAAACAACGTTTTGGTTATCTGTAAAAACCCGCCAATTTTTTTGTAGTAAGTATTGCTACCGAAGCTTCCATCTGCCAGTTGCGAATTCCTGTCAGCAATAGGGCGTTTAAAATCCACAAAGTTATTTCCATCGGGGATCAACTCATACACCCTGGCATCGCCGCCTACCAATAAGTTAAAATATTTTACCTGCTTTGTAAGGTCCAGCTGGCCCTCGAGATGATAAAGGTTACTTCTTTGAATCAGTGCCGCTCCGCCAGTGGCAGGTGCGTTAGGTATGGACGAAGATTTTATATCCCAGTTATTTATTTTTATGATCGAGTCCCTTACAATATTAAAACGCTGTGTACCGGGAATCACCCTTCCTGCATCAGCTTCTGCACGGGCAAATTGTGTAGCTGCCGCAAGGTTGCCTGCATTTAAAGAACCACCGTGATCCGTTGCATAAGCGTTTAAAGCCGCCTTATACTTTGCTCCCCATACATTGGCGCTTCCTCCTGAATAAAGGTCTAAATTATCAGCCAGCGGTTTTACATTATAAGAGTCACCGGAGTTCTCACTTGACGTGTAAGCCTTGACGGTGTAGTTGGCACCCTTTAATTCCAACCGGTGATTTTGTACCACCACATTATCCAGTTTAATCTTATTTCCGCGTTGAAAAAGCCCATCCATTTTACCCACACGGTAAGTATAGATTAATTCTGCTGAGGGAGTAATTTTATAGTGCAAAGCAGCATCCAGTTTTAAATTATCTACTTTAGGATCCACCAAATCTTTTTCCCAATAACCTGTACGGGCAACTGATAATGTTCTATTGTTAACCCCATCGATTGTGAGGCCGGTAACCGAAACAGTATTACTTAACTGCAACGCATCATCACCGTATTTGTTCCAACCGTCAAACACAATATTGTTGGCTCCATTCAGCGACGGGTACGAAGGGTTGGCTGTATTTTTATCATTCGGATTTTGATCTAACCTCGTATTTGATATCCAATCTACGCCCTGCAAATAACTTGCATTGATCTTAAAAGCAAATTTATTATTGAATGCTTTGGCATATCGTATAGCGGTTTCAGTAAGCAGGCCTGGTGTGTGATCAATACCATCTACATGGTTTACACCGGTACGCTGAAAAATACTGAGCCCTTGTGTTGTAAAAGGATTTTTAGTGATCAGGTTCGACATGCCGTTGATAGCATTCATGCCATATAAAGCAGATGCCGCACCAGGTGTTACTTCGATACTTTGTATATCCAGTTCGGTGGGCCCGATCGCATTACCGAGCGGTACACCTAAAGTAGCGGCCTGCATATCTATCCCGTCTACCAGTTGCATAAAACGAAAATTGTTAGGAATATTAAAGCCTCTTGTATTGGGCACTTTGAAGGTGATGGAAGAGGTGGTCAATTGAAGCCCTTTTACATTTCCCAAAGCATCATAAAAAGAGGCAGCGGGTGTTTCCTTTAATGCCTTGATGTCGAGCTTATCAATACTAACAGGAGACTTCAATATTTTTTCAGAGGTACGGCTTGCTGTAACCACTACCTGGTTTGCCAGGAATGTTTGCGTAGTTAACTGTATGGCAAGTTTAGAATTAACGTTTTTAATTTCTATCTCCTGCGGAGAAAATCCCACAGAAGAAATGACCAATGTAAAAGGGAATTTTTGATTGATGACCAAAGAGAACCTGCCGGTGGAATCGGTGATGGTTCCTTTCGGGATGCCTTTTACGGCAATACTTACTGATGGTAACCCTTCGCTATTTTCGCCTATAACTCTGCCACTTAAGATGGCACTTCCGTTTAGCTGTGCAGAAACTATAACAGGTATTAAAAACAACAACAATAATAAATTCTTCATTTCTGTATAAATTTTGGGGTGATCTTATTGCACGAATTTTAAAAAGCCGAATTACACGAATTCGCAGCGTAATTATTTCTTGATCCGTGTAATACGTATTCGATTCGTGTAATACAAAAGAGTGACATTACACTTAAGTTAACACTGGTACACACTAAGAGGAAGTGTAGGTTAAATGAAACAACATCGGGTTCTTAAATATTTGTTTAGCATAAATTGAATTATCATCATTAGTCTATCATATTGATGGACTATGTTATTAAAAAAATACTTATAGCAATCCTGAAAGTATTTTCAGGCTCCAGATGATCACTAATAAACCCAATAAAATAAAGGAAGTTTTTCTTGGCAACTTGCCAGCCAGCCTTGCTGCAATTGGTGCCGCAATAAAGCCGCCCAATATCAAGGCGATGATTGTTTGCCAGTGACTAACACCTAATAAAGTGAAAAATGTAAATGCACTTGCCAGTGTCACGAAAAATTCAGTTAAGCTAACTGTTCCAATCACAAACCTTGGGCTTCTGCCTTTGGTGATCAGCGTGGTGGTAACAATAGGGCCCCATCCACCGCCGCCGAAAGAATCTAAAAAACCACCAAGCCCTGCAAGTGGGCCATAATGCTTAAATTTCTTTGGCTGGTTTAATTTCCTGAACGCGTTCATCATGATCTTAACACCCAGGAATAAAGTGTAAATCGCCATGATAGGGCGTATGTAGTTGCGGTACTGCTCACCCAGGTAAACCAACAAGAGTGCACCTCCAATAGCCCCCACCACACCAGGGACTACCAATGCTTTAAATAATTTTTTATTTACGTTGCCAAATTTATAATGGCTATAACCCGATGCGCCGCTTGCAAACATTTCCGCTGTATGAATGCTGCCACTTATAGCTGCAGGATTAATGCCGGTAGATAATAAAATGGATGCACTTGTAACGCCGTAGCCCATGCCCAATGCACCATCCACCAATTGTGCAAGAAAACCTGCCAATACCATCCAATGGAAATTTTTATCCAGGGTTTTATAAAAACCAGTGGCCTGGTCAGTGATATCTCTAAATGGAATGTAAGAGAAAATGAAATGTCCGATCAGCATCAGTGCAAAGCCACCCACTGAATATGTAGCGATCTTTCTCCATTGCTTTTGGCCGGCACGTTCTGTTTCTTCTGATACTTCTTCCTCTTCTTCTACTGCCAATTCTTCTGCGGCACTGCCTTTTGCTACCAGCCCCTTGGTAAGCTCATTTAACTGCTTAACTTTTTCCTCAAAACTGCCATTGATATTATTACGGATGGACTGAATATTATTCAGCACATTTTCCATTTCATCGGGTATCAGATCTGCAATCACTTCTTTTAAACGCTTGGCAACGGTTGGCGATTTGCCATTAGTTGATATCGCAATTTTAACGCTCCCTTTTTGTACAACTGATCCCAGGTAGAAGTCACATAGGTCAGGTTTATCAGCAGCATTTACCAACTTGCCTTTTTCCTTTGCATCCTGGCTTACCTGCGTACTAATGGCGATATCATTAACTGCGGCAATTACTATATCTGCATTGTCAATATCTGTTGACTCATATGGGCGCTCAATTAATTCGATCTTGTCGTTGTGTGCAACCAAATGTTTTATCTCGTCACTGATATGTGTTGCCACTATCCGGATGCTTGCGCCCGGTGAATTCTGTAATACCACACCCAGCTTTTCCATGCCCACATATCCCCCTCCTACTATCAGCAATGATAATTCTTCCAGCTTCAGAAATACAGGGAACAGGTGGTTCCTGTCCGATTGTATTTCTCCCGTTGAGGGGACCACTGTTGTTGAATTATTTTTATCAATCATAAATTTGTGACCGGTTATCGGAGTTGCTTAAAATGGTAAGTTTTAACGAAGATATATATTCCCTACTAAATTAGTGGACTAATGCAATTATTTTTTTTATTTTTTTTGGGGAATTGCATTTCTGAGGACGGATGGTACACTTATCAAAGCATTTGTTCGAATATGGTTTGGCCAACCGGCTATTATGCCGGTTAGCCTTTAAAGTAATGTTTAGATATTTTCTGCGCCAATAAATTGCTTTCTCCACGTGTAGTCGCCAAACGACTCTGTGGTTTTACGTTCTTTATTAAAGGATGCAAACACGCTATCAAGTTCGTTTAGTATTTGGGCTTCATCCAGATTTTCTTTGTATAATTTATTCAACCGCTCGCCTTCATTATCACCACCCAGGTGAAGATTGTATCTTCCCGGCGCAGTGCCCACCAATCCAATTTCTGCGGCGTATGGCCTTGCACATCCATTAGGGCAGCCCGTCATCCGCATAATTATATTTTCATTCTCCAGTTGATGCTTCACCAGTAATGGTTCTACTTTAGAGATCAACACCGGCATATAACGTTGAGCTTCTGCCAAGGCCAGGGGACAAGTAGGAAGCGCCACACAGGCAATCGAATTTTTACGAATAACCGAAGCCGCTGCAGTGTGTTCAATTATTTTAAACTGCTCCAATATTTCATTGATCGCCTCTTTATCCTTTGCTGCTACATCACTGATGATAATATTTTGGTTGCTGGTGAACAGGAAATTTGTTTTGCCTGTCTTTGCCACTTCCAGTAAAGCTGTTTTTAATGCGATTTTTTCGTCATCCAGTATTCTTCCGTTTTCTACAAATACGGTATAATACCAACGCCCTTTCTCACTTTGCTCCCAACCATAGCGATCCACACGGCTTGTAAAAGTATAAGGCCTTGCAGGCTCCAAAGCAAAGCCTGCACGCTTCTCTACTTCTTTTCTATACTCGGCCACGCCCATCCTGTCGAGCGTATATTTCAGCCTTGCCAGCTTACGGTCGCTCCTGTTTCCAAAATCACGCTGCACAGTTAATATCTCGTATACGGCTTTCAACACTTTTGCTTCGGTGTCAGCAAAACCAATAACGGTTGCCAGCCTTGCATAAGTTTCCGTATTACCATGTGTGGTAGATAACCCGCCGCCGACAGCAATGTTAAAACCTTTCAATTCATTGTTCTCAATGATGGCGATCAATCCTACATCATTGGTCAATACATCCACATCATTATTTGGTGGAATAGCAATCCCGATTTTGAATTTCCTTGGCATGTAACGATCCTGGTATAAAGGATCTTCTTCCACCTTTTTGTCGATCAACAATTCTTCATTCAGCCATATCTCGTAGTAAGCTTTTGTTTTGGGCATCAGCATCATACTGATCTTATTCGCATAAGCAAACACCTGCTCATGTATCGGAGATTCTTTGGGATTTGAGCTACAGGCAACATTGCGGTTGATATCCCCGCAAGTAGCAATGGAATCCAAATGAGCCTCATTAAAAGCTTGTATGGTAGGTTTTATTTTTGCTTTGATCAATCCATGTAACTGGATGGTTTGCCTGGTAGTAATTTTTATAACGCCTGTAGAATTGTCTCCCGCAATACTGTTTGCATCAATCCATTGCTTCGATGTAATGAAACCACCGGGCAGGCGTAAACGAATCATAAAAGTATACAAGCGGTCAAGCTTTTTAGCCGCACGTTCTTCCCTCCTGTCCCTGTCATCCTGCTGGTACATTCCGTGAAACTTTATTACCGCCTGGTCATCTTCCCTGATCGCTCCCGTAATCTCATCCTCAAGGCTTTGAACAATAGTTCCCCTAAGCGCATCGCTTTCCACTTTTATTTTCTCAATTGCTGATAACTTTATTTTTTCTGCCATAGTATGTATTTAATCTCAAGGGCTATTCGTCTCATTTAGACTGTAAAAGCAGCCCTGATCATTTTGTGTTTTATAATTTTTGTCCCAACAGAAGTATTTCATAGGGTCATCGTTGCGTCGCCCTCGTGTACTGAATACCATTGGGCATCTTCAATTGCGTTATAAAAGCAACTGGATTACCCTGCTCAACCGCTGACGGGGTTGGTTATAATTCGCTGCGAAAACATAGCGTGGTATACCCAACGAAAACTTGTTCCCGCAAACCATCAACCTTCAACCATCAACCCTAAACCTTCAACCGTCAACCGTCTAGTAAACGTCCTTCTCATACCTGCCTTCTTCTTCCAATTGCTCCAGGTATTTTTTTGCTTCTTCACTGGTTTTGTTTCCCTGTTGTTCAATGATCCGCAATAAAGTATTTTCAACGTCTGCACTCATCGGATCTTTTTTACCACACACAAAGAAATAGCCCCCGCCATTCAGCCACTCGTATAGGGCAACCGCATGCTTCAACATTTTATGCTGTACGTATATTTTCTCTTTTTGGTCTCTTGAAAAGGCAAGGTTAACCCTGGTTAATACACCCGTCTCATACCAGTTCTGAATTTCTGTCTGGTATAAAAAATCAGAGGCAAAATGTTGTTCTCCAAAAAACAACCAGTTTCTACCGGTAGCACCCGTTGCATCCCTTTCCGCAAGAAAAGAACGGAAGGCCGCAATACCAGTGCCTGGGCCTACCATAATAATATCTTTATCAGCAGCCGGCAAACGAAACCTCCGGTTTGGTTGTACAAAAAACTTTTGCTGGCCTTCTGTATTTAACTGGCTAAGGTAATCTGAGCATAAGCCAAACTTCCTTTCACCGTTTACGTTATAAACATCCTTTACTACTACGATGTGCACCTCGCCTTCATGTGCAGTTGGCGATGAGGCAAGGGTATAAAGCCTTGGAGAGATCGCATTCATTTTCAAAATGATCTCCTCAAATTGCGCCGCATCTTTTACGGGATATATTTTCAGCAGGTCCAGCAGGTTCATCCTTGTTGCAGGAATATCCTGTTGGGTTATTTCTGCATATTGCTTTACCAAACGCTCTGTTAAATGAATGATGTTTATTTTATGTTTTAGCAGGTTGTAAATAGTAAACTCTTCATTCTTAAATTTTACTACTTTACCAGCATCTGCACCGCTCACTGCAATGACAGATTCCACCACATCAGTAGGGTTTTCAGGAACAATACCAATAGAATCACCACACTGGTATTCGATTCCTTCTGCTGCTATTTCTATGTGCCAGGTTTCTTTGCTGGAACCGCGGTCATTTAAATTTATTTTAGTCAGAACGGTTCCTGTGTGAGCCTGCTTGCCCACTTTTTTTACAACAACTGGTGCAACCACTGCAGGCACCGGCTCAGCGTTGCTTTTTTTATTACTTAAATTTTCTAATACTGTATTGAACCAACCGTTGGCATCATCATCATATTCCACATCACATTTCTGTAAAGGCGCTATCCGAACGCCACCCAATTTATTGAGCTGCTCATCTACCTCTTCGCCAGTTTTACAATACAACGGATAGGATGTGTCTCCCAATGCCAATACACTGTATTTTAATTTTTCAAGTTTAAAACCATTTTGGTGAATATGATCATAAAACTTCTTTGCAGCAATGGGTGGTTCGCCTTCTCCATGCGTACTTATTACTGCCAATAAATATTCTTCCTTTGGCAGGTCGGTTAAGCGGTACTGGTCCATGCCAATCACTTTTGCATGGATATGTTTTTGTTTAGCTTTTGTAGCAAAATCCGTAGCCAGCCTTTTAGAATTACCAGTTTCGGTACCATACACAATGGTAATTTTACTTACAGGTGAGCTGCCAACTTCGGGAGAAACTGGTTGCTTTGCCTGTGCCTGTACTACCCCATTCAAATACCCGTTCATCCATATCAATTCTTCCTTGCCGGAGTTATTGATCAGATCAAGAAATATTTTAAATTTTGATTCTCCTAACATCTTGCTTTTTTTTATAAAGTTTTATATTTTAGAGTTACCCCTGCTGCCAGAAAGTATAACCTGTTGCTTTCCCATTATTATACAAAAGGCTATTGCTCGTTTATTTTTAACGGCTCAATTAGTTTTTCAAACTGCACATCTTCCACTGGTTTAAAATAATCTCCTTCTACGGGGTTATTTTGAAGCCATTTAAACCTTTCGTGCAGCGCAACTACCTTTCCAATGATCACCAGTGTAGGTGAAGCATAGCTTTTTACCTTAACCGTATTATTATATTCATACAAATTAGCAATATGAACTTGTTGGAAAGGTGTAGAAGCTTGTTCTACAACAGCCAATAATTTGTCTGCACCAATATTATTTTTTACCAGGTTTTCTACCACGATGTCCAGTGTTTCTGAAGACATATAAAATACCAGTGTGTCTTCTGTTTGCGCCAGTTCTTTCCAATATGCTTCCGTAACAATATCTGATTTGTACAATGTGAGCAGGCGGACAGCAGTTGAATATCCACGTGCAGTTAAAGGTATACCCGTGTATGCAGCAGCTCCCATGGCTGCTGACACACCAGGTACTATTTCATAAGGAATGTCATTAGCAACAATTGCCTCTAATTCATCCAGGATATTTGAAAATATGGAAACGTCTCCGCCCTTTAAGCGAACTACCAATTTGCCTTCTTTTGCAAACTGAACTATCAGTTCATTGATGCTTTTTTGAGGTGTACTAAATCCACGGCGGCATTGCTTACCTACGTAGATTATTTCGGTGGTACTGCTAACATAAGCGGTTAATATTTCTTTGCTTACCAGGCGGTCTGTCAATACCACGTCAGCCTGTTGCAGGTATCGGGCAGCCTTCACTGTGATCAGCTCCGGATCGCCGCAACCAGCGCCGGCCAATATCACTTTTCCTGTATGTGTATTATTAAGTTTCATTGTTAATCGTAAATCGTCAATGGTGAATCGTCAATAGTCAATGGTCAATCGGCAATGATCATTAATTCAAGATGAATTGTGAGTAATGATTGGTAATTAAATTATGTGTTTAATCTTCGATTTGTAAATCGCTATTGACCATTGACCATTGACCTCCATCACCATTCACCTTTTTAAAACAACCCTTCTATAGACAAATATCTTTCGCCCGTATCATAATTATATGTCAACACCTTTGCCCCTTCTGGAATTTCTGCTAATTTTTTTGCAACAGCGGCCAATGCGGCGCCAGTTGAAATGCCTGCTAAAATACCTTCTTCTTTTGCCAGCCTTTGGGCATAAGAAAAAGATTCATCT
>JBDSAA010000165.1:0-31876 GCA_039922375.1 Ferruginibacter sp.
AAATGATTTTCAAAAAGCACAGGATGAATTTAAAAAGGCCTTGCAGGAAGATGCTATGCATTTTGGATGCAGGACACATTTACAGTTAGCATCACAAATGGAAACTTACAAGGTAACGGTGAAACAACCAGTCTGAAGCGTTGCGATATTGAACGCTATCAACAAATAAAAACAAACATTCCATTCCTGGTTATGTTTCGTTCAGGAAAGATGTTTGTGAGTGATCCGCAACAGTTGAACAAGAATATTACAGGAGAGTATAATAGCAGCTCTTACAATATTGATTTATCCGGAAAAGGATTTCTTCAGGTGCGATTTCTTTAAAATAATTATATGCTTAAATCTATGATCAAAATAGTCCGATTGGCTTTTGTATTGTTTTTTTTTGCAGTTATAGGTTGCGCAAAAAAAACTATTCCTGTTGCTGCAAAGCTGGAATCAAATACAGTTTCAATTCTTACTTATAATATTCATCATGCTAATCCCCCGTCGAAAGCCGGCGTAATTGATGTGAATGCTATTGCAAATGTGATCAATAGGGAACATGCAGATGTGGTGGCTTTGCAGGAAGTGGATGTTCATACAAAACGTTCGGGGATTTCGCTGAATGAAGCAGAGGAAATAGCCAGGTTAACAGGAATGAAAGCTTATTTTGCCAGGGCAATCTATTATGATGGAGGAGAATATGGTGTGGCAATTCTTTCAAAATTTCCCATTGAGAATATGAACGATTTAGCTTTGCCAACAGATGATAATACAAAAGGCGAACACAGAACATTAGCAATTGCAACGATCATTTTACCTAACCATAAAAAATTTGTTTTTGCCTGTACCCATCTTGATGCACAGCATGATGATATCAACCGGCAGTTACAAATAAAAAAGATTTTAGAATTTTTAAAGGAAGAAAAATTACCTGTTATAATTGCTGGAGATTTGAATGCTTTGCCATCAAGCGATGTGATAAAGCAGTTGGATAGTTATTTCACCAGGACTTGTGTAAACGATTGCCCGTTTACAATTCCTGAAACAAATCCGAACAAAACGATTGATTACATTGCTTACACTTCTTCAATTCCGGTTTCAGTTATTTCACACAGTGTAGTGGATGAATTCTATGCTTCCGATCATAGGCCGGTAAAAGCTGTGCTTCAGTTAAAATAGAAATCACTATGTAAAAAAGCTCCGTCTTTTTTTATTGTTACCGCTTACCAGGTTGAATGTTTTTTGTAATAATAAAGAACAAAATTAAGACAACAGCGAGCCGCAGCGTGTGCTTTAATAAACCATGTAATTCCTTATCATGAAATTTATTTTAGTAATAGTTTTATCGAAAAGAAAATGGCAATGATTACGAATTTTATTTGTTGCAAATGTTTATGAGTTACAAGCAAGGTAAAACCGCTTAAGAAAAAGCATTATGAAACGAAGACATTTTATCAAAACAGCAGGTATTTCATTGGGCGCAAGTTTGCTGGCCACGCCGCATCAGTTATTTCCTATGGAGCCGGCAATTGGATTGCTTGATTATCCTGCTCGGGTTTCTGCAATTATTAACGATGAGCTTGTTGAGCTAAAGGGTAAACAAGATAAGTGGGAGTATAATAACAGCCTGGTGGAATTAAAAAAAAGTAAATCTTCAATTGAAATAGAAATAGAAGCGCCGGGAGTTTCATTAAGTGAAATCATGCTGCACTGGGAGGTACCAACAAAAATTAATTCTTTTTTATTTAATGACCATTGGGAGCGTACTTACGGAGATTCAGGATGGCATAAGCTGAAGGAGGAAGAATTATTTCCGTGGTTCTTTATGGAATATAATGCCCGCACAACTTATGGGTTTGGAGTAAAAACAGGCTGTAATACTTTTTGCTGTTGGCTGCTGACTGACAAAAAAATGACTTTGATTGTAAATACACGCAATGGTGCGGAAGGTGTACAACTGGGCCAACGAAAGTTAAAAGCAGCCCAAATAGTAACGTTTAAAAGTAAAGTAGGAGAAAATCATTTTGAAGCATCAAGGCGTTTTGCAAAAATAATGTGTGATAAACCGCTACTGCCAAAACAACCGGTGTATGGCATTAATGACTGGTATTTAACCTATGGTAGAAATAGCACAGCGCTTATTATGCAGCACACACAATTAATTGCACCCCTTGTTGCAGGTTTGGTAAACAGGCCTTTTTCTGTAATAGATGATGGCTGGTTTGTTGTTACAGAAAATGGAAATTCGGCTGATGTTATTAAGCCAAATAACAGGTTTGGTGATATGCAAAAGCTGGCAGCGCAAATTGAAAATGCAGGTATGCATCCCGGTTTATGGACAAGGCCTTTGCTGGCTGTTGAGCATACTCCTGAAAACAGGCTGTTACGAAATACCAATAAACTTATTTATGATCCTTCTATCGACGAGAATTTGCAACGGGTGACAACTATTTTCAACGCTTACAGGGAGTGGAATTATAAACTCATAAAATTTGATTACACCAGTTGGGATATTTTTCAGAAATGGGGTTTTCAAATGCTGCCCGATAGAAAAATGACAAAACATTCTGATTGGCATTTAAATGACAGAACAAAAACAAATGCTGAAATTGTTCTTAATCTTTATAAAGCAATACGGGATGCAGCAGGAAGTATGTATGTGATGGGATGCAACACGTTTAGTCATTTAAGTGCAGGTTTGTTTGAAGTGAACCGCATAGGCGACGATACCTCGGGCAACGAATGGGAGAGAACCCGAAAGATGGGTGTAAATACATTAGCTGCCCGTGCTTTTACACATGACATTTTTTATGCTGCCGATCCGGATTGTGTTGGATTAACTACTAAAATAGAATGGTCGAAAAACAAACAGTGGATGGAACTGGTGGCAAAGAGTGGTACTCCATTATTTATTTCTGCACAGCAAGAGGCAGTGGGTAATGAACAAAAGCAATTCATTAAAGAATGCCTGGCATTAGCCTCAAAAAAATTACCAGTAGGTGAACCGATCGACTGGATGGAAAATCTTACTCCGTCCAAATGGAAATTAAATGGTGCTATTGAAAACTTTAAGTGGGATTAAGTTTTTAAACGAAAATGAATTTTATTTCAGGTCAACTAGCTTTTGTACAATTTGTTGTTTGAGCGACTGGATCAACTCAACATAGCCTTTCTTATGGCATAACGCAAGTTTATATTTTTTGAGCCTTTTTCACAATTGCATTACATCCAATTTGCGGGCAACAAACCGTAAGCAGTCCGAAGCCCGGCAATACCCCGGCTGGTAGGCATATCCGTTGGAAAATTTATTTTCTTCAATTCCAACCCCACAGGGATTACAATTAACATTCCATTACGCATCTTATTACAAGTGAAAAACACTTGCTATTTTATTTTGATTCCAAAATAAAAACTGTATTTTGTTAAGCCTCTTCAACTCCCTGAAAAAGTTCAGTTCCCATTCATAACTCCAAACATTAAACGAATGCTACGTAAACTAATCATCAATGGAAGTGAGAATATTATTGACAATGCAACTGGCGGCTTCGATGGCTTTGACATGGTAAAGTCTGTTACCGTTAGTAATACCCGCAGCATTGCTAACCGAAAGGAAATTGAAGTACACAATGAGGATGATATTGTAGAAATTAAATTTGAAGATAGCAGTACATGGATCGGCAACGCCACCGAATTTCAGGAGATATTTAACCTAAGCGATAAACGGGGCCTTGATGACGACGGCTTTGAAGTACCTACCTCGCTGCAAACCGTTAGTGACCGGAATATTTTGCAAGACCTTGCAATCAATGTTTTTAGTTTTTTCCAGAAAAAGAAAAGCACGATTGTCGGCAATGCAGTCCACGACATTGCACAAAGGGTGGAGGATAAAGTACAGCCCCAACCCGGGCTTTTTTTGCTCGACAATGCAATGCGAAAAAAAATTGCAGGTACAATTAAAGATGTGAACAAGCCATTCTTATTATTTATACATGGCACCAACTCCAACACCGACGGAGCTTTTGGAGCATTGGTAGATAACCGGCAGTTTGGCCTTTGGAATTATATTACTACCACCTATGGCGAAAATATTTTAACCTTCGACCATAAGACCTTTACGCAATCGCCCCTGCAAAATGCACTGGAATTAATGGAGCAGTTGCCGGCCAACTGTACTGTTCATTTAATAACACATAGCCGTGGAGGATTGGTCGGTGATATCATGGCAAGGATCAGCGCAGGAAATACCAACATCGGTTTCAGCGATATAGAAATGAATGTGTTTCAGGAAGGAAGTGCCAGCAGAAAATTTATGACTGATATCAATGCATTGGCCCGCAAAAAAAATATTACGGTCCAAAAATATATCAGGGTGGCAAGCCCGTCTATGGGTACATCATTGCTGGCTGACAGGCTGGATCATTATCTCAATACTGTTTTAAATTTTATCGGGATATCTACTGGCATTGCTGGCAATCCTGTTTATGCCGGTGTAAAGTCGTTACTGGCCGAAGTAGCAGCTACCAAAAGTAATGTAGATGTATTGCCGGGTATAGAAGCGATGGTACCTGATTCGCCTTTTATAAAAATGCTAAACAATCCTGCCAACATTATTGAAGCACCTCTTACTGTTATCTCCGGAAACTGTACGATGCATTTCGAATTGAAAGCATTGCTGGTGATTTTAACTAAGCTCTATTTTCGCCGAAAAAATGATATGATCGTTGATACGTGGTCAATGTATTTCGGTACTCCCCGGAAAAAAGATATCTGGTTTTACCTGGATGATGCAAAGGGGACTGATCACATTCATTACTTCCGCAGCAAAGATTCGCAGGAAGCAATGACCCGGGTATTAAGCGCCACCACAGATACAATAGCAGGCTTTAAAACATTGCAGGAAGCTGACATTTCTGATGCTAACAGGAACGCTGCATTGCCATTTATTACTTCAGAGGTAAAGATGGACATGGAGAAAATAACAGGCAAAAAACCGATCGCTATCATAATGCCGGGCATTATGGGGAGCAACCTGTGCAGAGATGATGATAAGATTTGGGTTGATTTCTGGAGTTTTGTAAAAGGTGATTTAGTAAAGCTGGCTATTGATGAGCCAAACATATCGGCCCGCTCACTGATGGGTAGCAGTTACCGCAAACTTGCCAAATATTTATCCGGTAAATACGATGTGCTGCCCTTTGCATACGATTGGAGAAAATCGTTGACCGAAGAAGCAAAGAAATTAGACGATACGATTAAAATACTGTTGGCAACAAAACAACCGATCCATGTAATTGCCCACAGTATGGGCGGCGTGTTGTTCAGGGAATTTATTTTAAGTGGAACGCAGTGGCCGGCGCTTAACAGCTCACATGGTTTCAGGGCTTTGCTGCTGGGTGCGCCCTTGGGTGGCTCCTACCTGATCCCCGAAACCCTGAGCGGCAGGGGAGGCAATATCAGTAAACTCAGCAAGCTTGATTTAAAGCACGGAAAAAAAGAGTTGCTGCAGATATTTTCTCAGTGCCCCGGCCTGTACCACCTGCTGCCATTGAGCAGCACGCCACACGACTTTTCAAAAGCAAAAACATGGCAGGACCTGTTAGGTAATTCTCAAAATATAGGCACGGAACCCAGTGCCGACGTTTTAAAGAATTATACCAGTTTCAGAGATAATATTCTTACCAATAAAAATAAGATCGATTATAAAAACATCATTTATGTCGCCGGTAAATCAGATGCCACCACGTCCATTTACGAAATTGATACCAACGGCCGGGGCAATGGTGTCGTTTTTAAAAGCACTCCAGATGGTGATGGGAGCGTAACCTGGGCAAGCGGTATACCAGAAGAGATGGTACAGCGCAATGCCGTTTACTATTGCCAAACAGAGCATGGGGAGCTGGCAAACGAGCCTGATATATTTGCTGCGTTTACCGAATTATTAGAAACCGGCACTACTTCCCGCCTGGGAAAAACGCCGCCCATTTCACGAGGGGGCAGCCAGCTAACCGTTAATCCTAAATACGAAATTATACCCGTAGATGCAGGCAATATTGAAAAGATCGCCATGGGAGTTAAAAAAACAGAGAAAGAGGTTACTACCGATACGCCGATTAAAATTACAATGAGCAATGGCAACCTGGCTGCTGCGCAGTATCCTTTACTTGTCGGTCATTTTTACAAAGATGGAATAATGAGCGCCGAGAAAGTATTGGACAATTGCTTCAATGGTATGCTGACAGAAAAACATGCACTCGGCCTGTATCCGGGGAAGGTAGGCACTCATGAAACATTCCTTTCCTTAATCGCTTCACCGCCCGGTGCAATAATTGTAGGCCTCGGTGATCTGGGTGAATTAAATGGTTATCAACTGGAATTAAGCGTGATCCAGGGAGTAAGTAAATACTTGCTGGAACTGAGGGATTTTGAAGCAAGAAATAAAGAGGAATTCAATTCGATCTTTCAATCCGGTATCGGAATTTCCGCATTGGTGGTGGGCGCTGGTTACGGTGGCCTAAGTATTGAAAGTTCGCTCAAGTCAATTATACTGGCTGTTAAAAAAGCCAACAGCAGCATTGAGGCACTCAACAATGCGACGCTTAAAAAAATAGAAAATATTGAATTTGTGGAGTTGTATGAAGACCGCAGCCTGCAGGCATTTTATACATTAAAAAACCTTGAAGCCGACCAAAATCTCAACATTGTTTTATCAAGTAACAAAATAAAAAAACTGCCAGGCAGCCGAAAGAAAGTGCCTCTGGATTACCAGCAGGATTGGTGGCAAAGGGTTTCGGTGGCAGTAGAAACGAATCCCTCGTACCATTTGAAATTTACAGCATCTACCGGCTCGGCAAGAGAAGAGGTGCGAAATCTGAACAGCAACCCTGTGATCATTCAGCATTTTGTTGATAAAATATCGGGAGATGATAAATGGACCCCACAGTTGGCTAAAACAGTTTTTGAATTGCTGGTGCCCAATGATTTTAAAGATGCAGTAAGAAACCAGTATAATATTGTATGGAAGCTGGATAAATATTCTGCCGCTTTTCCATGGGAACTTTTGCAGGATAGCGCTACACAGTCAAAGCCATTGTGTGTAAACGCTGGCATGATACGCCAGTTGGCAACGGCCGATTACCGCACACAGATCAAACGGTCGTATGCCAATAATGCCCTTGTAATTGGTGATCCAAACCTGGAAGGTTTTGTACAACAATTACCTGGCGCCGCTGAAGAAGCCAGAAAGGTAAGTGCTATCATGAACAACAATGGTTTTGCCGTAACCACAAAAATAAATAAGGATTTTGCGGAAAATCTGCAATCCATCTTTCAGGATGAATATAAAATGATTCACCTGGCGGGTCACGGTTTTTTTGAGCCCGAAAAAGAAGACCAAACCTGTAAAATAATTCTGCCACCGAACGGCGGAATGGTCATTGGCAAAGGTATTTTTCTCACCACCAAAGAGATTAACCAGATGAGCCAGGTGCCTGAATTTGTTTTTATAAATTGTTGTTTTTTAGGCAAGGTGGATGGCGCTGCGGAAGCTGCTACACAACAGCATTACAAACTTGCAGCCAACCTCGGTGTACAATTAATTGAAATGGGTGTAAAGGCTGTAGTGGCAGCCGGATGGGCTGTTGATGATGCCTCTGCATTGTTATTTGCTGAAACATTTTATAGTGAAATGTTTGCAGGCGAAACTTTTAGTGACGCCGTACAAAAGGCCCGCAGTGAATGCTTTGAAAAATATCCGGACAATAATACATGGGGCGCTTATCAATGCTATGGCGACCAGTTTTATAAATTTACTGCGCTTGCAAATGTTAAGAGTAAAAAGTATAGTTATGTGCTAACCATGGAGGCAGAAGTTGACCTGACCAACCTCCACAATAAGATCACGGATGGCCGACAGGACATTGACCCATTATTGGATGAACTGATCGCAATTAGCAAAGCCATTGATAAATCCGGTATAAGAAATGGCGCAATTACTGAGCTGGAAGCGAGGATATTAATGTCATTAAATAAACAGGATAGTGCTATTGAAAAAATAAA
This sequence comes from Ferruginibacter sp., assembly GCA_039922375.1. Taxonomy (GTDB): domain Bacteria; phylum Bacteroidota; class Bacteroidia; order Chitinophagales; family Chitinophagaceae; genus Ferruginibacter. Next base: position 8,041 of record JBDSAA010000165.1, read on the forward strand.
TGACCTGCTAAAATTTGAGCAGGCGGATTATACTGTGAACACATTGGAAAATTTATATAACCTGCATATTAAGGTCACTAAAACTGCTCCTGAGAAAACGGCCGCCGATATACAAACAGTCATTGATAATTTTTCGTACCTGCTTAAAATTGGCGATACAAGCCAGCGTCATTTGTTGCTTGGCATGGCTTATAAAATATTATTTTTAAAATCTTCGACTGATGCAGAAAAAATAAGTGGTTTAAAAAATGCTACCAGTGAATACAAAAAGTCATATGATATTGCAAAGAAAAACGATAGTGGTGTGATTGATCCGCTTTGCAACTGGCTTCAGCTCGAAAGTGTGGTGATGCTGACAGATAAAAAAGGAACTGCGGACTGGGGGAAAACGTCTTTAAACAGGTACAAATTGCCAACGGTCAAAGTGGCCATTAGTTCACTTGACAAAATGCTAAGCGCAGACATTGATCAGGAAAAAGATTATGAATTTTGGGATGCCCTAAATGATGCCAATGTGCTGCTTACCAAGCAATGCCTGCAACCAGGCAGTATACCGCCGGAAGACATAATGGCGGCTATAAAAAAACAGTGGATAAAAACCGGCGCTAAAAATAAAATAGCCAATGGATTGGAACATCTCGATCTGCTGTTATCCGCAGTAAGATTATCGAATAAGCCAAAGGCAAAAACACTTGGTAAAGCCCTGGAAAAATTATATGAGTTATTGGTCAAAGAAGCGGGTTAATTTATTTGTACTGGTCAATTGATAAAAAAAGAGTGCGTCACGGTTTTGTTGTCCGAACGAAGAAGCAGCCATGGGCAACATCGTTGTGTCACTCGCTTTTACCACATACCATTGGGGATCTTTAATTACGTTATAACTTAAAATACAGGTTGGATTTCATGATTACGAGAAATTAAATTCACTGTTTTACCCCCTTCGTAGTATAATACAAAATGGTATAAGACAGAGGATCGCTATTTATTGGTCATCGCTTTCAAGTTCCACAAAAAGGTCAATTGCTTCCTTTCGTTGCGGATCTTCAGCTTCCTGGTTTACCGGCTGATCTGTCGCGGCTTGCGACACCCATGTAAAGGAATCAGTTTGGCCTGTGGGCTTATCTAAAATAAACGTGAAACCTTTGCCATCATCCAGTCGGTCCACTTTCACAGTAGTACCATCTTCTAATGAATAGTTAACAGGAAAATCTACTTTCATACAGTGAAATTGAGTGTTTGTAAATGTTTTGAACCTACACAGAACTAATGGTCTGCCGAAGGCCATATTCAAAAAATCGTGCCAATCAAAATCTTATTTTTGTAAAATAAAAAATCCCATCTTTTCAGGATAGGATTTTAATTATATCTGCACTAAAGCCTTTAAAATTTTAAGCCAATGCTTTATTTACCAGCGAAGCCGCTTCGCTCAATAAAATAGCGCTTTGCACTTTTAACCCGCTTTCATCAATTAACTTTTTAGCTACATCGGCATTGGTGCCCTGCAAACGCACAATAATTGGTATCTCAATATTACCGATCGATTGATAGGCATCAATAACACCCTGGGCTACACGATCGCAACGTACTATACCGCCAAAAATATTGATAAGGATAGCTTTAACCTTGGGATCTTTTAAAATGATCCGAAAACCAGCCTCTACCGTTTGTGCATTGGCAGTGCCACCCACATCCAGGAAGTTTGCTGGCTCGCCGCCACTTAATTTGATCATATCCATTGTGGCCATGGCGAGTCCTGCACCATTTACCATACATCCAACATTGCCATCTAATTTTACAAAGTTCAAGTTAAATTTCCCCGCTTCCACCTCGGTTGGGTCTTCTTCAGAAATATCCCGTAAGGATGCAATATCAGGGTGACGCATGATTGCATTGTCATCCACATTCATTTTGCAATCCACCGCTATAATTTTTTCATCACTTGTTTTAAACAAAGGATTTATTTCAAGCATACCACAGTCGAGGCCAACATAAGCATTGTATAAATTGGTAACGAATTTTACACAATTCTTGAATGCTTCACCACTCAAGCCAAGGTTGAAAGCAATTTTACGTGCCTGGAAGGGCACTAACACGCCACCCGGATACACCCATTCTTTAAATATTTTTTCAGGCGTTTCATGTGCCACGTCTTCAATGTTCATACCACCTTCTGTACTATACATTATTACGTTTTGCCCTTTTGTCCTGTCTAATAAAATAGACAAATAAAATTCTTTGACGGGATTGGCGCCTTCATAGTAAACATCTTGTGCTACCAATACTTTATTCACCATTTTTCCTGCGGGGCCGGTTTGTATGGTAACCAGTGTACCACCAATTATGTTTTGTGCAATTTGCTTTACAGCCTCACCATTTTTACCAACTGCCACTCCACGCTGGTCCGTTCCCAGGATGGTTCCTTTACCCCGGCCACCGGCATGTATCTGCGCTTTCACCACAGCAAACTTGCTGCCGTATTGCGAATGTATTTGTCTGTATGCATCTTCTGCCTGGGTGGCAGTGTTGCACGCAATGCCTTCCTGCACCGGCACATTGTATTTTTTTAGCAGTTCTTTAGCTTGATATTCGTGAAGATTCATTTATAAAAATTTCCTGCGAAGATAGGAAAGTATGTTACAAAAATATACTGCCGATTTTACGTGCATTTCTGCATTTATTGATTTATAAATATAAATTTGATGTAACTTATTCCTGGTTTTGATAATTGCCTCACCAGATTTTATTGGACGGATATTAATCAATTCCCTATGCCCAATTTTATAAATCATCTTTTATAATTAATAAAATAAAACACATGAAGAAAACATTACCCCTATTTTTTATTTTAGTGATCAGCTTCATTAAGATAAATGCGCAATTGACTCAGAGCTTTGACGTGGCTACCTTTCCTCCTGCGGGATGGCTGAATTTGCATACAACAGGTACTAACGCCGCTGCGGTATGGGAGAGGGCTACAGCAGGTGCATACGGTGGCGATGCTGTACCAAACGATGCTAATTCGCCTTTTACTGTGGACCCTCATTCAGGTGCGGGTATGGCATCCTTTAGATCATATGATTTTGCCAATGGCAATGGCGCCCACCTGATTACCAGCGCTGTAAATCTTTCAACTGGTGGCCCTCATCTGATTTCTTTTTGGATGTACCGGGACAATGTTTATACCAACCCGGATAGTATTAGCGTATATGCAAATACAAGCCAATCTTCCTCGGGCGCCACATTCCTGGGAAAGGTTATAAGAAAGCGATCATTAGCACCTATAGAAAATAATCCTGATGGTTGGTACAAGTACTCATTTAATATACCCTCAGGCTTTAATACAGCTACAAATTATTTTATATTTAGTGCGGTGTCAAGTTTTGGTAACAATATGTTTATAGATGATGTAGTGGTGGCTTCTCAACCAAGTTGCAGCAGCCCTACCAATATAAGAGCAACAGCATATAACCATGGAACAGGCACAGCCACGGGGAACTGGACGGCCTCTACATCAGCCACTGTCTCAGGATATGAATGGGTGGTTAATACTACAGGTACCACGCCTGCTTCAGCGGGTACATCAGTACCTGGGATTACTGCAAATATTACTGGCATAACCCCTGATATGGTAAATTATTTATTTGTCAGGACAACTTGTGGAGCTGGTAATTTTTCTACGTGGTCCTCAGTTTCTTTCGCAGCCCTGCCTTGCGCTACCCTTGTCGCTCCTAATAATGCAGCAACCAATGTTGCCGTGGACCAGGTCTTTTCCTGGACCGCAGTAGGAGGTGCAACTGCTTATAATTTTTATTTAGGTATTGCTGCCGGCAATGAAATTAACTTAGGCAGCGTTACATCAACTTCAGCCACAGTCGGCCAGGATTTCCTGGCACCGGGGCAAACCTATTATTGGTATATCGTTCCTGTGTTCAATGGAGTATCGGCACCAAATGTAGGCTGCACAGCCCGTTCATTTACAGTTCGCCCAGCACCTTCTAATAATCCCTGTGGTGGCGCCACGGTGATAAATGCTGGTAATACTTCGGGAAATGTGGTTAATTCCACCACTTTGGGTGCTACGCAGTCATTGGATAGTGCTTCGTGTACGGGCTTTAACAACGGAATGCCAGATGATGATGTATGGTTTCAATTTACAACATCCGCAACTACGCCGCCAGCAGGTACCCTCACTTTTACCCCCACAGCAACAGGAGGGATTACCGATATTGTTGTACAGGTGTATGCAGGTGCAACCTGTGCAACCGTCAATACATCGCCAGTTGCCTGTGTAGATGTAACAGAGGGTGCGGCCACCGAAGTGCTTGACCTGAGTTTGCTCTCGCCCAATACACATTATTACATGCGGGTATTTAGCTGGGATGATGTTTCTAGCAGTTCGGGAGCATTTACTATTATTGCTTCCGCAGGAAATACACTTCCAGTAAGCCTTGCTACGTTTGTAGCACGCCGCTCCAATAAGGTTAACATCTTGAACTGGAGCACGCAGCAGGAAGTAAATACCAATTACTTTGTAATTGAACGAAGCAATGATGGAGTCAATTTTATTAGTATAGGGCAGGTAATAGCCGCCGGCAATAGCATTGTAACACACAATTATTCCTTTACTGATCTCAATCCCCTAAAAGGAAATAACTATTACCGTTTACGCACAATAGATAGAGATAATACAGCAAAACTAAGCGATACACGCCGGATAAGAAATGAGGGTATTGCTGATATAAAATTGTATCCAAACCCAATATCAAGTAACCTTACGGTAGAGATTAACGCCGACAAAAAAACTGACGGCAACCTTACTATTACAGATATTAGCGGCAAGCAGGTTTATACACGGTCTCTTAAATTGCAGCAGGGCATTACAACACTTCCATTAGTGTTAAACAACATGGCTGATGGATCGTATATCCTCAAAATACAATTAGAGGATGATGTTATTGTAAGGAAGTTTAACAAGCAATAGTGACAAGAGTAATGAGGACTTGTTTTAAACAATTGAAATATCAATAATCCAAACTGCACATTCAGTACTCATCCATTTACCTCATCAGGTGGGGCCGTTCAACCGGCCCCTCTTTTTTTACCATTATTTTAAGCTATCCTTGGCTTTAGTTTACTTTCTTTGCAAAACTGTTTTTAATACATTCCTGGAACCCAGCTACAAGGCTATCCCCGGATTGTGGATATTAGAAATATTTTTTTCATTTTATTTATTAAAAAATGGTTACCAAAATTAATGAGGCGGTGGCCTTTATCCGGGATATTTATAAGGCATCTCCTTCCGTGGGAATTGTATTAGGTAGTGGGCTTGGCAGCTTTACCGCCGAAATGAACATTGCAAAAGAAATACCTTACGGCGACATACCTCATTTTCCGGTAAGCACGGTGGAAGGGCATAGTGGCAGATTGATTTTTGGTGAAATGGGTGGTAAGCAAGTGGTGGCGATGGCCGGCCGCTTTCATTATTATGAAGGATATACTCCCGAAGAAGTAGTGTTTCCAATAAGGGTAATGAAATTTTTGGGGATTGAAACCCTGCTTATCAGCAATGCAGCTGGCGGAATGAATGCCAGCTTTAAAGTGGGCGACCTGATGGCAATAAATGACCATATTAGTTTTTTTGCCGTAAACCCTTTACTGGGAAAAAATATAAATGCACTGGGCCCACGTTTCCCTGACATGAGCGAGCCTTACAGTAAAAGCCTGATCCGAAAAGTAAAACTCATTGCAGCAGAAAAGAAAATAAAGCTGAAGGAAGGTGTGTATTGCGGTGTAACGGGCCCTACTTTTGAAACCAGGGCCGAATATAAATTGCTGCAGCTAATTGGGGGAGATGCAGTGGGCATGAGCACTGTGCAGGAAGTAATAGCTGCGGTGCATATGGGTGTTACAGTGTTTGCAATGAGTGTTATAACCGATATCGGTATCAGGGAAGAAGAAAATAAAATTACCCATGCAGAAGTGCTTGAGGCCGCTGCGATTGCCGAACCAAAACTCACCTACCTGTTTAAAGAACTGATTGCTCAATTGTAGTGCATGTATAAATTAGTATCTACTTTTTTAATGTTGATAGCGCTGCAATCCGCTTTTGCACAAGTACCCAGAAGTATTCAGCGGCCACAGAGAGATAATTCATCGAGGCCCTCCCCTAATGCAAACAGTGATACAGCCAGCAAAAGCGATAATCTTGGTTTTGAGCACAGGGATGATGCGAAGGATTCCATAACCATTAGTTTCCGGTACCTTGATTCTATCCGAAGTGTGCAGCTTGATACCAGTATCAACGACTTTTATAAATATTATCCGTTACCCGCCTATCAGCAGTATTTGGGAATAAATGGCGCAGCTGGTTACCCGCTTATTTTCTCGCCATTTGTAAAGCCCGGCTGGGATGCTGGCTTTCATGCGTATGACGCATACAGATTTACCTTAGAGAACACCCGTTATTTTAAAACCACCAAGCCCTTTACGCAGCTTGGTTACCAGTTGGCATCCGGCAAAGAGCAGATGATAAGGATATTGCATACGCAAAATCCACGACCTAATTTAAACTTTGGTTTTGAGTATCGCCTTGTGTCGGCACCTGGTTTTTTTGTAACACAAAATACCAATCAAAACAACTACCGGCTTTTTAGCAACTATCAGGGTAAGCGTAAGCGCTATGCAGCCTATTTTACGCTTGTAGGTAATACAGTAAAAAATTCTGAAAATGGTGGTATTAAAGATGACAGCCTTCTTTACGAGGATAATTTTAAAAAGCGTTTTACCATTCCCGTTTACCTTGGTGGCGATAAGGGGCTTCAACCCAATCCTTTCAAATCATCCGTAAGCACAGGAAATGTTTACAAGGAATTTACTTTCTTTTTAAGGCAAAGCTATGATATTGGAAAAAAGGATTCGGTGGCAATAAATGATTCCACCACGGAGTACCTGTTTTATCCTAAGCTTCGTTTTCAACACACGTTTACCTACAATACTTACAGTTATCAATTTAAAGACATCGTAGCTGATAGCGCGCTGTATCAGCAGTGGTACGATACTACTTTAAGGAGGAGTATCGATTCGCTGATCGTTACGGATAAATGGAAAGTGGTAACCAACGATTTTTCGCTGGTACAATTTCCGGATACAAAAAATGCAGCGCAATTTTTATCAGCGGGAGCAAGGCTGGAAAATATTACGGGCACATTTGCCGCCGGGAGTAAAAGTTTTTACAATATCGTTCTGCATGGGGAGTATCGCAACAAAACAAGAAACAGGCTTTGGGATATATTGGCTAAAGGCGATTTTTACCTGGCTGGTTTTAACAATGCCGATTATAATATCTACGCAACCCTTAGCCGATACCTTAATAAAAAACTGGGGAATGTCCGGGTATCATTTAATAATGTGAGCAGAAGCCCTTCTTATATTTATGAGGCGGGTTCATCTTTTGCTTTTGGTAATAAGGGGGGTTACAAAAAAGAAAATATCACCAGCATAAAAACCTCGGCTGACAATCCTTTTATCAGTTTGGCCTTTGCCAATTACCTGATCACGAACTATGTTTATTTCGCCGGGTTTTACAAGACTGTCCAATATAGCAAGGTGATCAACCTGATGCAGGCGAGTGCTTCAAAAAAAATCAAGGTAAGCAGGAGATGGAACTGGTATACAGACGTAACACTTCAGCAGGTAGACGGTGCCGCACCTATAAAAGTGCCGTTTATTTTTACAAGAAACAGGTTGGCTTACGAAGGAGTTTTTTTTAAAAATCTAAACCTGAGCACCGGGCTGGAGTTGCGCTATTACACGCCTTACAAGGCATATAATTTTTCACCGCTGATGGGCCAGTTTACACCACAGGATACTTTGACCATTAAGAACCGCCCGGATATTAGCGGATTCATGCATTTCAGGATCAAATCATTTACTGCTTATCTGCGTGCTGAAAACATCAATGCGGTAGATTTTGCAAATGGCTTTTCTTTTACCAGGAATAATTTTGCCGCTCCACATTATGTTTACCCTGGGTTTGTATTTCGCTTTGGGATTCTTTGGAATTTTATAAATTGAATTATGCTCTTCGCTCAATTTTTAAAGTCAGCCCGCTTCATAGTTCCGGGGGCCAAATGGTCTCCTTCCACAAAGTCGTAGTTAACAAATTTGATATTCTTTAACTCTGTTAAAGTAAAAGTAGTGGAGAACATGTAACTGTATGCGCCGCTGCTGCCCATTTGTTGAGTGAGTACCGTGCTCTGTGGGATGGCTACATAGATCGTGTCATGCGAGATTTTACGAAATTCAAGTTGAATGCCCTCCCACGAAGTATTAATTTCATTTATCAATTTATCTGCTGTTAAAGTATCTGCGTTTACCGGCCTTTGTTGTTTTAATACAACACTCCCTTTGGCCGAATCATAAACAGGAGACCATATGAGATTTTTAAAGGGAACTGGATTTTCAAACGAAGATTTTGCGGGTTCGGCGGTAACAAAAGTTGTATCGGCTGTCGCAATATCTGCATTTGAGTCCTTGTTATCGCATGAAAACAAAAAGATGGTCAGGTGTAAAAAAAATGCATTTCGCATGGGGGAAAATTTATTAAGTAAAGCATCCCTGATTAAATTGGCTTATTCAATTTCAATATCTGGATTAAAGGTAACGCAAATCAATAAAATTTATTAGAACTAGTTGAATATAGCAGATATATACTTGCTGTTTATTTCAGTGAGGAAAAATTTACCCCATACTTTAAACTTATAGCGCACAATTAATGTTTCAACAAGAATTCTGCGAAATGGTGATAATATCTTTTCACATTTGTAAGGAACACAAGTTTCGTTTCCGGATTTATATATCATTTCAGTTTACCTTTGTGTATGGATTTCAATGTAGCCTTGCTTATTGATAATTTTTTATTACCTAAAAATAATTGTAAGTGTCAAATAAGGTTAATAAAGTAACGGCTGCAGGTTTACTGGTCGCTTTAGGAATTATATACGGTGATATTGGAACATCCCCTCTGTACGTATTCAACTCCATTATAAAGGATCGGGTCATTGATAGAAACCTCATCCTGGGGACACTGTCATTGATCATATGGACCATTACACTTTTAACTACCATTAAGTATGTAATAATGGTATTGAGGGCAGATAATAGGGGAGAAGGCGGCATTTTTGCATTATTTGCCCTTGTACGGCGCCGGCGAAAATGGCTGGTGCTGCCGGCTATGATCGGCGGTGCTGCACTGCTGTCTGATGGTATCATTACACCTCCCATTTCCATCACCTCTGCTATCGAAGGATTAAAGGAACTTCCCAGTTTTAGGGATCTCAGTCAAAATACGATCGTCTATATTGTAATTGGTATAATTACTGCGTTTTTCTTTACACAGCAGTTTGGAACCGCAAGCATTGGTAGAATGTTTGGGCCGATCATGTCGCTTTGGTTTAGTATGCTGGCCATTCTCGGCATTATTCATATTTCAGATGACCTAACTATTTTCCAGGCACTAAATCCTTACTATGCCATCCATTTTTTAGTGACTTATCCGGAAGGTTTTTGGCTGCTGGGCGCTGTCTTTTTATGCACTACGGGGGCCGAAGCATTGTATAGTGACCTTGGCCATTGCGGCAGGGGCAATATTCGCATTTCGTGGATATTTGTAAAATCCTGCCTGCTGGTCAACTATTTTGGCCAGGGAGCAAGCCTGTTGAAACATCACAATCTTAAACTTCTTACCCCGGAAACTATTAAAGCAGAAGGCATCAACGCCTTTTACGACCTGATGCCGCACTGGTTTGTCGTGCCAGGCGTTATGATTGCTACAACTGCGGCCATCATAGCAAGCCAGGCAATGGTGACAGGGTCATTTACCCTTATTAACGAAGCCATACGCCTAAACCTCTGGCCAAAATTTAAGATCAACTACCCAACGGAAGCAAGAGGGCAAATTTTTATTCCCGGTATTAACCTGCTCTTATTTGTTGGATGTGTGGGAGTCGTTTTAGTTTTTAGGGAATCTGCAAAAATGGAAGCTGCCTACGGCCTGGCTATTATCACAACGATGATAATGACAACGATATTGTTTGCAAATTACCTGGTACTGCACCGGGTAACTCCTGGGCTGATCTATTTGTTCCTGGGTAGTTATTTTATTATTGAAGCATCCTTTCTTATCGCATTGCTAAGTAAGTTTATCCATGGGGGTTACATTACGATGATGATCGGCTTTGTAATGTTCTCCGTAATGTATGTCTGGCACCGGGCCAGAAAAATCAAAAACCGATACGTTGAATTTGTGCGTTTAGAGGAATATGTACCCAAGCTGGAAGAACTCAGCAATGACACATCCGTTCCAAAATATGCTACTCACCTGGTTTATTTAACAAGTGCTAACAACCCCAAAGAAATTGAACACAAGATCATTTATTCCATCCTGAGCGGTAAGCCCAAGCGTGCCGACATTTACTGGTTTGTGCATGTAGATACCATGGATGATCCCTATACATCTGAGTATTCTGTTGAGCATATTATTCCAAATGATATTATTCGTGTAGAATTTCGACTTGGTTTCAGAATGGCACCCAGACTGAACCTGATGTTTAAAAAAGTAGTGGAAGACCTGGTGGCAAACAGGGAAGTAAATGTTACCAGCCGGTACGAAAGCCAGCAACGTAATAATGTGGTGGGGGACTTTCAATTTGTGGTGATGGAAAAGTTCTTATCACAAGATAATGAACTGCCTTTCTTTGAGCGTATCATGATGAAATTATACTTTTATGTAAAGGAGATTTCGTTAAGTGAAGAAAAAGGTTTCGGGCTCGAGCAAAGCAAAGTGGTTGTGGAGAAATTCCCATTGATAGTGGCACCTGTTAGCAAAATAAAGCTAATAAGGGTATATAGTGACGAGGAGGCCTAACGCTTCAATTTCAAATCGCATTTTAACCGCTTTCCTTTTTTAAATTTAATAAAGATCTAGGCTGGACATGAATATCATCACCGCAATTGAACTCGTTCAATTAATAAAAGCCAATGCCGATATCCAACTGATCGATGTAAGGGAAACTACTGAACACCAGGAGTTCAACATAGGCGGCGAGTTGATTCCTTTGCAACAAATTATACAACACATCCACCGCATAGAGAAGGAAAAGCAGGTAATTATATACTGTAAAAAAGGCGTTAGAAGCCATATTGCCATACAGCGGCTTCAAAATAAATTCCCATTTCAAAATCTGGTTAACCTTGCCGGTGGGATGGATGCATGGATAAAAATGTTTACTCTGTGACCTTTGTTTTTTTACCGTAATTTTTGGTAGCCGTTTTTTAAGCAATCATCACTGTTAACAAATAAATCAACAGAGCAATAATTTATGTCGCCTACGCTCATCTATATCATTGCCGGTTACATTATTTTATTAATTATTGTCTATTTGGTTCAGGAGCGGTTTATTTTTAAGCCTGAAAAACTGAGTCAAAATTTTCAATATAAGTACGATGCACCCTTCCGTGAATTATTTTTTGATGTGGAGCCCGGCGTACGGATCAATGGCTTGCACTTCCACGTTGAAAAACCTTTTGGATTGGTTTTATATTTCCACGGCAACAGCAGGAGTATAAAAGGATGGGCAAAATATGCGACTGATTTTTTCAGGTATAAGTATGATGTTGTACTGGTAGACTACCGCGGCTTTGGGAAAAGTACCGGTAAGCGAAGTGAAAAGGATATGCTGAATGACATGCAGTTTGTGTACAATAAACTTACTGAGACTTATCACGAAAACCATATGATCGTTTATGGCCGAAGCCTCGGCAGCGGCTTTGCGGCCCACCTGGCGAGCGAGAACAAACCACGCTACCTGATATTGGATGCACCGTATTACAGTTTCAAAAAAGCTGTAGAACGGTTTTTACCTATCCTGCCCATTAAATTTGTCCTCCGTTTTCATATGCGTACAGATAAATGGTTGCCCAAAGTAAATTGCCACACTTACATTTTGCACGGCACAAAAGACTGGCTGATACCCATCCGAAACAGTGAGAAATTACAGGCCTTAAATCCCCGGAAGATCACACTCATCCGCATAGAAGGAGGTGGACACAATAACCTCCCGTCCTTTCCGGAGTACCACAATTTTATAAGAGATATTTTGAAGTATTAGGCTGGGTGTCGGATGCAGGATACTGAATGCCTGGTCCTGATTTTGTAGCCGGTTATAGCTGCCAAAAAATTCTTAATTCTTAATTCTTAATTTTTAATTCTCACGTCTTACTACTCAATACTACTACTCAATACCCCGTACTACCTACCTTTGCACCCATGAATAAAAAAAGATTACTGCGCTGGCTTAAAGTATTTGTTTTACTGTATTGTGTTATTGGCATTGCTTTTTTTTATTTGCAGGACTATTTTTTATTTCATCCAAAAGTTTTAGCCAGAGATTACCAATACCATTTTGATGTGCCTTTCAAAGAGGTTGATATTCCTTTTAATAAAACGGACACATTAAATATGGTGCAATTTTTCCCTGCTGATTCAATACGAAAAGGGGTCGTGATTTATTTTCACGGTAATAAAGGAAACATCAACAGGTATGCAAAATTTGCAGCCAATTTTACAAAACATGGCTACGAAGTGTGGATGGAAGATTACCCTGGTTTTGGAAAAACGGTGGGAGAAAGAAACGAAAGAATTTTGTACCAACAGGCGGAGCAGGTTTATAAAATGGCCGCTTCAAAATATAATAAGGACAGCATTATGATTTATGGAAAGTCATTTGGAACGGGGATTGCCGCCCATCTTGCTTCGGTAATTGACTGCAAACGGTTGATTTTGGAAACACCGTATAATAGCATTCCTGATTTGTTTGGCTGTTATGCTTTTATTTATCCTACCACCAGAATGGCAAATTATAAAATTAATACGAACGGGTATTTACAAGACATACAAGTGCCCATCACGATTTTCCATGGTACGGGTGATTGGGTTATACCTTATCGCTGTGCAGCAAAATTAAAAGAAGTTTTAAAACCCACTGACGAGTTTGTTACAATTAAAAAAGGGTCGCATCATGATTTGAACGGCTTTCCATTGTTTCAACAGAAGCTGGATTCATTGTTAACGCTCCCTTAGCTGCACAATTTTTTTACCCACCTTCAATTCATGGATTGCTCCTATTTTTAAAGCATAATTTTCTTTTTCGTGGCTTACGGGAAATTTAAAACAGATGGGGTAATCATACTCTTTAACAACATCAAAAATCACTTCTTCGATTGTTTTCCCAAACGGTCTTTCTGTGTCTCTTACATCAGTAAATCCGCCGATGACGAGCCCAGCAAGGTTATCCAGTTTACCACTTCGTTTTAACTGGTACAACATTCTATCCGTGCTGTAGATCAATTCCCCGATATCTTCTATAAATAATATTTTCCCTTTAGATTTAATATCGGACGGTGTTCCAATCAGATGCGTTAGCAGGGACAAATTACCCCCTATTAATTCACCGGTTGCGATGCCTTGTTTATTAAATGGATGGGCAGTGCATTTATAGTTCGTCCTTTTGCCTAACATAGCTTTATGTAGAGAGGCGATATATTCATTGTTGAATTCGCCATTATTAAAAGCGGCAGCCATGGGCGCATGTATAGAAGCGGTTTTATAATTTGAATAAAGATGAGCATGTAAAATGGTGATATCGCTGTAACCAATAATCCATTTGGGTTTCTTTTTAAACCGGGAAAAATCAAGCTGGTCAATAATCCTGCTAACGCCGTAGCCACCACGGCCGCAAAGAATGGCCCTGATACTTTCATCATCCAACATGGCTTGTAGTTCATTCAGTCGTTCTTCGTCCGTTCCGGAAAAATAATTGTTGGAACTGCTGCCAAGTGTTTTACCCACCATCACATCAAAACCCCATAACTGCAAAGTATCAATGCAGGTTTGCGCTTTTTCTTTTGACATGTAACCCGCCGGACAGGTTATGCCAATGGTATCACCTTTTTTTAGATAGGGTGGAATTTTTATCATAAACCTTTTAATATTAGTTTCAACTCTTTAGTACGAATAACGTTTGTAAAATTTTTTCGGCGCAATGCTCTGTAAAGTTTTAAGTCATTTGTCCATAAAAGCGCATCTAGTGCTATTGAAAATGCTACAAATATGGTGTCATCAATATCTATTGAGTAAGTTAATTTTCTTGCTTCTAATAGATTGTCAGTTGATAAATCAGCGGTGGGTAAAATAAGTAAATTATCACGCAGCATAGACAAATTATGCTGAAACAGCACAATGTTTTTTTTTGCTCTTAAGCAAATTTCATCCTGATGATGAATGATTTCTTCAAGGGTAAAATCTGGAGTAGTAAAATCTATATTTTTGTAAGTAGTAAAGAGTATTTGATAAAGTTCGCTTCTGGAATTCAGACAAGCACTGATAATAATATTAGTATCAATAATAATTATCATTAAAGACTTAGACCCCTCTTTTTCTTTAATTTATCCCATGCAGTTTTGTTGATTTTTCTAGAAAGTTCATCAATTAATTTTTGAGGCACTTTCTTAGGTGCATCTTTATTCGTCTCTAAAAGCTGCACAAAATCCTTTATTCTTTTAATACCCCTTGCCCCTACTTTTTTAGAAACCCTGATAGTTACATAATCTTTTTCAATTAATTCAGTTGCCATAACTTTTCATTTTACCAAATATACAAAATACTTACACTTCTTTTAATGATGCGCCGGCAGTGTTTAGCACCAGTTTGTGCTTCACGCCACACTTCAATGCAAAGTTATTTTTCTGGTGCCCCACCGGAAAATCGAAGCAAACAGGGTAATTGAATTCAGCTACTTTTTCTAATACGATATCTTCCAGCGCCCTGCCAAACTCTTCGCCTTCATCATCCTTTTTTATTTTAAATCCTCCAACAATAAGTCCTTGCAGCTGAGATAATTTGCCCGTTCGTTTCAGATTCCAAAACATTCTGTCGATACTGTAGAGATATTCGCCGGTATCCTCTACAAATAGTATTTTATTTTTGGTCACCAGGTCGCTTTTGGTGCCTGACAATGATTCGATTGTTTTCAGATTTCCACCAGTCAATATACCGGTGGCCATGCCATTTTTATTTTTGGGATTTGGAATGACCGGGTAAACCATCTTTTCGCCGATCAGGCATTTGCGAATACTTTCAATGGTTTCTTTTTGAATAGGTTCAGCCAGGTTCCAGTTGTCAGGAAAGCTATTGCACATTTTAGAATGTATTGAAGCTGTGCCATAATTTCGATTCAGGTGGCTATGCATTACCGTTATATCACTGAACCCAATGATCCATTTTGGTTGAACGGCAAATTGTTTGAAATCAATTTGGTCAATGATCCTCACTGCGCCGTAACCGCCTCTTGCACATAAAATTGCTTGAATGGTTTTATCATCCAGCATTTGTTGAAAATCATTCAGTCTTTCCTGGTCAGTGCCGCCAAATGTAAAATCCTTTTTACCGATAGTGCTTCCGATTTTTACTTGAAAACCCCATTCCAATATTTTATTGATGGCTGGCTGAATATCTTCCACGGTAGTATAACCTGCCGGACTGGTGATGCCTATAATGTCGCCCTTCTTTAGATATTTCGGAATGATGGGAAGAACTTCAGGATCGGCGTTTTCAAATAGTTTGTCAGTATGCGTAAATGATCCCGCAAAAGGAAGAACAGATGATAAGAAATTTTTCCGGTTCATAAGATTTATCATTCATTTTAAAAATGACAACACAGGTTATCTGAAGAGCATATTCTTGTATTTGAGCCTTGCCATTTTGTACAGGTCAAATTTATAGTAATATGGAGCATAAAATAAGAATTCTGAACAGGACTTCTAAATCTTAACACCGATATGAACAATTAGTATTGTTAGATGCTCACCGATAGCTGCTTTGCTCAATTTTCCTTCGCAGCCTATATTTTGTTTGTTTGGGTATTGTACTTGCTTTAGGTAAATTTGCAGCGCTTATATAAAAACGGTTTATAAAGCGAGTAAATTATTAATCCGCAAATCGCAGTTGGTTGACACGCTATTTGAATAAAATACAGAGCCGGTTTCGATTTGCTGTTTGTTTTTAAGACGCACCACATTGATACAATGTACAAGAGTGCGACGCCAATGAAGCTTAATAGCAGTACAACAGCTAAGTACAAAAAATTATGACAGATCCTAAAAGATATTTAATTACTTCTGCACTTCCTTATGCAAACGGGCCGAAGCACATTGGCCACCTGGCTGGTGCATACCTGCCGGCGGATATCTATGTGCGTTACCTGAGGGCGAAAAAGAAAGATGTGGTATATGTGTGTGGCAGCGATGAACATGGCGCTGCGATTACCATCCAGGCGATGAAGGAGAATACAACACCCCGTGCCATTGTAGATAAATATCATGCAATGTTGAAAAGCAACATGGCCGACCTGGGGATTTCATTTGATATTTATCACCGTACTACAGAACCCCTTCATCATGAAACGGCGCAGGAATTTTTTACTGCTTTAAACGATAAAGGCGATCTTGAAATAAAAGAAACAGAACAATATTTTGATGAGGAAGCAAATACATTTTTAGCAGACCGCTATATTGTTGGCACTTGTCCTGTGTGTGGAAATGGCAATGCTTACGGCGATCAATGTGAAACATGCGGCACATCATTAAGCCCGGAAGAATTGATTAATCCAAGAAGTACCTTGAGTGGGAACGCACCGATAAAAAAACTGACTAAGCATTGGTATTTGCCACTAGACCGGCATGAGGAGTTTTTACGCAAATGGATACTCGAAGATCATAAAAGCGACTGGAAGGCGAATGTGCTGGGGCAGTGCAAAAGCTGGCTGGATGCAGGATTGCGGGCAAGAGCGGTAACCCGTGATCTGGATTGGGGGATCGCCCTTCCTCAAAATGTAGATGGCGGCACAGGCAAGGTTTTGTATGTTTGGTTTGATGCTCCCATCGGTTATATCAGTGCAACCAAGCAATGGGCCATTGATAATGACAAAGACTGGAAACCATACTGGTACGATGAAGGTACCAAACTGGTTCATTTTATAGGCAAGGATAATATTGTTTTTCATGCAATAATATTTCCCGTGATGTTAAAACTGCATGGAAATATTTTACCTGAAAATGTACCCAGCAATGAGTTTATGAATCTTGAAGGGGACAAGATGAGTACCAGCAGGGGATGGAGCATTGAGATGGATGATTACATTAATGATTTTGTGAAGAAGGAAAACGGTGGCGACCAGATGGTGGATGCACTGCGGTATTATTTGACTGCTATTGCCCCCGAAACAAAGGACAGCGAATTTACCTGGAAGGGATTTCAGGATGCGGTTAAAGGCGAGCTGGTGGATGTGTTTGGTAATTTTGTAAACAGGGCTTTTGTATTGATGCATAAATTATGCAAAGGAAAAGTGCCGCCGTTACATGCTGATATTTTAGATGATGCAGACAAAGCTTTATTTGCAGAGATGATAAAGACGAAAGCTTCTATTGAAAATTTAATTGAAAGTTACAAGTTCAGGGATGCATTGTATGAAGTGATAGACCTGGCAAGAAAGGGCAATAAATACATGCAGGACAAACAACCATGGATCGTTGCGAAAAGTTTGGGAACAAATGCGGACAGCCAGAAAATAATTGACAATTGCCTGCATATTTGTTTGCAGCTAACAGCCAACCTCGCGGTATTTATCAACCCATTCTTACCTTTCGCAGCAAATAAGATGTGTTACATGATGAAGGTGGTTGACAAAATGCTGGATTGGGAAAATGCTGGTAAAGGCAAATTATTAAGTGTAGGTTACTCGCTAAGAGAACCCCAGTTATTATTTAGAAAAATAGAAGATGCAGAAGTAGCAGAGCAGGTGGAAAAATTAAAAATCAAAAGTTCAAATTTAAAAATGGAAGAAAAACAAGTGACAGAAAGCAATGCTCAACAGGCGCCGGAAGCGCCGCTGGTGAAACCTGAAATTGTGTTTGATGATTTTGCAAAAATTGACTTTAAGGTGGGCACCATTTTGTCTGCTGAAAAAGTAGCTAAGGCTGATAAATTATTGAAATTGGAGGTGGACATGGGATTTGAAAAAAGAACCATTGTTAGTGGTATTTCCCCTCATTTTGCACCTGAAGATATTATCGGTAAACAGGTAGTGGTGGTAGCTAACCTGGCGCTACGAAAAATGCGTGGTATAGAAAGCAATGGTATGATACTAATGGCAGAAGATGCCGCAGGGAAACTTCATTTTATAAGTCCCGAAGGTGTAATTGAAAGTGGCAGCGGCGTCAGTTAAGTGACAACATTCCTTTATAAAACGTAAGGGAAGATGCTCAATGGTATCATGTACAAGAGTGCGGCGCCACCGAAGAACCACATTGGTTTGTTGCCGGGACAATAATATACTTCTATTGTAAAAATTCATTCAATTTATTTCACTCAAAGAGGATAACAAGAACAGGCTTTTATGGCCTGTTTTATTTTTTATGATGCTTTTGTAAAAAGTCTTAATTTCGATTTCCAAAATAGTTGTTTAACTAACTAATTTAATTGTATGTCAAAAAGGATCATCAAAAAAGTCGGTGTTTTAGGTAGTGGAGTAATGGGTAGCCGTATCGCTTGTCATTTTGCAGGTATAGGTTTGCAGGTGTTGTTATTGGATATTGCGCCTAAAGAATTGAATGATGTGGAGAAAGCCAAAAGTCTTTCCCTGGATCATCCAGTGGTGAAAAACAGGATTGTAAATGATGCTTTAACGGCTGCTATTAAATCCAATCCCTCGCCGGTTTATACCAAAGATGTGGTGAAGCGGATCAAGACCGGAAACTTTACAGATAATATGAAAGATATTTCGGGGTGCGACTGGGTGATAGAAGTAGTGGTAGAAAGGTTGGACATAAAACAATCCGTTTTTACCGAAGTAGAAAAATACCGTAAAGCTGGTACTTTAATTACTTCTAATACATCAGGCATTCCCATTCATATGATGACCGAAGGCAGAAGTGAAGATTTTAAAAGGCATTTTTGCGGTACGCACTTTTTTAATCCACCAAGGTATTTGCGTTTGCTCGAAATTATTCCTACGCCGCATACTGATCCCGAAGTGGTGGATTTTTTAATGGATTATGGCAGTTTACAGTTGGGTAAAACAACGGTGCTTTGCAAAGATACACCGGCATTTATTGCCAATAGAATAGGTGTATTTGGCATGATGGCCATTATGAATGCCATGGATAAATTGCAATTGAGCGTAGATGAAATTGATGCCTTAACAGGACCAATCATTGGTCGGCCAAAGTCTGCCACTTTCCGTACAGCAGATGTGGTAGGCATTGATACATTGGTGAAAGTTGCGAAAGGGGTTTATGAAAATTGCCCGGATGATGAAGCGAAGGAACAATTTGTTATTCCGGCCTGGCTCGATAAAATGGTTGAGAATAAATGGCTGGGCGATAAGACGGGGCATGGGTTCTTTAAAAAAACAAAAAATACCGGGGGGGAAAAGGAAATCCTAACATTGGATTTGGCAACAATGGAATATAGTGCAAGACAAAAGCCGCGTTTTGCTACGTTGGAAACAGCCAAACCAATTGACGATTTAAATACAAGATTGAAAGCCTTGTGCGCAGGCACAGATAAAGCGGGCGAATTTTACCGGCTGTTTCATTACAATTTATTTTCTTATATCTCTAATAGAATTCCTGAAATAACGGACGAGTTGTACCGGGTGGATGATGGTATGATGGCAGGCTTTGGCTGGGAGATCGGCGCTTTTGAAAGTTGGGATGTTTTGGGTGTAGCTAAAACTATAGAGAAAATGAAAGCTGCCGGTTTCAAGGTTGCGCCATGGGTAGAGGAGATGATTGCATCCGGTGCCAGCAGTTTTTATAAAGTGGAAAACGGGAAACGCTTGTATTATGATATTGCCAGCAAATCATACAAGGCAATGCCGGGTGGCGAAGCGTTTATTGTAATGAAAAATTTTGAAGGTCAAACTGTTTGGAAGAACAGCGCCTGCCGCACATATCATTTGGGGGATGATGTGCTGGGCTTAGAATGGTATACCAAGATGGGCAGCATTGGTGGTGAAGTATTGGAAGGTATTCAGAAATCCATTGCATTGGCAGAGGAAAAATACAAGGGCCTTGTGATTGCAAACGAAGGCGCCAACTTTAGTGCGGGTGCAAATGTGGGAATGATATTTATGCTGGCCATAGAGCAGGATTATGATGAGATAGACATGGCGATAAGGATGTTTCAAAATACTATTATGCGTTGCCGGTACTCTGCCATTCCGGTAGTGGTAGCTCCTCATGGGCTTGCCCTTGGAGGTGCATGCGAAATGAGCTTGCATGCTGATAAAGTAATTGCTACCGCGGAAACTTACACCGGCCTGGTCGAGGTAGGCATAGGTGTAATTCCCGGTGGTGCAGGTACCAAAGAATTTGTACTGCGTGCCGCAGACGAGATGCATGAGGGCGAAGTAGATACCATCACATTACAAAACCGTTTCCTCACCATTGCTACGGCAAAGGTTGCTACTTCAGCTCATGAAGCGTACGATTTAGGTATATACCGAAAGGGCAGGGATTTGATAAGTATAAATCCGGGCAGGCGTATTGCGGAAGGTAAACAAGCGGTGATAGACCTGTATGAAGATGGCTATGTAATGCCCGTACAAAGAAATGATATAAAGGTGCTGGGTCGTGGAGCATTGGGCGCCATGCTGGCTGGTATCAATGGAATGCGCTTAGGTAATTACGCCACGGAGCATGATGCGACCGTAGCTAAAAAATTAGCTTACGTAATGTGCGGCGGAGATTTAAGCGAACCTACTTTAGTGAGCGAACAGTATTTGCTAGATCTCGAAAGAGAAGCATTCCTAAGCCTTACAGGCGAAAAGAAAACGCTTGAAAGAATACAAAGTGTGCTGAAGAGTGGAAAGCCTGTAAGGAATTAACACAGAGGTCATTTGGGGCAAGACTTAGGCGTACTATGTGGGGCTATCGGTCCTACGGTTTAAAACCTATTCGCTGTCTTGGTTGGTGGGATGGATTGAGCAATTTTTTTAATGCTTCGAAAATCAGCTTAATATCTGCATCGTATTGATTCATTTTACTATCATGTTGCATCATCTTTTTTTCTACCTGCTCAAGTTTTAGTAAAATATCTTTATTCGTTAACAGAAATTCTCTCATTTAACTAAATACTCTTATAATTTGGATATTCACTTCAATAGCTGTTGGGCTGTTTAGAACACTTGATAACATAGCTACTCCTTGTTCAGTAAAAGCCATTGGCATATACCTTGTACCGCCCCAACTTGAGGTGCCAGATTGGCTCCTCAAGTTTTCAAATTCTTTTTTTGTTAGCTCAAACATAAAATCTTTGGGGAACCTTTCCTGGTTTCGTTTTACTTGTCTTTTTAGCTGCTTTGTTTCTACTACATAAAGCTCTGCTAAATCAAAATCTAACATCACTTTATTTTCCCGGATCAGGTAAATTTTGTTGATAACTTTTTCCTCTAATACGGATATTGTTTTTACTGCTTTTGCCAGGTTGATTTTTAAAGATTTACAAATATAATTTTTATCGTGGTATCACTTTTATTGCTTCTCTTCCATCCATGTATACAGTTGCAATTAGTTTCGTAGGCACTTATAATTTAATGACGAACCTAAGCAGTAGCATAGCCTACTAACATTTAGCCTAACTTACACTTGTCAGCTAAATGTCATTATAAATCCAACTCAATGAATAAATTCATGGGAGGCGTCACACTCGGAATAATTATAACAGCCTGTTTCTTTATTTTTTTTAATCCTTTAGAAAAAAAAGCTTTTTACCAGGAGCCACCAATTGTACAGGATACAAAGGATACTTTAGTCCCTGCGGAGAAGTCAATAGTAAAAGATACCTTGGTTCCTCATCAACCCATCAGCCCGAAAATACAAGCGAAAGTAAACCGTGATTCATTGGTGCTGTTTGCAAAAAGCCTTTTGGGTGTACCTTACTTATATGGAAGTACTGATCCTGCCAAAGGATTTGATTGTTCCGGATTTATTACTTTCGTTTTTAATCATTTCAATACCATCGTACCACGGTCATCTTACGAGTTTGCGAATGTTGGGATAAAAACGACATTGAGTACTTGCCGGCCCGGCGATGTTATTTTGTTCACAGGAACCGATCCGCTTGAACGTACCATTGGCCATATCGGTATCGTATGTGATATTGTTAATGGCCGACCTTCATTTATCCATAGCAGTAGCGGCAAGGCCAATGGAGTTACAATTACTTCTATGGAAAATAAATTTTACCAGGAGCGATTTATTTCCGTAAATGATTTATTGTTGAAATAGCAAGTGGTGATCTCATTAAATTGGTTTAGTCAGCGCTTTCATTTTTAATAAAGCGAGCTTTCATGAGCTGCACGCAGTGCTATCTCTGTCCATGTTTCCAATCGATATTTTTTAACTTGAAATTATGAGATATTAGCTACTTTTAAAATGAATCTTCAAGCAAAAATATCTACAATGGGAGAAGTCGAATTGAGAAAAGCTACGCAACAGATCATCATTCATTCAATGATTTTTTTTTATGGCGATGCCGCCAACGAAACATTGAGTTTTCAAATTGCTAAAGATATTGCTGATCACTGGAACGCAGCCAAAGGGAAAGTAGTAATTAAGAACAGGTCGTATGACATAGTATTTGATATCGAAGGGGATTGGTCCCCAGGCCTTGTACCGGAAATGGTTTACGAAAATATTAACCCGAGAAATAATTATTTCAGGATAGAATCTTTTGCAGGTACGGATATTTCGTTTGTAGATGGAATAGGCAGCAATACGGGTTATTTTAAATTAGATAACCTGCTCAATAATTCCACCACGGCTGCACATGAATATGGCCATACCATTGGATTGCATCACCCAACCATACTGGATATCCGCGGCAAAGGCCAACCAGGTATCATGTATCCCAGGGGCACCATTGTAGATCCGCAGTACCAATATAATCCTGCTGCGGCTCCATTGGAGCCGGGGGGAACGATCAATCCGTTTACCCGAAAAGTGTTGCAGGAAGATATTGATAACCTTCGTTTGCAAAGACTCAATTTTGCAAGAAACGAATTTGCTATACTGGGCGAATTCACTTCTCAATGGCATGAAAAGCATTTGCAATAATTTATAAAACTGTGAGCGTATTGCAGCATAAAATGTGCAGGTTGTTTTTTAACCTTGCCCACCGCTTATAATATTTTTACTGTTTATAAATTATAAAATCACCTACCTTCAAAGCCTAAACCCACATTGGTATATGTCAATTCTTTCCTTAGATAATATCCGCAAAGATTATGGGCGGGTACAGGCTTTAAAGGGTGTTAGCTTTAATGTTCCCAAAGGCACAGTGTTTGGAATTTTAGGCCCTAACGGTAGCGGTAAAACGACCATGCTAGGTATCATCATGGATATTTTGAAACCCACTTCAGGCAGTTACAAACTATTAGGCGAAGTGCCGAACGAGACCCATCGCCGGCAAATCGGCACCTTCCTTGAGACACCTAATTTTTACCATTATTTATCTGGTGAGCGAAATTTAAAAATAGCCGCCGCTGTTAAAGGAAGAGGGGAGGAGGATATACCACGTGTACTGGAAATGGTCAATCTTACGCAACGAAAAGATTCCCGCTTCAGCACGTATTCGCTGGGTATGAAACAAAGGCTGGCCATTGCGTCCTGCCTGTTGGGCAATCCGGAAGTATTGATATTGGATGAACCTACCAATGGA
>JBDSAA010000166.1:0-15156 GCA_039922375.1 Ferruginibacter sp.
GGCTACCAAAACTTATAGCAGCACCAGTACCTGCCACAGCAGATCCTACGGGTGAAGCACCATTAAATAATTGATAGTTTACACCACTCTGCGAACCACTCAATCCGACCGCTATACCCGATCCTCCACTGCAATAGGCACCGCCACCGGTAACGTTGAATGTTGTTGGTAATGGATTGATGGTTATTGAAGTACTACCTGTCATATTATTTGTACATAAGGTAGTTGTGTTAGTAGCAACAACTGTATAGTTTCCTGCAGTTGTCTGGCTACCAAAACTTATAGCAGCACCAGTACCTGCCACAGCAGATCCTACGGGTGAAGCACCATTAAATAATTGATAGTTTACACCACTCTGTGAGCCATCTAAGCCCACCGCTACTCCAGATCCGCCACTGCAATAGGCACCGCCACCGGTAACGTTATAAGCAGATGGAGATTGTGGTTGATCTTGAACAATCACATCGGCCCCTGTTGCACTGCAACTTCCATTGGATGCATTAAAGGTATATGTACCTGGAGGCACATTGCTGAAAACGCCCGCTACTGCGTTTAAAACTGTATTTCCTAAGGTAAGCGTATAACTATAACCAGCGTTTATTGTGGCATCATACCCGGTTACGTATACTGTTCCTGTGCTCACCAAACAGGTAGGTTGATCTACGGTTGTAGCTGGTGCAGTAGTTGTCGTGGGTTG
This sequence comes from Ferruginibacter sp., assembly GCA_039922375.1. Taxonomy (GTDB): domain Bacteria; phylum Bacteroidota; class Bacteroidia; order Chitinophagales; family Chitinophagaceae; genus Ferruginibacter. Next base: position 698 of record JBDSAA010000166.1, read on the forward strand.
GACGTTTATAACTACATCGTCTCCGTTTGTACTGCAGTTTGCATTGGTTGCCTTCAATTGATAAGTTCCTGTTGCTACGTCTGCAAAAACACCAGAGGAGTTCGCTGTTTTTATCACAATGTTATTTTGGGATAGTGTATAAGTAGTTCCAGCTTCAGCTACTGAGGTTAGTGTAACATCTCCCGTTGATTTCAAACACGAAGGTTGTGTTATGCCAACAACAGGTTTTATGGGAGAAGCATTGATAACAACTGTAGCGGTTGATGATTTGGCACAGTTATTCACACTATAACTAAAGGTAACTGTGTAGGTCCCCACATTACTGTTTGTCACATCTATCAAGCCTGAAGTGCTATTGATAGACAAACCTGCAGGGAGGGCACTAAAAGTGCCTGTTTGTGTAACAGCATTAATTCCAAAAATAACCGGTAAAGAACTTACATCGCCTTTACAAATTGGATTATTATAACTGATGGAAGTTGCGCCAATACTCAGATTGATTTGTTGTGGCTCCAAAAAGTCATCCATATTACCTTCGAAACCATCGGTAACTTTAGTTTTAATAAATAAAGTTTTAAAATTTGCTCCTGAACATGGATCAGTAGTACTGCCTATACCAGTTTGAATTAATTTGGTAAGATTGATCGCACCTTCAATAAAAGTATTTGGAGTATAGGTGGTATTGGCTCCAAAAGCTTTATATGGCACAGTAATATCAGTTGTATTTACTTTGGCAAATGCATCGCCTAATGCGGGAGCAAACTCCTGGTACTCATAACCACCGCCGGATTTTACAACCCATTTAAGAAAAATTATATTACCAATATTGCCTCCTTTAAATTGAACACTCACAATAATATCTCCAAGCGTTCGACCGCCCTCAAGGCCATCAGATTGGAACTTATTATCGGTTGTCATTACAAATTTCTTTTGCAAAAATTCAAAATCAACCGCACAGGTTCCAACCCCACTCTCTCTATCTGCGCTAAACATACCCCATGAATCTCCGGCCTGATCTTTTGAAAGATATAAAAGTGCATGATTGATGTTTGATTTATTAGTGGCTCCGCCAACCTTCCATTTCCAGAATTTAACCGGATCAACGGGATTTTCATTAGCTGTATTACTGCCGTCAAATACTTTATCGTTGCCATCAAAACCATCAACAAAGTGAAATGCTGCGGGATTTAATGAATTACCTGCATCATCAAATAGATAAGAGCCGGCGGGGCTTCCACCCACCTTTTGCAACCAATCACCGTTTCCTTCTATTTGTTTTTGCAAAAATCCGTCAATATTGAAGTTAGTAGGATTTGTAGTAAAAGAACTTCCGGTAGGGGCAAGTTGTCCCATGGAATCTGTTGTTAGAAAACAAGCTGCTGAAATTAAAAATATCATACAGGCCCAAATACTCTTCCGTACATTAAGTAGTGGATGAAATGACATGAATTTCTCTTTCATAAATGTTCGATTTAAAGGAATGATAAATTTAGATGAATGGCCGTTTATGGAAATACGGGGGATGGAAGATCTTCATCCGGAAGGCGAATCAATCAGCAGTAAAGGGTGCTTTTTTGGAGAATACAACGTGCCTTTTCTCAGGCAGGCGCTAAGTCTAAGTAGATTCATTTTGCTTAGTTTAGGTTTGTAATTATGTATGGGAACTAACTATTGGAAGGCTGCTGGATCTAAATAAGTAGCGTCATAGAGAACATGATGCCCGGCAGAAGTTTGTACCGATTATTAATTTCTTGAGGGAGTTAAAGGCACATTTGATTCAGCGTTGAATGAGATTGGTAGAATTAAATGGCAAGGAAGGCTGAATTGATATTATAAACATACTGATTATTTTATTAATATCAAATATGTATTATTTATTTTTTTTTCTTTAAAAAAACTACACGTATTTACCTCTTAAAGTATAAGTTTTTTCACTGTAGTTTACATATAACTCCACGCTGTGGATGAAATAATATATTACCAGGGCTGCAGTATATAATAGAGAGTGCATCCAAAGGACGAGGATGACTATGAAAAAAAACATTAGAAAGTTTCTGCATGCCCCAATGGACGCATGTATCGTAAATGCCCGGCCATAAGGTACAATCCCTTCATTTGGCAATACATTTGAGATTAATTAATTTCAATCATCGCAGCAAACAAAATATAGCATAACATGTCAAACGCATCTAAACTACCCGAACAAAAAGTAGCAGTTCCCGAAGACGCTGCGAAAACAGCATCCAAAGCAGCATTTTTTACAAAGTCAGATCACCCAAAGACATTCAAAGACACCATCAAATTGGCCTTAAATCTTTTTCTAAACTTATTTGGCTAACTATCTGTCCCCGATGACGTAGTCCCTTTACAAACAACGTCTCTCTCCGGGCTTGTGAGTAAGGCCAGGTCGTTTCAGCAATTATTTTTGTTGTCGATCATCGTTAAAAGCGACATCCTGCATTTCAATAAAATATGTGATAGAATTAAAAGCCACGTTCACTGTGAATAATCCTACTGCCACAGTATTCGTATTGCGCAACATCCTAAGCCAGGCTAAGACTCGATGGGAGACGTTGCTGGCAAGAGAAAATAAAATGTACCCCAGGTAACAAAGTGTCTGCCGTTAATCACACCCAATGGCGGCACGATATATAAAGACTCATCCCTGCTTCTATCAGTGTGCCATTTGAAACGAGTGGACTCTCATCTACACCGGATACTTTGTGTTGGCTACAGATCGACAATGCCCAAATTAATTACTTTGCGTTATAGCTATGTTTACAATATCTATATGAAATAATTATATCTCCTGATGAACCTTACTAAAAGAAAAAATTGCTCCTGTAATTTAATGTTTAGCTTATGCCCGTACAAAGGTCTTTTGTTATATTTTTTGTTCACCTCCTCTTTGATAAGTGCCCAGCAGTCTCCAATTAAATTTACGCATCTTACCAACCTCGACGGCCTTTCACGAAGTACCGTGCAGGTGATACTGAAAGACAGGTATGGTTTTATGTGGTTTGGCACGCAGGAGGGATTGAACCGTTATGATGGCTATAATTTTAAAGTGTATCGTTACCAGAAAAAAGATCCGAAAAGTCTTCGGCGAAGTTATATCATTTCATTGCATGAAGACCGGCAAGGAATACTGTGGGTGGGTACAGTGAATGGTGCATTAAGCATGTACGACAGAAAACATGACTGCTTCGTTCATTATAAAGAGAGTTCGGGTGCTTTTGCAGGTTTAAGCCAAGCCTCCGTAACGGCTATCTATGACGATAGGCAAAATAACTTATGGATAGGCACATTCTGGAAGCTCAACCTCCTGGATCGCAAAAGTGGAAAGATCACTCAATTTGCTTATGATAGCCGGGATGAGGAAAGTATCAGCAGCGATGGGATCAGTTGTGTTTTTGAGGACAGTAAAAATAATTTGTGGGTCGGCACATCAGGCGGGCTCAATTTGCTCAACCGCAAAACAAATAAATTCAAGCATTACCTGCATCGGGACAATGATCCTCTTAGCATCAGCAACAACAGGATTACTGTAATTAAGGAAGATGGCCTTGGGCGCCTTTGGATAGGCACAAAAAATGGCCTGAATTTATTTAACAGGGAGAATGGATCGTTTACCAATTTTACCCATGACCCTGCCGATGCGACTACCCTGGGACATAACGAGATTACCGCCATTGAAAATGCAGACAATGGAAAATTGTGGATCGGTACTTCGGATGTGCTGGACCTTTTTGATACTGATAAAAGAACTTTTAACCACTTCAATAGCAATCCGAATGAACCGACATCACTGGCCCGAAACGCCAATGTTCGTGCGATGTTGAGTGATAAGGAAGGAATACTTTGGGTTGCAACTTCTCAGGGTGGAATCAATAAATACGACAAAAACCTTACTTACTTTGATATTTATAAAAATTTTCCGGCCGACCCGTCAAGTTTAAGCTTTAATACTGTTACAGGTTTTGCTGAAAAACCCGGTGGCGATACCTGGATAAGTACCGTTGGCGGGGCCTTGAATTTATGGGAAAGATCAACCGGGCATTTTAAACGCTTCAATCCTGATCCGCGTAGCAAAGACTCGCTGGCTTCCTGGGGACTTTTATGCGTCTATCAAAGTACAAAAACAGACTATCTCTACATTGGCACCTACGGCAGTGGTATGGACCGGTACGATCCCAAAGCACGGATCTTTAAGCATTATACAAAAGGGGATGCTGCCGGGCAATTGAATAATGATGCTGTGTATGCGATTTTAGAAGATAGTAAAGGAAATATCTGGATGGGTACAAATGGTGGCGGGGTCAATGTGTTAGATGAATCAACAGGTATTATCACCAAATATTTAAACGATCCGAATAATCCTCACACGCCAACAGGCAACTATATACGCTGTTTTTATGAAGACAAAAAGGGCAGGGTGTGGGTCGGTTCGTCTACCGGTCTCAACATGTATGATCCTGAAAAAAAGATCTTTAACCGCTATGACCTTACCAACACAGCGTTTGAAAGCGACATAATTATTTCTTTAAATGGCGATAAGCACGGAAATATATGGGTGGGAACTATGGCAGGCGGACTTCACCTGCTGAACCCGGATACCAAAAAGTTGACCATCTACACTATGGGCGACGGCCTGCCGGATAATACCATCAACAGTATTGTAGAAGATGATAAGGGATACTTGTGGTTAAGTACTAACAATGGCATCAGCCGCTTCGATACTGAAAAAAAGTCTTTTTGGAACAGCAGCCTGGCTAATGGTATTCAAAGCTTTGAATTTTCCCAGGGTGCTGGTCTTAAAACCAGTAAAGGTGAAATATTATTTGGGGGTGTTAATGGTTTCAATGCATTTAACCCTAACAACCTGGCAGAGAACAGGAATATTCCGCCCGTTGTATTTACCGATTTCAAAATATTCAACAAATCAGTTACAGTTGATGAAGCAAGTTCTCCTTTAAAAGAAGATATTGGTCAAACAACGGAGCTTACATTATCCTATGAGCAATCAATGTTTACCATTGAGTTCGCAGCGCTCGGGTTCACTGTGTCTGAAAAAAATCAATACTCCTTTATGCTGGAAGGATTTGATAAGAAGCGGAATACCGGGTTCCAGCGCATTGCAACTTATACCAACCTCGATCCTGGCGAATATACGTTCCGGGTAAGAGCATCTAACAGTGATGGGCTGTGGAGCCGGGAAGATACAATGCTCAAGATCATCATTACGCCGCCTTTCTGGAAAACATGGTGGTTTATTTCGCTAGTAGTAGTAGTAATTGCAGGTGCCATTTACTTTATATATTGGTTACGGGTAGCCGCAATTAGTAAACACAAGGAGCTATTGGAGCAACAGGTAACAGAGCGTACAGAAAGCCTGGCCGCCATGACACAAAGTGAAAGGACCGCCCGTTACGAGGCCGATCAGGCGCTTATAGAACTGGAAAAAAAGAATAAGGAACTGGAGCAGTTTGCATACGTTGCTTCTCATGATCTGCAGGAACCTCTTCGTACCACAAGCAGTTTTGTTGGAATATTTCAAAACCAATATCGGGGCAAGCTCGATAGCAATGCTGACAAATATCTCAATTACATTGTACAAGCTACAGACCGGATGAAAGTGCTTATAGAGGACCTGCTTGATTATTCGCGAATTGGCACCCAGCAAAAGCTGGAAAAAGTAGACTGCAACGATGTACTTGGCAATGTATTGGCCGACCTCGGTATGGCTATCGAAGAGGCACATGCGCAAATTGAGGTTTGTTTGCTGCCGGTGATTGAGGGATATCCTACAGAGCTCAAGGGGCTGTTTCAAAACCTGATTTTAAATGCAATTAAGTTCCGTAAAAAAGATACTTCTCCTCAAATAAAAGTGGGTGTAAGAGACAACAATAGCCATTGGGAGTTTTCCTTTGCTGATAACGGCATTGGTATAGCTGAACAACACACCGATAAAATATTCGTTATATTTCAGCGGCTTCATACCAGGCAACAATACCAGGGCTCCGGTATCGGCTTGTCGCATTGCAAAAAGATAGTGGAACTTCACAATGGCAAAATTTGGGTGAAATCCGCACCGGGCCAGGGGAGCACCTTCTACTTTACCATTCCCAAAAAAATAAAGCATGAAACCAAAGCTTAAATGTGTACTGCTGATCGATGATGATGAGCCAACCAATTTTATCAGTACGATGCTGTTGAATGAAGCAAATTGTACGCAGCATATACAGGTGGCGGAAACCGGCGAGACAGCATTGTATTATCTTACGCACAGCGAATATTTTTGCAATGAACGCAATAGCCATCCTTGCCCCGATATCATATTTCTTGATATCAATATGCCTGCAATGGATGGCTGGGAGTTTTTGGAAAAGTATAAACAGCTTGATCAAAAACATCATGGTAAGATCATTATAGTAATGCTCACCACATCGCTTAATCCAAAGGATAAATTAAAGGCGCAGAACATGCCTGAAATTTCCAGCTTCGAAAATAAGCCCATCAGCATAGAGATGATCAACCGGATTATAGAAACACATTTCAAAGATGAACCTGAACCAGCACCTTTGTCGCAATATTGACCGGTAAATACAGCAGTTATTGATCATTGTCAATCTCGTAACCCTTTTTAAGGGCTACCCCTCTCTCCGGGCTTTATGCGGGAACGTTGCGGTCATCATTTTTGTTGTCTTTCATCTTTAAAAGCCACATCCTGCATTTCCATAAAAATTGCGGTAGAATTTCTGATGTTTGGTTTGATTACGTTGTAGAGACAAGGCATGCCTTGTCTCTACTGCATTGTGGGTAAGGTGAGGAAACGTTGCGCTAGTGAATGCAAAGCGCCGTCGATTTGTATTTTTACCAATGCCAGGCAAACAGTAAGCGGTATAGGCGCAACGTCCCCGGTTCAGCACATAGTTTTTTGGCAGATGTTGCTAAAAAGGAGTACCATAAAAAAGTATTAGAAATTCGCGGGATGCGAAAATTAAACCTGTAGGCAAAAACCCGAAGAGGTTAATATGAATACCCGTGGGTAAAACCCATGGTTATGCAGGGTATGTTCAACAACCCCGAGGGGGTTTAATTTGAATAGCCCTGGGTGAAACCCAGGTTACGCATAGTATGTTCACCAACCCCAACGGGGTTGAAAATAAGCAGCAATGATTCAACCCCGTTGGGGTTGGTGAATCCGAAACATTTCATCCCCGGGTTTTACCCAGGGCTATTCAAATTAAACCCTTGCAGGGTTTTAACCAATGATTTTAATTTTTTATTCGTAGCAAGTTCCCCGGCTCTGCACATAGCCCTTAGGTAGACTTTGCCGAGAAGAAGGCCAACTGCAGGGTGCAGTCATTTGGCAAGGCATTTTAAATTCATTAACTTCAACCAACGCAGCATCCAGAAAACAAAATGTTGTGGTGATAATTTAAGTTCATTTTCAATATATAAATAACATGGCAAACGAACCCAAATTAGATGGACAAAAACCAGCAGTTACGGAAAGCACTACCACTGATGAATCAAAAGGAAAATTCTTTACAAAATCCGATCACCCAAAGACGGTAAAGGAATCCATTAAATTGGCCTTAAATCTTTTTTTAACTTTATTATTTGGTTAACTGTTTGTCCCGTAATAGCGTTACTTTATTTTTCAAATACTCCTTCCTGTTAGCTTGATATTTTCTCCCAATATCTACGAATGAACACTACCCACATTAAAATCAAAAAATCATAATAAAGGGTGGTCGGCTATATCCGCACTTAATCGAATGTTAGCAACGGGTACCATCTCACTATTAATGTTCAATCACAATGCCAGCTAAACAATTCACCACTTTTATTTCTTATTCTCACGCTGATGCTGAACAGTTAGCTGTTGAGTTAAAGCAGAAGATCAGCACCGACGAAAGAGGTAAAGCAATAACTTTTTGGCAGGATCATAGCCAGATGAAATATGGGCAATGGAGTAAGCAAATTGAAGAAGCTATAGATTCGGTTGAGTTCCTGATCATGCTGATTACACCCGGTGCTCTTGCATCCGCCAACTGTAAGGATGAATGGATGTATGCCCGAAAAACAGGTATAGCAGTGCTGCCGGTAAATGGCAAGCCAGATGAGCCGGGCTTCTATAACAGTTTTCCCAATTGGTTAAAAAAACAACACATCTATCATCCGGAAAAAAACTGGGAAAGGTTTATCAATGATATCAATAGCAGGCCTGAAATACCTAAAGTGCCATTTATGGCACCAAGATTATCCGAGGTGAATAACTATGTTAAAAGACCGGAAAAATTGCAAAGGTTAAAAAAATTGCTGCTGCATGCGGATGAACCAGTTTCCATTACAACTGCCTTGCAGGGTAGTGGCGGCTTTGGTAAAACAATTCTTGCAATAGCCTTATGCAATGACGACGATATAATACATGCATTTGATGACGGCATACTGTGGGTAACGCTTGGGCAACAGAAAGGTACCGCTTTGACTGCTATGCAGAAATTGTATGATGCTATTAGTAATGATAATAAAAAGTTTATTGATACAGAACAGGCACAACAACTATTGAATGAAAAACTTTCGGGCAGAAACTACCTGTTGGTATTGGATGATGTATGGCACAGGACTGACGCGGAAAATATTTTGAAAGCAGCGGGAAAATGCACCATTCTTTTTACCACCCGTATGGATAAATTGTTATCAAACGCTAAGCAGGAACATGTAGATGAAATGACAAGAGAAGAGGCGATAGAACAGTTAAGCAATTTTACAGGAACAGGCAATGCGGCACAAGACAGTTTGGGTGACCTGGCGGAAAAGCTGGGTAACTGGGCCTTACTATTAAGGCTTGCCGGTGCACAGTTAAAAGCAAGAACAGATGAAGGCGAATCTATAGAACAGGCTATTGCTTATGTAAATAAAAAGCTGGATAGGAAGGGGCTTCTTGGTTTTGACAAAGCCGATGCTGAGCAAAGAAATGATTCTATACAGATCTGTCTTGCCGCCAGCACAGACCTGTTGAATAAAGATCAAAAAGAAAAATTATACAGTCTCGGTATCTTTCCGGAAGATGAAAAAATCCCTTTTGCTATCCTCGAAAAATACTGGGAGTTGGATGATTTCTACTGCGAAGAATTAGTAGAAGTATTTCATCAATGTGGATTGATAGATCTTGACCTGCCAGGCAGGAGCATAGAAATGCATGACATACTATTGAAGTATTATGGAACCTGTTTGAATAATAAGCCTGCGTGGCATCTTTTACTGGTAAAAAACAGCGGCATTTTCCAAAACTGGGCTGGCAATTATATGTGGTATTGGTGTGTATGGCATATGGCTGAGGCCGGCGCTTATGAGGATTCTTTTAAGTTACTTGCAAACTATTATTGGATTGAAGGAAAATTAAAAGCAACAGGAAACCTATATGAAATTGTTTCGGATTACCAGTATGGGACTGCGTCGGAAGAGATAATGTTAATCCGAAAAGCGCTGCTGCTAAGTGCTGCTGTGATAGCCGACGACCCATCTCAATTGCCTCATCAGTTGTATGGCAGGCTTGGTGCACTCCCTCACGTTTTATGCAGGCAGGTGGCTGAGCAGGCGGTTAAGGCTATTTCTGAAAAAACAGAATTTTCTTTAATGCCATTGAACCCATGCCTGGAAATTCCAGACATCCATAATCTTGTATTCAAAGGTCATTCAGGCCCTGTTTACGGCGTCTTGATACAGGGCGATACATTGATCAGTTGGTCACAGGATAAAACGCTTCGTTCATGGGATATCCGTTTGGGTAAAACCAAACAGGTATTCGAAGGTCACTCAGGCCCTGTTCGCGGTGCCTTGATACAGGGCGATACATTGATCAGTTGGTCGGATGACAAAACGCTTCGCTCATGGGATATCGTTTCGGGTAAAACCAAAAAGGTTTTCGAGGGTCATTCTGGCTCTGTCACAGGCGCCTTGATACAGGGCGATACATTGATCAGCCGGTCTGATGATACTACGCTTCGCTCATGGGATATCCTTTTGGGTAAAAGCAAACAGGTTTTCGAAGGGCATTCAAGCGATGTTAACGGCGCATTGATACATGGCGATACTTTGATCAGCTGCTCTAAAGACCATACGCTTCGTTCATGGGATATAGTTTCGGGTAAAAGCAAACAGGTTTTCGAAGGGCATTCAAGCGATGTTAACGGCGCATTGATACAGGGCGGTACATTGATCAGCTGCTCTAAAGACCATACGCTTCGCTCATGGGATATCTTTTCGGGTAAAAGCAAACTGGTTTTCGAAGGGCATTCAAGGGATGTTAACGGCGCATTGATACAAGGCGATACATTGATCAGCTGGTCCTATGACAAAACGCTTCGCTCATGGGATATTTTTTCGGGTAAAAGCAAACAGGTTTTCGAAGGGCATTCATGGTATGTTACCGCCGCATTGATACAGGGCGGTACATTGATCAGCTGGTCTTCTGTTGGGGAAATTTCGTCTATTGACAAAACGCTTCGCTCATGGGATATCCTTTCGGGTACAAGCAAACAGGTTTTCGAAGGGCATTCAAGCGTTGTTAACGGCGCATTGATACCTGGCGATACATTGATCAGTTGGTCTGATGACTGTACGCTTCGCTCATGGGATATCCTTTCGGGTAAAAGCAAACAGGTTTTCGAGGGGCGTTCAAGCGATGTTACCGGCGCATTGATACATGGCGATACTTTGATCAGCTGCTCTAAAGACCATACGCTTTGCTCATGGGATATACTTTCGGGTACAAGCAAACAGGTTTTCGAAGGGCATTCAAGCGTTGTTAACGGCGCATTGATAAAGGGCGATACATTGATCAGCTGGTCTGATGACTGTACGCTTCGCTCATGGGATATCTTTTCGGGTAAAAGCAAACTGGTTTTCGAAGGGCATTCAGGGCACGTTTACGGCGCATTGATACAAGGCGATACACTGATCAGCTGGTCTACTGACGTTACGCTTCGCTCATGGGATATCCTGTCGGGTAAAAGCAAACTGGTTTTCGAAGGGCATAGAGGCTATGTCTACGGCGTATTGGTGCTGGGCGATACATTGATCAGCTGGTCTGGTGACAATACACTTCGCTCATGGGATATCCTTTCAGGTAAAAGCAAACTGGTTTTCGAAGGGCATAGAGGCTATGTTTACGGCGCATTGATACAAGGCGATACATTGATCAGCTGGTCTCATGACCATACGCTTCGCTCATGGGATATCTTTTCGGGTAAAAACAAACTGGTTTTCGAAGGGCATTCAAGCCCTGTTTACGGCGCATTGATACAAGGCGATACATTGATCAGCTGGTCTGATGACAATACGCTTCGCTCATGGGATATCCCTTCGGGTAAAAGCAAACAGGTTTTCGAAGGGCATTCAAGCACTGTTTACGGCGCTTTGATAAAGGGCGATACATTGATCAGCTGGAATTTTAGGGAATTATTGTTATGGGATATTTCGGACGCCACTATAATAAATAAGTTAGATACAGCGGTAAATTATATCGAGGTTCACGGGAATTATTTGTATTTAATTGACAGTTTAAATTCGCTACAAATCTTTGATTTTCCATCGCTGGAATATGTTTGCCGCTTTGCAGTTGATGCAGATATAACAAGATTACAGTTGGCTAATGATGTAAACAGAATTATTTTAGGTGATGCTTCGGGTAGAGTGCATTTTTTGCAGCCAATAGGTTTTAAACTGTAAGATATATTTTGCCCCGCTTTGCAATGTCATTTTGTAGCAATGGACTTTAATCCGCTGTTACCGCGAGGACTGCAAATATTTTACTGCTACAATTTTTAAACATACTCTCAACAATATCTCTTTCGCCTGGCCATGAGCGAAGCAAAGACGTTGAAGACTCCCGCTTTTTCAAATGCTTATACCATCAAAGTTTTTAGAAACTCAAACATACGGTCTTACTAGCTGTGGTTGAAATTGTCTGTTAATTTGATTAAAATATCTTGTTCGCTCCAAAATCGTATTCTTATCAAGTTTTGTTGATCAATAAAAATAAATAGATAAGCTCTTTTCTCCTTGCTTTTTTTAAAGTTTAAAATTATATTTAGAATAAAATACGCTAATATGTTAAGTCCGCTAATTGCTATCGTGGGTGACATAAGCCCAGGACGTACGCTTACACCTCCAATGCTGGATCCAGCCAAAGCAAAAAAGGCAGCTGAACAGTTAGGCGCTGAACTTGCACGAAATGGTGCAAGGCTATTGGTTTACGGCGGCCCATTTTTGGAGGCAGATGTAGTCAGAGGTTTTATAGCGGCTAATCCTAAATACGATCATTGTATACTCATGTGGTATTCCAAAGATAATGAGCCCCCACCATTTCCCGAGGAGGGTACCCACCCTAAACTATTTGAACGACGTGCAGAAAGAGGGGCCGATTGGGAGGTTGCCTTTTATCGTTCTATTACTACTGCCCACGGACTCGTCCTTATGGGCGGTGGCAATGCTGCAAAAATTTCTGGCTTGGTTGCAATTGGAACCAGAATGCCAATTATTGCACTTTCAGAATTTGGTGGCGGCACGGCAAAGGTTTGGGAATCTTTGTCAGCAGGCGAAGATCTCCCGAGCAGGGAAGAAATCGATCTTATGGCAAGGGGCTGGAATGATGGATCAGCTGCTGCATGCGTTAAGGCCTTATCTGACCAAAGAATCCGTAGACAAAATATTGATGGTGCCCCAAAACCAATTTTTCCAATTGTAGCTGCCATATTGTTTCTAATAGCCCTTGCAATTGTTCCCTGGATGTGGGGTCAAAATAAAATTAGCGTTTGGATGCTTTTCCTTGTCCCACTTCTTGCCGGCGGCTCTGGTGCGGCAATTCGTCCAATGGTTGATCGCCAGAGGAACTTCAATGTTGCTGCACCTGCTATTTTGGTGGCAATTGTATTAGGATTAGTGGCTGGCGGTGTTGCTGGAGTGCTTTTTGTAACTGCGCAACTTTCAACAAATCCAAATCTGACAGATAATGCGGCCGACTATGCAAGTCGTTCTACTCCTTTTGCACTTGGCGTTGGGTTTATAGCAGGTCTAACATCAGAAGTTGTCTTTGGCAAGTTGCTTGGTTTAGATGTCGTGAGGGTCAGTGGCATAAGTTCAATTCCCTCGAAATAGTGAGATGCTAATTTAATGCCTGTTGTCATTATTAACTAACTATCATTGTTCCGACTAAAATTTTCGCATGAGGTCAAAGACCGCTATGGGCTTAAGCCCCTCTCCTTTGGAGAGGGGTTGGGGTGAGGTTCTTCAAGCTCGATAAGGCTTTCATAAATATAGTCGGACAATAGTGACTAACTATCAATAACACCAAGTAGAATTGTTAGTAGAAAATAGCGTGTATCTTATAATAACTAATTCATCAATTTTGTTTTACCATAAAAATTAAATCTATGCCACCAGGACCAACAACAAAAAAGACCAATTCAATAGTAGATATCGAATTGGAGATTGGAACTGAAAAAAACTGGTGTAGTTTATAACTGCCAATTTAGTTTAAATTTTAAAGGATCTTCTAAAAATGATGCTGGCGGAAGCTTCATTCTTGAGATTGCATTTGATGAGAATCCTTTGCCGGTTTGGTGCAGAAAAACAGGTGAAACACTATCAGGGAGAATTATTTTTCGAAATATTAAAAAGACAGTAGTAAGAGAATTTACTTTCATTGACGCTTTGGTGGAGTCAATATCGGGCTCAGTGGATTTGATTGAACCTTCTGCAATGACGGTTATTCTTAAATTAAATGCTAAAAGCATTAGAATTGCCTAGCAACACTTGTATTTTAGTTGTCCGAATTATATGAACTCCAGGAGTGTAGAATCATCAAAAAAATCGGATACTTGAATGCGGAACCTGGTTTTCATGCCGGGTCCAAATTGTGAACCATATTCGAAATACTACAATCCGTCAGCGCATAGCTTTTTGGAAGGACTCCAGTATGTGTCTTTTGAAGCCTATTATTTAATATTTTGTCATAATCGTCTTCATGATCAAGATTAGCCTAATTCATAGGAGTATGTTTCACCAAACCCCAACGGGGTTGAATATGCGTAGCTGTGGGTGAAACCCATGGTTACGAAAGTATGTTTCACCAACCCCAGCGGGGTTGAATGTAAGCAGCAATAATTCAACCCCGTTGGGGTTGGTGAATCCGAAACGTTTCATCCCCGGGTTTTACCCGGGGCTATTCAAATTAAACCCTTGTAGGGTTTTAGCCCATAATTTTAATTTTATTCCCGGCAATGTCCTTTATTTAATCCAGTTTACTTATCGTCTATCCCATGCCCGGGTGGTATCAGTTTGATGTCAGCTATTTTATTGCCCAATTTCTTCATGATTTCGATAGTTATATCCTGTGTAAACTGGTAGTGTATACCTCCCAACACCCGGCAAAAACCAACCTCCTT